>NC_015583.1:600000-900000 GCF_000253255.1 Novosphingobium sp. PP1Y | reverse complement strand
CCCTGGCGGTCGTGCGGCCGGCCAGTCTTGTTGAACTATGGCGCACCGTCAATGCATGCGCTCGCGCTGGCGTTATCATTATCATGCAGGCGGCGAATACCGGCCTGACTGGTGGATCGACGCCGGACGGCGACGATTATGATCGCGAGATAGTCATCATCAGCACCGTCCGGATTCAGGGAATTCACCTCATTCGGAAGGGCACCCAGGTCCTTTGCATGCCTGGGTCACGTCTGTTCGAACTGGAGGAGATTGTCACAAAAGTCGGCCGGGAACCCCACTCGCGGATCGGCTCGTCCTGCATCGGCGCCTCGGTGCTCGGCGGCATCTGCAACAACTCCGGCGGCTCGCTGATCCACCGGGGCCCCGCGTACACCCAGATGGCCCTCTATGCGCGACTCATGGCGGACGGCACCGTTCGATTGATCAATCATCTCGGCGTCAGCCTTGGAGTGGAGCCGGAGATGATGCTCGCGCGCCTCGATGCCGGAGATTTCACCGAGGACGACTTGGTCGACGATGCGGGGCGTGTCTGCTCCGATCAGAGCTACCAGGACCATGTCCGTCAGGTCGACGCGGACACGCCGGCCCGGTTCAACAATGACGCGCGCCATCTTTTCGAGGCGGCGGGAAGCGGCGGACGCGTCATCGTTTTTGCGGTGCGTCTGGATACATTCCCACGTGAGCGGGAAATCACCGATTTCTACATCGGATCGAATGATCCGGTCGAACTCAGCGCCATCCGGAGGACCATCCTCACCGATTTCAGCTCCCTGCCGATCCAGGCCGAATATATCCATCGTTCAGCCTTCAGGCTGACCGAGCGCTACGGCAAGGATACGTTTCTGGCGATCCGTCATCTTGGCGCAAAGCAGCTTCCTGTGGTCTTCTCGCTGAAATCACGGTTCGACGCTTTCTGCGCGAGGCTCCGCTTTGCACCGCATGACCTGTCCGATCGCGTCATTCAGGCGGCCGTGTCGCTCCTGCCGCGGCACCTGCCAAAGCGCATGCGTGACTATGACCGACGCTACGAGCATCACCTGATCCTCAAAATGGGCGGTTCAGGCGTTCGGGAAGCGCGCGATTTCTTGTCGAAGATTTTCCCAACAGCAACCGGCGACTTCTTCGAGTGCACTCGGGATGAGGGAGACAAGGCCTTTCTTCATCGCTTCGCGGTGGCAGGCGCATCCATCCGCTATCGCGCGCTCCACCGCGATCAGATATCCGACATTGTCGCACTCGACGTTGCGCTGCGCCGCAATGACGACGACTGGGATGAGAAGCTACCCGATGAACTGTCGGAGCAGATTGTGGGTGTGAGCTATTGCGGCCATTTCTTCTGCCACGTCTTCCATCGCGACTATCTGGTGAAGGCGAGCCATGATCCGGTCGCCTTCGAGTATGCGATGTTCGCGCTGCTCGACGCGCGAGGCGCGGAATATCCAGCAGAGCATAATGTCGGACATCTCTACGCCGCCAAACCCCCGCTCGAGCGGCACTATCGCGATCTAGACCCGACCAACAGCATGAATCCGGGCACCGGTCGAACCTCGAAGAAGGTCAATTGGGCCTGAAGGCCAGACAGGAGAATTCAGATGCAGATCGTTCGTTTCGAGGACCGGCGGGGACGCGGGCTCGCGGTCAACACCGGCGATGGCTATCGCGCCTTGTGGAGCGAAGATGGGCCATTTCCCGGCGACCTCCCCGACCTGATCGCCGAGGGGGCCGACCTCATGGCGATCGGGAGCGCGTTTCATGCGGCAACGCCCATCGACATCGACGCGGTTCGGATATTGCCGCCTTTGCCTAACCCCGGCAAGATCATCTGTGTTGGCCTCAACTATGTGGACCATGCCGCCGAAGGCAATTTCGAGGTCCCGATCTATCCCACGATATTCGCGCGATTCGCTTCGAGCCTGCTCGCACATGGCGCTCCGATGGCCCGTCCGCCCCAATCGGAACAATTCGACTTCGAGGGCGAACTTGTCGCCGTCATCGGCATGGGTGGCCGAACGATCCTCCGCGAAGAAGCGCTGCTCCATGTCGCCGGCTATTCGATTTTCAACGACGGCTCAGTTCGCGACTATCAGTTCCGGACGCCGCAATGGACGATGGGCAAGAATTTCGACGGGACGGGCGCGTTTGGCCCCTGTTTCGTCCCGTCGGCGGCGCTTGCGCCGGGTGCGAAAGGTCTGCGGCTCCAGACACGGCTGAACGGCGTCGTCGTACAGGATGCCTCGACCGACGACATGATCTTCGATATCGCCGAACTCATTGCGCTGCTGAGCGAGGCAATCACGCTTGCGCCAGGCGACGTGATCGTGACCGGAACCCCGGCGGGTGTGGGCTTTGCCCGCAAGCCGCCCGTCTGGATGAAGCCCGGCGATATCTGCGAAGTCGAGATCGAGGGCATCGGCCTTCTCAGGAATGAAATCGTCTGAGTTCACGACCCCAGTGGCGACAGAGCGATATCGCAAGAACATTGGCATGGAAGGACGCCCGCCGAGAGGCAGGCGCCCTTCCCTGTTCTTACGCAGCCAGTTCGCTGCCCGCGGCAAGCGCTGGATAGTCGCTATAGCCCCGGGCATCGCCTCCGAAAAAACTGTCGCGCTGTGGCTCGTTGAGCGGTGCGCCGAGCGCGAAGCGTCGCGGAAGATCGGGATTGGCGATGAAGAGCTTGCCGAAAGCGACAGCATCGCCGCGATCGTCCAACAGGGCCCGGTCGGCACTCGCGCGATCATAGCCGCCGGCCAGGATCAGCGTTCCATCGTAGATGCGGCGCATCTGGTGAACGATCGCATCCCAGCGAGGATCATATTCGCTGTCGGTTTCGATACCCAGTGTCGAAGGTTCGACGACATGGAGATAGGCAAGATCGCGCTCGTTGAGTTTGGCCGTGATGTAGCCGAAGGTCTCCTCGGGCGTGTCGTCTCCCATGCCCATGAACCGACCCATCGGGGTCAGCCGAACGGCCACGCGGCTGCTGCCGATCGCCGCAGTCACCGCATCGACGACCTCCAGCAGGAAGCGCGCACGGTTTTCGATCGCGCTGCCATAGGCGTCGCTTCGGTGGTTGCTGTTGCTGTTGATGAACTGGTCGATAAGATAGCCGTTGGCCGCGTGAATCTCGACGCCATCCATGCCCGCGAGAATCGCGTTTCTTGCTGCCTGCGCATAGTCCGCGACAATCGCCTTGATACCTTGAACGTCAAGCTCCTGCGGGACCGGTACGTCGCTCCAGATGCCATTGCCCGCATCATCGATGATGAAGGTCTTTCCGGGGACGGGCATCGCCGTCGGCGCGACGGGAAGAGCGCCGCCCGGCTGAAACACGGGATGCGAAACGCGGCCCACATGCCAGAGCTGCATGAAGATGCGGCCGCCGGCGCCGTGGACTGCCTCGGCGACCTTGGCCCAACCCTCGATCTGGGCGCTGCTGTGGATTCCCGGGGTCCAGGCATAGCCCTGCCCCTGCTGCGATATCTGCGTGGCCTCGGTGATGATGAGGCCAGCGCCCGCGCGCTGCCTATAATATTCGACATTGAGATCATTGGGGACATTGCCCTCGCCTGCCCGCGAGCGGGTCAGTGGAGCCATGAGGATCCGGTTTGGAAGTTCGAGGTCGCCAATCCTGAGCGGCGTGAAAAGATCTGGTTGCATCGCATTTCTCCAGCCTGGCGCGTGTCGCGCTCCTGCATCGGAGGTGGATATGGCCTGTCACACTCGCGGTGATAATCCGGCAATAACTGCGGTCACCGTTGCATATGGCGCAAAGATAAGAGCTCTCCGCGCGACGCCTGGTCTCTTCGAGATAATGGGATGAGGATCGCGACCATCCTGCTTGCCGCGGGACGTTCAACGGGCTTCGGTGTTGCGGACAATCTTTCAGCACCCTTGGGATCATTACCCCTCGGCCGTCACGCCGCACATACGCTGATGGCGCTCTCCCTCGACCTTCGTTTTGTGGTGACAGGGCCGACTATGATGGAGTGGCCGGGCTTCTGCCGTGTGAACAATGAAGCGCCTGAGCGCGGCCTGTCTCATTCGATCGCGCTGGGGGTCGCCGCCGCTTGTCATGCTGGCGCAACGGCGGTCCTCATCGCGCTTGCCGATATGCCGTTCGTGAGCCACGGGCATTTTGCGGCCCTTATCGAACATCATATGTGCGGTAGCTCGATGGCGGTCTCAAGCGATGGGTGGCGAAGGATGCCGCCCGCCAAATTTAGCGCCTGTCACTTCGCGGTGCTTTGCTCGCTGAGCGGGGACCGGGGCGCCAGGCACCTTCTCTCCGAAGACACACCAGTCTTGGCCGCGCAAGGCGAACTCATCGACATCAATACGCCCGAAGAATGGGAGCGCGCCGCCCGCGAACTTCAGACGATCGCTTCGCTCGGCTCGCACCGGTCCCAATAAGGCGGAGTGCCGAAGCTCGCCTCGAGAAAATCGACAAATGCTCGCAGCTTCGCCGATGTGCGCCGGTCGGACTGATAGACCGCGTATATGCCGGCGTCGGGCGAAGCGGCTGTCTTCCCGATATTCGCCTCCCAACCCGTCAGGAGCGGGCGAAGCGTGCCAGCTGCTATATCTGGTCCGACAAGCCAACTCGGCATCAGCAGGAGTCCGAGGCCAGCAAGTGCTACTTCGCGCAATGTTTCCGAATGATTGGCGCGCAGCTTGCCGCGGACCCGGACGAGTTCCTCCTTGCCATCGCACGAGAAGCGCCAGGTACGGTCGCCGCTCGCATAGGAGAAAGTGAGGCACTCGTGCGCCGCCAGATCAGAGGGGCAAAGGGGCTCGCCGCGTTCCTCAAGATAGGCGGGGCTTGCGCACAGAATCCGCCGGTGCGGCGCCAGACGCCGTGCGATCAGGCTTGAGGATTCGAGGCTTCCAAGGCGTATCGCGACATCGATGCGGTCCTCGACCAGGTTAACGACCTCGTCGGTCATAATCATCTCAAGCTCCACCTCCGGACAGGCCCGCAGGAACGCCGGGACGACCGGCGCGACATGCAGTCTGGCGAACGCAACGGGCAGGCTTACGCGGAGCAAGCCCCGCGGCGTCCCCTCGCGCTCTGAGACGCTGCGATTGGCTTCCTCAAGGTCGGCCACGATACGGGCTGCCTGAACATAATAATCTTCGCCCGCGGGTGTCAGCGTCACGCTGCGTGTCGATCGATTGAAGAGAACAGCGGTAAGATGTTCCTCAAGCGCATCGACCTGGCGCGTGAGCGAGGATGTGGCGACGCCCGCCTTGCGCGCGGCAGGCGCAAAGCCGCCTTCATCCGCGACGGAAAGAAATGCCTTCAGGGAAGCGAATACGTCCA
This sequence comes from Novosphingobium sp. PP1Y, assembly GCF_000253255.1. Taxonomy (NCBI): domain Bacteria; kingdom Pseudomonadati; phylum Pseudomonadota; class Alphaproteobacteria; order Sphingomonadales; family Sphingomonadaceae; genus Novosphingobium; species Novosphingobium sp. PP1Y. Next base: position 894,677 of record NC_015583.1, on the reverse strand, counting down.
TCGTTCACCGTTGCGCGCTACGCAACGCAGATACCATTCTTCGTACTATTATCAAAGTTTTCCGTCTGACCCATCTTCACCCTCAATTATGGAGATCGGTCATGAATCCACCTGTCAAAATCACCGTCACTTCGGATTTCATCTGCCCCTGGTGCTATATCGGCGAGCAGCGGCTGGCCCGGGCGGTCGAAGGGCTGCCCGCCGGCATTGATGTCGAGCTTCTTTGGCTTCCCTTCGAACTGAACCCGGACATGCCGGTGGGCGGCATGGACCGAAAGACCTATCGATCAGGCAAGTTCGGCAGTTGGGAGCGATCGCAGGCGCTCGACGCAGGGACCGTCGCTGCCGGCGCGACCGATGGCATCCCCTTCGCCTATGCGGCAATTGCGCGGACGCCCAACACCCGCCTTGCGCATCGGCTCTCGCTGCTCGCTCACCGAGCCGGAAAGCAGTCCGAATATGCGGCCGCAGTCCTTCGAGCCTATTTCGCGGAAGGCAAGGACATCGGCGATAGCGATGTCCTTGCCGATATCGCGGCCGGCGTCGGCCTGAACCGTGAAGAGGTTCTGGCCTTTCTCGAAGGCGATGAGGGCGCGATGGAGATCCGGGCGCTCGAACTGTTCAGCCAGGATCGCGGCATTCACAGCGTACCCCATATCCAGATCGGCGTAACCACGTTGAGCAGCGCTCAGCCGGTCGACACGATCCGCACTGCGATCATCGATGAAGCAGCGCGCACCCCGACGGCAGCTCAGACGGACACATCGAAAGGAATTGCGTCATGAATTCGGTATCGATCAGACCCAGGGCGCTGGTCATCGGCGGATCGCTTGCCGGCCTCTTCACGGCCAACCTGCTGCTCCGCACTGGCTGGGATGTCGAGGTCTTCGAACGCTCTCCCCACGATCTCGACAGCCGAGGTGGCGGAATCGTCCTCCAGCCCGACGTGGTCGAGGTCATCCGCCGCACCGGCGTGGAGATCGCGGCCGGCCTCGGCGTTCGCTCGCGCTTCCGGACCGTGTTCCGGCCTGACGGATCGATCCAGTCGAAGGAATTGTCACCCCAGACGCAGACGTCGTGGTCGCTCATCTATTCGACCCTTCGATCCGCCTTCCCGGAAGAACGATATCATCAGGGGAAGGTGTTGGCTGACCTTAGACAGGATCGGGCGGCAAAGACCGTTTCAGCGCGCTTTGTCGACGGAACGACGGCAATCGGCGATCTTCTGGTCGGGGCCGATGGGGGCAACTCCACGGTTCGCGGCCTGGTCTGGCCCCAGGCCAACCCCCTATATGCCGGCTATCTCGCCTGGCGCGGCCTGATACCGGAAGATGCGATGCCTGCAGTGTCCCGCGAGACGCTGCATGGCGATTTTGGCTTCGCCAATAACCGCGGATCGCACATCCTCGGCTATCTTGTTCCCGGTATCGCCAATGACATGCGCGCAGGGCACCGGCTCTACAATTGGGTATGGTATCGCGTCGCCGAAGAGACGCTGCTGAACGACATCCTGATCGACCGCGACGGCCAGAAACGGACGTCCGCAGTTTCCGAAGGCATGCTGGCAGACCGGTGGCTTCCGATCCTGCACGCCGAGGCGGATGCTTTGCTTCCCGGCCCGTTCTGCGAGGTGGTCAAGGCTACGCAAGAACCCTTTGTGCAGATCATCCGGGATCTGGCTTCAGACCATATGGTCGATGGCCGCGTCATCATGCTTGGCGATGCGGCGGCCATCCCCCGGCCACACACCGCCGCAAGCTCCTCCAAGGCGGCCGCAAACGCGCTGGCGCTCGCAGATGCGCTCGCGTCCAGCGCGGACATCGACACAGCGCTTAAGCAGTGGGAACCATCGCAGGCCGAGCTCGGGAAAGCGCTTCTGCGGCAGGGTTCGCAAACGGGCGACTATCTGCTCTTCAGAAAGCCGCCCGTGGCGCAGGTTGGCTGAGCCGCCCATCCCCCTCGTGGGGTGAAAGGACGCGGCATCCTGAGGTCGCCGCGTCCGTTGAGGCCGCTATTTCTCCAGCTCGTTCTCGACCCAGTCGATGACGCTGGTGCGCTGGGGCGCCCATCCCAGCTCGGAACGCGCCTTGTCCGCGCGAACCCGGCTGTTCGAGCCGAGCGCGAAAACGGCGAGTTCCCTGCCCCATTTAGCCACCGCGTCTTCCGTGGGCCAACTCTGCGCGTCGCCGAGGCTGAGCGCCTTGGCGATTGCGCGGACGAGATCACCAAACGCGGCTTCGCCATTTTCGACATAATAGAAGCTGCCTGCGGGCGCCTTGTCGAGGGCAAGCAGATAGAGATCGGCCATGTCGGCGATATGGACGTTCGACCAGATGTTGAGGCCGCGGCCGATATAGCGGGCGATCCCGCTTTCCTTCGCCTGTGCGACCAGCGGCGGAATCTGAACGCTCTGCGCCGGGGCGCCAAGGGTGTGGCCATAGATCAGGCTGTTGCAAAGAACGATGGTCCGCACGCCCGGTGCCGCATCCATGATCAGCTTGTTGAGCGCGACGCGGTGCTCCTTGTCGGGCTCGGGCTTGACCGGCGTGTCCTCGGTAAAGATCACGTCCGACGGTTCGCCCATGGCTTCGTCGCCGACCAGGCTAGTGCCGCTGGTGTGAATGAATGGCTTGCCCGATCCGGCGAGGCCGGCAAGCAGCGCCTCGACCGCGCCCTGATGATCGCTGTCGGCGGTGTTGATGACGGCATCGGCCGCCTGGGCTTCGGCGGTCAGCAACTCGGCGTCGTCGAGCGTCCCGATCACGGGCTCGATGCCCTTGGCCCGAACGCCATCCGCCTTCGAAGCAGTGCGAACGAGGCCGCGGACCTCATGCCCCTTGCTGGCGAGTAGCGCGGCGACCGAGCCGCCGATATAGCCGCTCGCGCCGGTTACGAAGATCTTCATGCGCTCACTCCTTCAGCAGAATATTCGGGAAAGTCGGTATAGCCGCGGGCACCGCCGCCATAATGGATAGCGTGGTCGGACCGCTCGATCGGCCAGCGATTGCGCAACCGGGCCACGAGGTCGGGATTGGCGATGAAGGGTTCGCCGAATGCCGCGATGTCGATAATATTCGTATCGATCATCTCTTCGGCGCGCTCACGGGTCATGCCGCCTGCAAGGATCAGAGAACCTTTGAAGTGCGCGCGGAACTTCGCGAGGAAATCCGCCGGGGTCCCCGAGCTTCCGCGCGTCGACTGGTCCATCAGATGGACATAGGCGATGCCGCGGCGCGAGAATTCGTCGGCGAGATAGAGGTAGGTTTCCTCGATCTCGGGATAGACGGGGTTGTCGAAAAGCTGGCCATAAGGCGACAGGCGAACCGCCGTACGCTCGGCGCCGATCGCGGCAATGACCGCATCGAGCGTCTCGAGAAGAAAGCGGGTGCGGCCTTCGAGCGTATCACCGCGATAGGCATCGGTGCGATCGTTGACGTTCGGATTGAGGAACTGCTCGATCAGATAGCCATTGGCGCCATGCAGTTCGATGCCGTCGAAACCGGCCTCGATCGCGTTGCGCGCGGCGTTCACAAAGTCTTCGGTTACGCCGCGGACCTCCTCGGTGGTGAGCGCACGGGGCTTGGACACATCGACCAGCGCCGCCATGCCGTCGTCGCGCAGGCCGAACGCCTGCGAGTCCGCCGCGATGCGCGCGGTCGAGCTTACCGGCGCAGCGCGATCCGGCTGGGTTGAGACATGGCTCACGCGGCCGACGTGCCAGAGCTGGGTGAAGATGACGCCGCCGCGATCATGCACCGCCTTGGTGACGGGCTTCCATGCCTCGAGCTGCTCGGTGGTCCAGAGGCCCGGCACGTCGAGATAGCCGATGGCGCTGGGTGAGATGGCAGTCCCTTCTGTCACGATCAGGCCGGTCTCGGCGCGCTGGCTATAATAGAGCGGCGCGAGATCGGACGGGACGTTGCCAGGCCGCGCGCGCGAGCGCGTCAGCGGGGCCATGGCGATACGATTGGCGAGTTCGTGCCCGCCCATCGCAAAGGGTTCGAATAATCTGCTCATTATGAGTATCTTTCCTTCAAGAATTGCTTCAGCGATCCCAGACCGGCGCGAGGTTTTCCGGGCTGACGATCCGGCCATCGGGCCGCGCAAGGGCATGGAGCGCGGCCATGTCGGCTGCTTCGAGCGTGAAATCGAAGATCGCAAAATTCTCGGGCACACGCGCGACATTGGCGGTCTTGGAAAGCGCGATCACGCCATCCTGCTGAACCAGCCAGCGCAGCACGACCTGGGCGGGCGTCTTGCCATATTTGGCGGCGATCGCCTGGATGGCGGGGTCGGTGATCACCTTGCCATCGGCCATGCCGTAGTAAGCGGTGAGTGCGATCCCTGCCTTGCGGGCCGCCGTGTAGAGAGCGGACTGGTCGATATAGGGATGGATTTCGACCTGGTTGGTGACGATCGGTGCTTTGCTCAGGCGCGCGGACTCTTCCATCTGCGCGATATTCTGGTTGCTGACGCCGATGTGGCGGGTCTTGCCGGCCTCTTTGACGGCATTGAGCATTTCAATCTGGTCCGAGACCGGCACCGTGTTACCGGGCCAGTGGATCAGCAGCAGATCGACCTGATCGACTTGCAACTTCTCGAGGCTTTCGTCGACCGAGGCGGCAAACTTTTCCGGCGCATAATAGTCGACCCAGACCTTGGTCGTGAGGAAGAGCTCGTCGCGCTTTACGCCAGCCTTGGCGAGCGCGCGCCCGAGCGCGGCTTCATTCGCATAGATCTGCGCGGTGTCGAAATGGCGGAATCCGACCGAAAGCGCCTCGGGGACGATGCGCTCGACTTCCTCGTCGGACATGCGGAACACACCGAAACCGAGTGCCGGTATCGAGGCGCCGTGGGCCTTTACATTAAGCATGAATTCTACTCCTTCTACGCGAGGGGATGCTGCTCAGGCGGCAGCGCGGATGGGACGGACATTGATCCGAGGGAGGACCTCGCCTGCCAGCTCGTCGAGAACGTCTTCGACCGGCCGCCCGGAACGGCGCAGCAGGACGGCCAGGTGATCCACGCCGAATTGCTGGAGCTGCTCCAGATGGTCGATGAAGGCATTGCGACCAACGCGTCCGCCGAAGCGGAACGGCTGCAGCGGCGTCTTCGGATCATCGGCAAGATCGAGATGGAAAGCGGTGATGAAGGCACCGCCCATCCCCTTCGCCGCCTTCCAGACCGAGGCCTGCTGGGCAAGGCGATCGAGCGAGCCTGGATAGACGAAACGGCCATCCATGTTCGCCGAGATCCAGTCGTCGCTTTGCTGAGCCTGGCCCGCCACCACCATGGGAATGGTGGACCGGACCGGCCTTGGCAGCAGCTCGAGCGCGGGCTCGCGCATGTCCGGGCCCACGGGCAGCCCGCCGGGCATCCAGGCGGTGCGCATATAGGCAATGGCGTCGCGAAATCGCTCGCCCCGGGTCTCGAAATCGATCCCGAGCAGCGGATATTCGACTGGCCGGTCGCCCGAGGCCACGCCCAGGATCAACCGCCCACCTGACAGTACGTCGACGCTGGCTGCCGCCTTGGCGATCATCATCGGGTGACGGATGGGCAGCACGACGGCGGCGGTGCCGAGTGCGACATTCTTCGTGATCCCGGCCAGAAAGCCCAGATGCGCGAACACGTCATAGACCGAGCCGGCGTCACCCATCCGGACGCTGTCGAAAACGGGAACGTCGCGCATCCAAACGGCCGCAAAGCCCTGTCCATCCACCTTGCGCACGAGCTCGGCATGGCGCGTCAGGTCGGGCACGCCGCTCGGCCGACCATCGGCAAGCCGGCGGGCTTCGCCTGCGGGCGACCAGTCATTGTCCAGCGGCAACTCGATCCCCAGCGTGATCTGGCCGGGGATACGTACCTTGTCGAGCGAGGAGAAAGCGGAACCAGTCATCATCTATTCCTGTGCTGCGGCGTCGATGCCGCTCTGGATTGCTAGATGACCGTTCGGACACGCCTTGATAATTGGCTCGCGTTCCACATAATCTTGGAGGCCAATTCACAGATAAGCTGATTCAGAGATAGGAACGTCATGGACAATCGCGCTGGCGAAATGCAGGTCTTCGTCAGGGTCGTCGAGGCCGGCAGCTTTTCCGAGGCGGCAAGGCAGCTCTTGATGACGCCATCGACGGTGAGCAAGCTCATCGGCCGCATGGAGGATCGGCTGGGCGTGCGGCTGGTCGAACGATCGACCCGGCGGCTGTCGCTGACCGACGAAGGGCGGCTCTTCTATGAACGCAGCGGCGCGCTTCTTGCCGATCTCGACGATATCGAGCGCGAAATCAGCCGGGGTGCGGGCGGCGCGGGAGGAACGGTGCGGGTGAACGCCTCGGTGGCATTCGGCGTGCTGGGGATCGAGCCCCATCTGCCCGACTTCTGGCGGACCTATCCGAACGTCGTTATCGATCTGTCACTGTCCGACGAGATCGTCGACCTCTATCTCGACCGCACCGACATTGCGTTCCGGGTGGGAGCTCTGACGGACAGCAACCTGCTCACCCGCAAGATCGGGGTCGCGAGCCGGAGGATCGTAGCCTCGCCTGCCTATCTCGAAGCACATGGCGTCCCGGTCGCGATCGAGGATCTCGACCATCATAATTGCCTGGGATTCAATTTCAGGAGGGCGGCCCCTGTGTGGCCGCTCCGGGAAGCCGGGCGGATCGTCGACCGCATGGTCGGTGGCAATCTTCTCGCCAACAATGGCGAAACCGTCCGGCGACTGGCGCTGGCCGGCATGGGGCTGGCGCGCCTTGCGGATTTTCACGTTCGCGAGGATATCGCCGAGGGACGGCTGGTTGAAGTCCTTGGGGACGCAGGGCATGGCGACGAGGAAGAGGTTCACGCGCTTTACCTCGGCGGCCAGCGGATGCCGCAGCGCATTCGCCTCTTCCTCGATTTCATGGTGCCACGCCTGCAGGCCTTCATGCGGGGCGACTGAAGCGGCTCAACCTTCGACCAGCGCCTTCAGGGCGTGGAGCCCAACGCTGTAGATGCCGTCGAAATGCGCGATCGCCTCGGCCTCGCTCACTGAAACCGGTGTGAAGCGGCAAGCCCAGACGACCGTGCAACGACCTTCATCCAGCGGCGACACGCGCATTTCCGAAACATAGTCGGTCACGGGATCAGGTGCTTCGAGGTGGCTGTAGCTGAACCTGCGTTCGGCCTCGTCGAAGCTCAGCAGGCGTTCGACGATCAGCGCGCCGCCGACCGCTTCGAGACGGCGAACGCGTCCGCCGTCCTCGAGCGTGCTCGTGCGGATCAGGTTCAGCCACTGCGGCAGATTGTCGAAGCCACCGATGATGGCCCAGACCTTGTCTGCGGATGCGCTGATTTCAATGCTCGTTGAAACCTCGGTCATGTTGCAGTCCTTACTTGTTCGGGAAGTGGGGCGTCGCTTGAGACAAATGCCTTGTCGCGCAGGTCCTGCCAGAAGGCGTCCAGGATCGGCGCTTCGGCCAGTCTCAGATTTTCGGCGCTGCGTCCCGGACGGCTCGCACCGGGGATGATGGCGGCAACCGCTGGATGGGCTAGGCTGAACTGGAGCGCGGCTGCGCGCAGATCGACACCGTGGCGCTTTGCGATCTCTCTCAGGCCATCAACGCGCGCACGTATTTCCGGCGAGGCGACCTGATATTCATAGTGGCTGCCGCCGGCCAGGATGCCCGAATTATAGGGACCGCCGACCACGATCCCGAGGCCGCGTTGTTCGGCTTCCGGCATGAGCCGGGCAAGCGCGTCGCGATGATCAAGCAGCGTGTAGCGGCCGGCAATCAGGAAACCGTCGGGTTCGCTGCGTTCGATCGCGATCTCGCAAGGCTCGACCCGGTTGACGCCAAGCCCCCATCCCTTGATGACGCCCTGTTCGCGCATCTCGATCAGCGCGGCCGCGGCGCCCGACAATGCGGTATCGAGGACCTCGCGCCAGCTATCGCCATGGAAATCCCTGGCAGGGTCATGGATCCAGACATAGTCGAGGCGGTCGGTGCCGAGGCGTTCGAGGCTCTGCTCGATCGCGCGCTTCGCGCCATCGGCCGAATAGTCATAGACGATCCGGTTGGGCAGCCCATGTTCGAAGAGACCGCCCTTCTCGCCCAGGTCGCGGTCGCTCGTCTCGATCTCGTCGAGGATGATGCGGCCGACCTTGGCGCTCAGCACATAGTCGTCGCGCCGATATCCGGCGAGCGCCTTGCCCAGGCGCAGTTCCGAGAGACCCGCACCGTAAAGTGCGGCAGTGTCATAATAGCGGATGCCGGCATCCCAGGCATCGTGGACCGAAGCCAGAGCCTCGTCCTCGGGGATGTTGCGGAACATGTTGCCAAGCGGCGCGCCGCCAAAGCCCTGGCGGGAGGGCAGGTTGATACGCATGATTGATCCTTGCTCGAAAAATTGGGCGGCCGGGCCTTGGGGTGGGGCGACAGCGCCCGGCCGCCTGCCGATCAGCGGATCGCGACCGGATTGACGTTGACCTGGGTCGAGCCCTTGTAGAGCGGCTGACCGAGGACGAAGAGGAATTCCCAGGCCTTGTCCCGGACAAGCGCGCGGCTGTCGATCAGCTCGAGATTGTAAATGCCCTTCTTCGCGAGCATGAACTGGTTGACCGGGAAGTCGCGGCCATCCTTCGAGGGATAGATTTCGGAGGCCCAGGTATCGCCGCCAAACGCGATGATGCCCTTGTCGGCGAGCCACTCTGCGGCTTCCATGCCGATGCCGGGCTCAACGCCGAGGAACTTCTCATTGTCCTTGCCGATGAGCTCGAGCCAGCCGGTGTTGAAGAGCACGACGTCGCCCTTTTGAATGGTGATGCCCTGCATCTTGAGCACCTTCTCGATATCGGCGACGCTGAACTCGGTCTTCTCGGGGATGACCGGACCGCCGTAGAGCGCGGTCATGTCGAGCACGATGCCGCGGGCAATGATCGGCGGCACCTTCTCGATGCCAAGCTTGGTGACACCCTCGACCGTCACGAAGTCGGACGCCTTGTTGCCGTTATAATAGACATGGTCGATGCCGATATGGCCGATGCCGTTGAGCTGGGTGCCGACGCCCGTCCAGCCGACGACGAGCTCGTCGTTGAAGGTGAATTTGTTGGGCCCCATCGTGGCGCCGCCCGCCTCGCCCGGCTGGACATTGGTGAGCTGGAAGCTGCGATGACGAAAGGCGGGGAGCTTCCTGTCGATGGGAACGGCCAGCGGGTAGGTCTTGCCGGTCTTCACCAGTTTCACCGCCTTGAGGACGGATTCGGGCGTCACCAGATTGGCGGCGCCGATTTCATCGTTCGGGCCATAGGCAGAAGGTGGAACCTCCTGCGCCTGGATCGGTCCGGATGCGGCGCTCAGGCCGAGCGCCAGCAACGCGCCAAAATCACGAATGCGCATGATCTATCTCCTGCGGGCTTCATGTTGAAGCAATGAACTCGTGGGTCGGAGATAGAGGCAAGCCGCCTGTGGGATAATTCACTCGCTTCTCCCAGCTTCTGGGAATGAATTTCACAAGCGATCGGCACGTCAATGGTCGGTCAGAACGACCAGAGCGTCTCAGCTTCGCGAACGGAACGAAACGCTAGTTTCCGCTCTGGCAGTAGTCCCAGGACATCGACCGGCGCCTTCACCGCACCTGAAGTGATGTTGACGATCCGACCAAAAAGTGCGCTCGGCCATTGCGTCGACGACCGCGCGGATCAGTGCAATCGGCGTCAGCTTGTTGGCGTCGAGCGCGGCATACCAATCAGCCGGCTCCCACTCCCTGAAATCCCCGGGGGCGGCCCGCCGGCATTGTTGACGAGCATATCGATCTGCGGACAGGCTGACAGCAAGGCTTCGCGCGTCTGCGACAGCGTAACGTCTCCCGCGACAGCGCGCACTTCAACCGAACGGTATGCCCGCTGCAGATCTTCCGCTGTGGCAGCAAGGGCTTCGCCTCCACGCGCGTTCAAGACGAGATTGACGCCTTCGCGCGCCAGCGCAGCCGCGCAGCCTTTACCGAGCCCCTTGCTGGAAGCGCATACGAGTGCCCAGCGGCCTGCTATTCCCAGATCCATTGCCTGGCTCCATTCAAGGGGTGCGATCGACCCATGTCATAGCGGGAAGTGCGCATTTGATCCCATCCGGCGCCGTCGAGAGATCGGAAAAGCTCAGGCCGTGCGCAGGAGATAGCTGTGCTGGCCCGACAGGACGAGTTCTCCGTTCTGGTTGTGGACGGTCACATTGGTGGTGACCTCGCCTTTGTCGCCCAGCGGCTTTAGGGCAGCGATTTCCAGCGCGGGATAGAGCGTATCGCCGGCATGGACCTCCTTCAGGAATTTCGCGGAAAGTTCCGTGAACGCAATGAAGATCGACCCGAAGTTATGCGGAAGCAGCGTCGCTCCTGGTGCAGTGAAGGCAATAACTTGCAGCCCGTGAACGACCGGGGCCGAATGGCCGAAACGCCTCGCATATTGGGCATCATAGTGGATCGGGTGATTGTCGCACGAAACTGCCTGGAACGCTGACGCATGCGCGTCGGTCAGGGTCCTGCTCGGCGCCCGGAAGATTTCACCGACCTTGAGTTGGTCGAAGCTGCGTTCGGGCACAACGTGCCAATCACTTGCATCGAAGGCGAAGGGCATGAAATCGTCCTCAGGCAGGGTGGAACATGTCGCGGGCATAGTCGAGGCCGATGCCATAGCCGCCCCCATGATCGACCACGATCGCGCGCGCCGCTTCATAGGTATCGTGACGCGTCCAGTCGCGCTGCAGTTCAAGAAGGAACTGCAGCCAGGATGTCATCACGGCACCGGCCATTTCCATGCGCCGGAGCGCTGCATCATGGCTCGCTGGCGTCAGTCCGCCGCATGCATCTGCGACGACATGCACTTCATATCCATCGGTCAGAGCCGAGAGAACGGGGAAGCTTACACAGGCTTCCGTGAACAGTCCGGCAATGACAAGCGTTCGGCGCCCCGAGGAAATGATGGCGTCCCGGGCGGCCTCATCCTCCCACAGGTTCATGTTCCTGCGTTCGATCTGCACGACGCCAGAAAGCACGGCGCGCAGCGGGGGCATGAGAGGGCCGCTGTAAACCTTGGACGCGGACGTGCTGACGACAATCGGAATGTCGAAGGCCAGCGCGGTTCGAGCGAGTGCGACGGTGTTGCCACGAAGCGTCTGGCGATCGGCCGAGCCCGCGGCGAAGGCGAGCCCGGCCTGTTCATCGACCAGGATGATAACACAGTCTGATGGGGTCAGAAGCGAATTGGCTGGCATTGGCACGGTCTCCTCGACAGAGCCCGGAGTTACGTCTGTTGAGCCACGGGCTTCTTGTCAATTACGCTGATTTCTTGGACCCCATGTCGGAATGTCGGAGGCGGATGACCAATTGGCTGCCTGCCCCCGCGACCACTTCATCGACCCTTGCAGATGGTGGCGAGTTGAAGCGTCGTGGCAACTACTGCGAAGCCGATCCCGAGCAGGGAGACCGCCGTCCAGCCGCCAGCACCCCATGCGGCGGTCGCTGCGGCGGCACCGCCTGCACCGCCGAGGAACATCGATCCCATAAAGATCGTGTTGAACCGCGCCCTGGCTTCGGGACGAAGCGCATAGACAATGTGCTGGTTCGACACGAGGACGCTTTGGACCGCAAAGTCGAGCAGGATACACCCCACAACGAGACCGATGATCGAGGCCCACAGGCCGAAGATCACCCAGGAAACGACCGTCAGGATCGTTCCGGCGACAATGACCTTGTGCGGGCCGCGTTTGTCGGCGAAGCGGCCGGCAATCGGCGCGGCGAGAATGCCGACGGCACCGACGATACCGAAAAGCCCGGCAACCTCGGCGCCCTGACCAAAGCGCGGCTCCTGAAGATAGAGCGCGAGGATCGACCAGAACGCCGTGAACGCGCCGAACAGGAGGGCCTGGGTCACCGCGGCAAGCCGCAATTCGCCGAACTCGCGCCAGAGATGAACCAGCGAGATCATCAGGCTTACGTAACTCTCTCTGGTATCGGGCTGACTCCTGGGGAGGGTGAAAGCCATCAGTGCGCCGGCGCCAAGCGCGAGCGGTACGCCGAGCCAGAACATGGCCCGCCATCCTTCATGCGCCGCGACAAACCCGGACAGGGTTCGGCTAAAGAGGATACCGCACAACAGGCCGGACATGACTGTTCCGACCGTCGCTCCGCGCTTTTCGGGCGACGCGAGGTGCGCTGCGAACGGAACGATCTGCTGGGCGACGGTCGACGCGACACCGAGCAGGAGCGATGCGACGAGCAGGAGCCCCGCTGATGGCGCGACGGCGGCGACGACGAGGGCTGCTGCCAGAACCAGGAACTGAATGACGATCAGCCGCCGCCGCTCGATAAGATCACCGAGGGGCACGAGCGCGAACAGACCGACCGCATATCCAAGCTGCGTCGCCGTTGGCACCAGCCCGGTGATCCCGCCCGGGAGATCCTTCTCCATGATGCCGAGCATCGGCTGGTTGTAGTAGATGTTGGCCACGGCAAGGCCCGCGGCAAGAGCCATGGCGAATGTGAGGCCCCTACCGAGCGCAGGCGTCGGGCTCACCTCTGCTTTATCTATTGTGGTGCTTTCCATATGAAAATTCCTCACGGACACGCCCGCATCGGTGAGCACACGAGCGAACGTCTGCCGATTGGACCATTAAGCTGTGGTAGATGTAGAATTCTATCGAAGACCGGTGTAGTCGCCGATATCGTTAAGTCAGAATAACGAAATGCGATGTAATGGAACTGTCCGATATTGCGATTTTCGTAGAAGCCGTTCGTGCAGGCAGCCTCGCAGGAGCGGCGCGCCGACTGGGCATGAACGCGATGGCGGCATCCCGCCGATTGGCTGCGCTGGAGGCCGAACTTGGTGTCCGGCTTGCCCACCGCACCACGCGATCGCTGTCTACGACCTCCGATGGCGAGATATTCCTCAAGCATGCCCAGGCCCTGCTCGAGGAACAGGCAAGCGCGCTCGCTGCCTTGCGGCCCGCGGCGGCCGGCGTATCCGGGCAATTGCGCGTGACGGCATCCGCCGCATTCGGGCGGAAGGTCGTCGCCCCGATGATCGCCGCGTTCATGCACGACAATCCCGAGCTTCATGTCGATCTGCTGCTGACCGACGATCAGGTCGACATCGTCGGCCAGGGCATCGACGTGGCGGTGCGGATCGCGAAACTGCGGGACAATCATCTCATCGCGCGGCGTCTCGCGGACAACCCGCGAAGGCTTTGTGCATCGCCGGCATATCTTAAGGCGCATGGCGCGCCACGATTGCTGTCCGATCTCGCGGGCCACAGTTGTCTTCTGGGTACCGGAACCTCGCACTGGATATTCGTCAGGAACGGCAAGGCCGTGCGGCACAAGGTGACTGGACGCTTCACCGCCAGTTCGATCGAAGCGATCCATCAGGCTTGCCTTGGCGGCGTGGGCATCGCCAACCTTTCCGCCTGGGACGTCGCGGATGACCGGCGCGGCGGATTGCTCGAAGCGATCGAACTCGAGGATGCGGAGCCCGAACCGCTGGCGATCTGGGCCGTCTATCCGACCGCGCGGATGGTGCCTGCAAAAGTGCGGGCCTTTATCGCAGCACTCGAACAGGAGTTTGGTCAGGGTAGGCACCATCCCGTCTAGCCTTCTAGACCGATTGCAGCTTTGACTGCTTCCGGCGTGAGCGGCATGTCGCGCAGCCTTGCGCCGGTCGCGTCCGCCACCGCATTGGCAAGAGCCGCCGACGCCGGCCCCTGGGACGTCTCGCCTGCGCCGAGGAAGGGAAGACCGGCGCGATCGATGACGTGAACCTCGATCGAACCCGGCACATCCTCGAAGCGAAGGATTGGATATGTGCCCCAGTCGAAACTGGTCCGGCGCGTAGGATCGTAGGAGACCGCCTCGCACATCGCCCAGCTCAACGATTGGATGATCCCGCCTTCCACCTGGTTGCGAATACCGTCCGGCGAGGCAGGCTGACCGGCATCGACCGCGGCGTTGACCCTGTGAATCCTGATCTTTCCCGTCTCGCGCTCGACCTCAATCTCCATCACGACCGCACAATAAGCGCCGATATTCTTGTAGCGCGCAAAGGCCATTCCGCAGCCGCGGCGGCCATCGCCCTTGGGCCGGTGTCGCCAACCGAAACGACGGGTCGCCTCGATCATGACGGCGCATGCCCGCTCGTCCTCCATATGCGCCAGGCGGAATTCGAGCGGATCGACACCCCCCGCGAGCGCGAGCTGGTCCAGCATGCTTTCGATTGTGAAGACGTTGAGATGCGCACCAAGTGACCGCAGCGCCGAGACGCGCAGCGGCATCTCCGGCACGAAATGGTATAGCACATTCATATTCGGGAAGACGTAGAGCGGGTTCGCGTTCCGGTCGCCGTCCCCCTCGGGCATCGGGATGGGCCTCGCCGGTTGTGGAGCAAAGCCGGGCGAGACTTGCTGAGCGACGGCATAGCCGCCTGCTTTCACTGGCCTGTTGTTGTGCGAGTTGCTCCAGACCTCATATGTCCAGTGTGCGATCTTTTTGTCGGGGCCGATCGACGCCTCGACTTTGGTAACCATACTGCACCCGCAAGGCTCCCAGCCGAACTCCTGCTCGCGCATCCACTGAAGCCGGATGGGGCGTCCAGGAAGCGCCATGGCGATAAGGCCAGCCTCGGCCGTGACATCGTCGGCACCATTCTGCCCATAACAGCCCGCCGAAGGCGTATGGATGCACCGGACCTTGTCCGGCGGCAGACCCACCAGTTCGGCAACCGCGCGGTGCATGTCGAATACGCCCTGGCTGTGCGACCAGAGTGTGAGTTCCCCGTTCCGGGCGAGAGCGACGGCGCAGGAAGGGCCGATCGAGCCGTGGCTGTACCAGGGACGGCTAAAGCTCCCGCGCACTGTCTTCCAGGCCGGGCGATTGCCGTCATGCGTGTCGAGGACGGTGATCTCCTGCGTGGCGAGCTTCTGAAGACGACGCGGCCCATCGCCGACGGGGAGCGGGGCCAGCGTTCGGACATAATCGCTCTGCTGCGAGACCCGCATCGCCTTGATCGCCTGCCATTCCTTGCGCGCCACGACCGCAAGAAACTCTCCGTTCTCGATGACGGCAACGACACCTGGCATTGCGCGCGCGGCAGCCAGGCGGGGGGCTGCGAGACGCGTACCATAGCTGGGTCCGCGGACGACGCGTGCATGGAGCATGCCGGGCATCCGCAGGTCCTGAACATAGGCATCCCCGCCGGTGAGCTTGGCCGGAATATCGACGCGCGGGAGGCTTCGCCCCATCGTCCGATAATGGCGTGGATCGCGCCGCGGAGCGTCGGGCACCGCTTCGACATGGCGCGACAGGTTTGCCGCGAGCAGGCCATAAGGAAGACGGCGGCCGTCTGGCGCCACGATGTACCCGTCTCCGCTGGTTCTGAGTGTTTCCGGCGCGAGGCCCCATCTGTTCGCAGCGGCGCGCGCCAGCAGCATGCGGACATTCGCACCGGCATTGGCGAGCGCGGTGCCGCCATCCTGCATCGAATGGCTACCGGCGGTCAGCCCTTCATCCGGCGTGCGCCCGGTATCGGCAGTGATGAACTCGATCCTGCCTAGAGGAAGGTCTAATTCTTCGGCGGCGACCTGCAGAAGCGCTGTACGGATGCCCTGTCCAAGCTCCGCCTTGCCCGAGAACACCGTGGTCGCCCCGTCAGGCGCAATACGGATCCAGGATTCGAGTTCCGGATGGCTGCTGAGGCTTCCGGGCAAGTCGGGCCGAACTGCCTTTGGGACAGCACCGCCCTCGCCGCCCCCGGCGAGTTGAGCCAAACCTTTCGAGGTCAGGCTGAAGGCCACGACGAGACCGCCCGCCGCCAACGCCTCGCGACGGCTCAGCCCGTGTGCGCTGGTCATGCCGGTCATGCGCTCGCTCCCTGAGGCGCGGGTCCGGCTGCGCGCCTTATCGCGCGCAGGATGCGCATATGGGTGCCGCAACGGCATAGGTTGGGCTGCATGTGCGCGCGGATCTCGGCGTCGCTTGGACGGCTATTCCGATCGAGGAGTGCCTGCGCGCGCATGATCATCCCAGCGATACAATAGCCGCACTGTGCGGCTTGCTCTTCGAGAAACGCCTGCTGGAGCGGGTTCATCTTCTCAAGGCTCCCCAGTCCCTCGATCGTTCGAATTTTTCGGTCCACCACGGCCGCAAGCGGGGTGAGGCAGGAAAAGATCGCCTTGCCATCGAGGTGGATCGTGCAGGCGCCGCATTGCCCGAGCCCGCAGCCATATTTTGCGCCCTTGAGGCCCAGGTCTTCTCGCAACACATAGAGAAGCGGCGTGTCGGGTTCGGCCTCAACGGCGTGATCCTTGCCGTTGACATTGATAGCAAGTGTCATGGTTGCGCACTTTCCTTGCGGACCTTGCGGACCGACTTTTCGAGATTCGGCCAGGCAGGCCGATCGGTGAATCGGGCGCGGGTGTAACCAACGATCGCTGCGACCTGTGCGTCGGTCATGCTGTCGGCAAAGGGCGGCATTTTCGGGCCACGCTGCGCGATCGGCGGCTCAATGCCGACCAGGATCGCCTGAATCGCGCTTGTCGGTTCGTCGTCGCGAACGCTCGTTGCGAGGCCAAGCGAAGGGCGCCCCTGACCCATCATGGGCGCACCCGCGCCATGGCAGCCGGCGCAAGCGCCCGCGAATAGGGGAGCACCTTGCGGATATGTGCGTGCCGCGCGGACTGGATTGTCGGGGAGGGGCAAAGAGGGCGAGCCCGCGTCACGACGGGCCATCAGGGATGCGACATAGGTTGCGATTGCCCGAACGTCCGATTCAGGCACTGATGAGAGGCTCTCGATCACGGGACCCATGGGACCGGCGGCGGCGCTATGGTCGGGCGAGATCCCGGTTCGCAAATAAGTGTAGAGCGCATCAGGCGTCCAGGCGCGTGCGGCCGGGTTGGATGCATCGAGCGCCGGCGCACGCCACCCTTCGGCGACCCCAGCGGCAAAAGCGCGTGATCGGATTTCACCCCCGGCCAGATTGCGCGGCGTGTGACATCCGCCGCAATGGCCAAGCCCTTCGACGAGATAGGCGCCGCGATTCCACTCGGGCGATCGGTCCGGATCGACAGGAACGCCGCCTTCATGCAGGAACAGCATTTTCCAGCCTGCAAGCAGGGGACGAAAGCCGAGCGGGAAGATCAGGCGGTTCGACGGTGCGTCCTGCCGCACAGGTCTGCGCGTCATGAGAAAGGCGTATATTGCATCAAGATCCGCGTCGGTCACATGGGTGAAATGCTCGTAAGGAAGCGCCGGATAGAGGTGCGATCCGTCGCGGCTCACCCCCTGCTTCATCGCGCGCCGGAACGCCGCTTTGGACCAGCGGCCGAGCCCGGTTTCCGGATCGGGTGTGAGGTTATCCGAGAAGAGCGTGCCGAACGGCGTTGCAAGCGGCCGCGCGCCAGCGAGCGAGCGACCGTCATTCGCCGTATGGCAAACCGCGCAGTCGCCGAGCTTGGCAAGAACCGCACCGCGCGAGATTTGCTCCTGCGAGAATTCAGCTGGCCGAGAAGCAGCGATCGGCGCAATTTCAGGCCGCCACGTCAAGGCAAGGGCAATAGCCGCGGTCCCCGCGATTACAATGGAGCCGTTGCGCACGGGTCGCGACCGCGAATTAGCGGCCAGCCAGGCCCATGGGGCCTTCACGCGTGACAGCTCGCGATAGCGCACATCGAAGCTTGATCTCCAGGTTAGTGGTGCGGAAATGATTGCTTCGTGTGCAGCGGATCGTCTTGGCGGATCAAAAGTCGATTTGGACGATCTGCACTCCAAGAGGGCATCGGTGCGATCAAACCTGCACCTGCATTCCCGCCTCGCAGCGCGCAGTAATGCACGCTGCCTCGATCGGGAGCGTCGCGAAGGCTTCGTTTAGCCGCTTCACCGCTCCGGCGGCGATCGACAGCGCAATCTCGGCCGTTCCCCTGCCCCCCAACGTGGCGCAATGCCGCCTCGTTGAGGCCCGATCGGCGAAGCCGCTCCAGTCGTGCCTGATGATTGCGCTTTGATCCGAGCGCTGCCTTCAAAAAAGGCACGATAATCGACACTCTGGCGGCCATGGAAGGCCGGCGTTGGGCCATTGAAGACAGCTTCGAGACCACCAAAAATGAACTGGGCCTCGATCACAATGAGACCCGATCCTGGCATGGCTGGCATCGCCGTGTATCCATGGTGATGCTCGCATTCGCCATGGTCGCCACTGTTCGCCACAAGGCCAGTCACGTCGCCGAAAAAAGGATCCGGAAACTGCTGAGAATGGCCTCTGCAGGCCCCTGATCCGCTGGTCAGTCCAAGAGATTAGACACATCGCCAATCGACTCAGTCAGCGCCAGATCAGACCTGCACATTACATCGCATGGTCTGTATGGCGACGCGCGCATCAGGCTGCCGCCCAGTTGGCGCACTTGAAGATTAAATCACAACTGTAATGTTAGCAGCAGAACTCGCTGACACATTCACCCATTCCCGGTCGGGCGACGAGTTGCACGAAGCGCTTGCGCGCTCGGCGCACGAAATGGGCTTCGACCATTTCGCGCTTGCACTCGAAGTCGGTGGCTGTGCCGGGAATGGCATCTCGGTGCTGATCCACGACTATCCGGCGAGTTGGGCCGATGCCTATGTCGACTTCAACCTTGCTGCAAGCGATCCGGTCCGCCGTGCGGCCGAGCGAAGCGTACTGGGCTTCAAATCGTGCGGCATCGGCGATTTGATCCCGGTCACCGAAGCGGAGCAGTCGATGTTCAACATCGGTCGCCGCCACGGCGTGGCGGATGGATATACCGTGCCGCAGCAGGTACCCGACGACCTGACGGGATCGTGCAGCTTTGTGACGGCGCCCAGCCGAAACCTCCCCGAAGCAATGCTTGCCGTCGCCGAACTCGTCGGCGCGGTCGCCATTGCAAGCGGCCGGCGGGTCGCCGGCTGGGAGGACCCGGTGGAGCGGCCGAGGCTGACCGATCACCAACGGGATTACGTCCTCTGGGCGGCGCGGGGCAAGACCGATTGGGAAACCTCGAAAATCCTCGGGATCAGCCACGAGACGGTCATCCAGCACCTGAAGGAAGCAAGGGAACGCTCCGATACGACGAAGCGCGCTTCGCTGATCATTTTCGCGACTCCTCGACGCGGCGAATGGATTTGAGCTGAAGGGAGCAGCGTGATCGGCTATTCCCCTGCCTGTGAGGCGAGGAGCATTTGATGGACGCGAGCGAAGTGTTGGCGCTGGGCCTTGGGGTGACGCTGCCGTGGCGTTTGGGCAGTCAGCATCTGGACACGAACAAGTCTCCGCACGAGTTGCACCTGCACCTGGAATCCGAGCGCGGAGCCACTTTCGCCTGCCCGGAATGCGGACGGTCCTGCAAAGCGCATGATTTTGGCGAGTTTCGCTGGCGTCATCTGAATTTCTTCCAACACCACTGCTATATCACGGCCCGGGTGCCGCGGACCGATTGCCCTGAGGACGGCGTCAAGTGGGTGCGGGTACCTTGGGCGCGGAAGGGCAGCGGCTTTACCCTGCTATTCGAGCAGGCGGCGCTGATGCTCTCCCGCGAGATGCCGGTGCAGGTCGCGGCGCTGGAAATGGCGATCACCGATCAGCGGCTATGGCGGATCATCGCGCATTACGTGGGGGCAGCGCTGGAACGGCTCGGCCTGGCCGATCTGAAGGCCGTGGCCTTCGACGAGACGGCTTCGAAGCGAGGGCACAATTACCTCACCATCTTCATCGACCTGGATCGCAAGTCCCGGCCTGTGGTGTTTGCCACGCCGGGCAAGGGCAAGGAAACCGTCCGGTCTTTCAAGACTTCTTGACCGCGCACAACGGCAAGCAAGGCCAGATCGCCGAAGTCGTCTGCGACATGTCACCTGCCTTCCTGGCTGCGCTTCCCCGAGGCGTCTGTGACGGTCGACTGGTTCCATGTCGTGCAACTGTTCACCAGAGCCCTCGACGAGGTGCGCAAGTCCGAGGCAAAGCTGGTTAAAATGCCTTCTGCCGTGCGCTGGGCGGTCTTGAAGGCGAAGGAGAAAAACCTCACGGCAAAGCAGGAGGCGGCGCTGGCGGAACTGGAAGCCATCGGGCTGCTCACTGGCGTCGCCTGGCAGATCACGGAAAAGTTACGCTGGGTTCGCGTCGCGCCCACGCTCCAGGCGGCCAGATGGAGGCTCTCGCACTTTATT
This sequence comes from Novosphingobium sp. PP1Y, assembly GCF_000253255.1. Classification (NCBI taxonomy): domain Bacteria; kingdom Pseudomonadati; phylum Pseudomonadota; class Alphaproteobacteria; order Sphingomonadales; family Sphingomonadaceae; genus Novosphingobium; species Novosphingobium sp. PP1Y. Next base: position 874,487 of record NC_015583.1, on the reverse strand, counting down.
CGCCATGCTCGCGACAAAGTGACAGGCGGTCCTTTGCTGGCTCCAGTGCTGACAGCCATCGAAACCGTCGAAAAGCAGAAGGACCGCATCCTGCGGCGATGGGCTTCAACCTACAGCAACGCCCGCATGGAGGCGCTCAACGGTATCTTCAAGCCCGCCCGCGCCAGGGCACGAGGCTACCGAAATATCCATATCTTCACCTCTATTATCTACCTCACCGCCGCCCCCCTCGGCGACATCCTCAAATCCACGTGAAACGTCGAGGAGCCCTCTTCGCGCTATTCGATGGACTTATCAGCTTTGCGGACATTTTCCGGTGGCGCATGCGACACTAGATTATGGGCCGTCTGGCAATATCGACTACCAGGGCGAACGCGGACCAGAGCAGCCGATGGTGGCCAGTGAAGCAGGCGTCCAGATCCTTGGGCATGCCCATTTGCGAATGGCCTTCACAAATTATGTGAAGCGGGAACTCATTATCGAGGACTCCGTCCCCGCATAGCTTCGTCCCGGCAAGTGGTTGCGCCACGGGATCGGATTGACATTCGGTGACCGATCCCGCCGCCCCCGCGCGGAGTCCAGGATGGTCGCGACCACCAGATCAGCGCGGCACACCGACGCTTTGAGTTCGATCGAACTCGAAGCGTCGGTCCCCTTGCGCGAGGAGGTGGAAGCGATGTTGCATGTAACTCTTAATACCGACCCGGCGATCGAGTCGCCGCGGTTCAACTGGCCGCTGCTCGCGTTGGCGATCGGGGCCTTCGGCATCGGAACGACTGAATTCGCGCCGATGGGGTTGTTGCCGGTTATCGCAGACGGAGTCGAGGTTTCCATCCCCAAGGCCGGCATTCTTGTCAGCGCCTATGCTGTCGGCGTTATGGTCGGCGCGCCGATCATGACGCTTGCCTTCAGCCGGTTCGGCAAGCGAATGGCGCTAATGCTGCTGATGGCGATCTTCACGATCGGCAATCTGCTCTCGGCGCTCGCGCCTTCCTATACAACATTGCTGCTGGCCCGCCTCGTGACCAGCCTCAACCATGGCGCCTTCTTCGGGCTCGGCGCGATCGTCGCAGCAAGCGTGGTTCCGGAGGAACGGCGGGCAAGTGCGGTCGCGACCATGTTTATGGGCCTGACGATCGCCAATATCGGAGGCGTTCCCGCCGCCACATGGGTTGGTCAGGAAATTGGATGGCGCATGGCTTTTGCCGGTACCGCGCTGCTGGGCCTGGTGGCGATCGCGGCGCTCTGGCTCGCGCTTCCCAAGGGGGAGGCGGGCAAGATGCCGGACATTCGTCGGGAGTTTTGCGCGATCGTCCAGCCTCCGGTGCTGCTTGCCATGGCGACGACGGTCATGGGCGCAGGCGCCATGTTCACGCTCTACACCTATGTCGCCCCGCTCCTCTCCGAACTCGCCGACGCGTCCGATCGATTTGTCACGCTGGCACTGGTTCTGATTGGGGTCGGCTTCACGCTTGGCAATGCGCTGGGCGGCCGCCTTGCCGACTGGTCGCTCGATGGCGCGACAAAGCTGCTGCTCGGTGCGCTAGCGCTGATCATGGGGCTGCTGCCATTCGCTCTTTCGTCTCACATGGGGGCGGCAATCGGGCTCCTGATCTGGGGTGCGGCCGCCTTCGCGATCGTACCGCCCGTCCAGATACGTGTGATGCAGGCGGCTTCCCAGGCTCCAGGGTTTGCCTCGTCGATCAACGTCGGTGCGTTCAATCTGGGCAATGCATTGGGGGCTGCGATCGGCAGCGGCGTGATCAGCCTCGGTCTTGGCTACGCGGCTGTTCCCGTGGCTGGCGGCGTTCTGGCCGCGATCGGGCTGGCGATGGCGCTGATCGGGCAGCGCAGGCCATTGCTGCGACGTTGCGTAATCTGAAGGGCGCGCGATCTTCTTCAGCGTGCTGGCGAACCGTGCTCGCGCGCGAAACAACTCGACGGCCCCTGAGACACGCCAACCCGAGGCCCAGATCGCGGCCCTCGTGGAGCACTACAATCACCAGCGCTACCATGAGAGCCTGAACAACGTGACGCCGGCAGACGCCTACTTCGGCAGGGGCCCCGCCATCGTCAAGCGCCGCGAGGCCATCAAGCGAAAGACCATCGAACATCGCCGCTTGCTTCACCGCAAGCTCGCCGCCTAACATCAAACCCCAGACGAGGCTCGCTCTCCGCTAATCCACTCCCCGATCTGGGCCAAATGTTTCGACGACGGACAGCATCGAATTAATTCGCCTTGCCGGGATGTGACAATCGGTGTAGGATGAGCTTCTGACTCCCCAGCTGTATCGGTTTCAAATCAACAGCTTGTGGGTAACGCGAAGTTGGCTGCGAATCCTGCCGCCCCAGCCAGCATTCATCCAAGCGACTGATTTATAAGCGTGGCAGGCCCAGAGCTCCGATTCGGGAGTCGGAGCGTGTAGCCACAGGGTGTCAGTCGGCCCGATGCGTTCCTGCCACCAGCTCTTTCGCCGCGGAGCGGTCTTTTACTACCGGCAAGCGATCCGCTGGCCGGATGGCGGCACATATCGTATAGCTCTGAGCCTGCTGACGCGGAGACTCGCCGTGGCTAGACAACGCGCGATCCGGCTGGCCGGCGTTGCCGAAACGGTCCGGTTCAGCCTGGAACACGATCCGGGTGACCCACCCTTCACCCCGGAGCAGCGCAATGCGCAGTTTCGTCGGCTGCTCGCCATCGAACGCGATCGCCTGGAAGCCCTGCACCTGCAGGTCCTCGACCAAGTCCCTGGCTCCACCGACCGCGAGGCCTTCGTCTGTCAGGTCTTCAACGATCTCGAACGATTCTCCCAAGCGCTGGTGTGGGGCGGCATGCCCGATGACGCGGACGCGTCATCCCTCGGCGCCGCCGGCCTGCGCATGACGGAGCTTTGCCTTGCCCGCTGGCAGGCCGAGGTCAACGCCGAACTTGAGTCCCAGAACCTCGCGGATACCGCCCCGCTGCGCCGGGCAATTTGCAAGATCATCCACCAGGCGCGGGTTGCCGCGATCCGCGAATTGCGCGGGGGCGCCACCCCGCGTTCGCAAGTGCGCGGCCATGATGGCGCCAGCCCCCCTCCCCGCGGGGCCCCGCCCCCCGCACGTGGCGATGCGCACGCCGGCGCCGATCTCGCGCGAAGCAGAGCCCCGACGGGGATGGGCTGGCCGGGACGACATGCGCGCGAAGGGCAGCCGCGGCGGCATGTCCCTCCTCTGGACGAACCGGTAGCCGAGTGGGCCGTCGTTACCGTGGCGGAGGCGGCAAGTCGCTACCTCACCAGCGTGCCACGAGCCGGTGGCTGTGCCCCGGGAAAACGCCGGCAGGTGCACAAGGGCCGGGACGATAAAACCAGGAACCAGTTCGCAAGCGCTGCGATGCTCCTGGGCAAGGCTTTCCCGGCCCCCATCTGGCGGTTGCAGCAGGACGATCTCGATCGGTTCGCAGGCTTGCTCGACAAACTTCCAGCCCACAGCCATCACAAATGCGAACGGCATCAGAACATGAGCCTCGAGGCCATTATTGCCGAAGCAGAAGCGCTCGTCGCGGCTGGAAAGCTCGCCGAAGACAAAATCGGTCTCCTGCCGCCGACCAGCAATCGCCACTTCCGGTTCCTGCGCACCCTGTGCACTTGGGTTCGCGCGCGCGTGCCGCAAATGGCGGACTTGCAGTGGGACGACTATATCCTTCCCGACCAGCGCGACGCGCGCGATCAACGCCTCGCGTTTACCCCTGAGCAAGGCAAGATCCTGTTTTCTCTGCCGGTCTGGACGGGCTGCGAAGGCCCCGGCCAGCGCGAGAGACCGGGCCGATGCATCCTGCACGACGCAGCGTACTGGGTTCCGCTGCTCTGTTGGTATTCCGGAGGCCGGCGCGAGGAGATTGCCAAGCTGCTGGTAGACGACATCGCTTTCGAGGACGGAATCGCCTACTTCAACATCGATGCGACCTCGACCGGACGCATCAAGAACGCGCGGTCTCGCCGCTCCATTCCGCTTGCCTGCGAGCTCCTGCGCCTGGGCTTTCTCGCTTACGTCGAAGCCGTCCAACACGCGGGTCAGAGCGTCCTGTTTCCCGACCTGCTTCCCGGGGAGTCCAAGCAGCACATGGGGGACGTCTTCTACAAGCGCTATTGGCGACCGCTCGCCCGACACCTCCCGTTCCTCAAGCCAGGTCAGGCTCTCCACGCCTTCCGGCATATGGTATCGACCGGGCTCAAGGATGCCGAAGTCTACATCGAAACGCGCAACGATCTGCTCGGCCATGCAACCGCGCATGGGATGTCCGACCGCTACTCGAAGGCGACGGCCCTATCGAAGCTGGCGAGCATCGTTGAAAAAATTCCAATCGTCACCGGTCACCTCGAGGCCGCACCTGTCAATATCTGCATGGCGAACTGGCCTTGCGCATATCCCGGCAGCGAAACGCAGAGACCTGGACGCGCCGAAGGCAAGCCTGCCCGAAGACAACGTACAGGCCCGGCAGCGTCCATCGAAGCCCCCTCGCCCGCGAAGCGCGCCGGGCAAACCAAGCGCAAGTCAGCGAGAGTCCCCATCACGGGCTCAACCACCCCCGCTGCGCGCCGGTAAGTCGAGCGCCACTCCTGATTTAACGAAGCGCCTGTGAAATGACCTCGCAACGACCAGATTTGACCTCGCGCATCACGCCCCGCACCGCGCCAGCTGGCCTTCGCACATTCTTCAATATCGCTCGCTGCTGGGACCTTTCGAGCGAGCAGGAAGCGGCTATCCTGGGCGCCGGCAGCCGAGCCGAACTGGAGCGATGGCGCGAACTGGCCGGCAAAGAGACCGGCTCCCTCCCTCTGGAAACGGTTCTGAGGATCGGGCACATTCTCGTCATCTTCAGGCTCATCAACACGTTGCTGGGCGATCCTGCACGCGCCGATGCGTGGATGCGCAAGCCGAATTCGCACCCGCTCTTCGGGGGCGCCAGCGCCATCGACACGTTGGCGAGAGGTCGTCTCGACGACTTGCTCGCTCTGCGCCGATATCTCACCATCGAGGCCGGTCCATGACGCGTCACTCTCCTTTTCCCGACGACAGCCTGCCCGTCATCGAAAACGCCATTGCCCTGTTGGGCGGCAAGCAGGTCCTCGGCCTCGGCTCCAATGTGCCACTCGATCTGCACGAGCGGCTTGTCGCAGGTCTGCCCCTTACTGCGGTGGAGCACCTCATCGCCAGCGTCCCGTTTCTTGCGGCCCACGAGCGCTTCCACAAGGTCTCCGGACTGAGGCTGGCAACCTATCGCCGGCATCTGACCATGGGCAAGGAGACGCTCAGCTCCGAGCAAAGCCAGCGGATATGGCGCTTCGCGGTTGCAATGTGCCAAGCCGCCGCAACGCTCGGTGACCTTGAGGTCGCGGCGGACTGGATGACCGCCCAGATCCTTCCGTTGGCCTGGGAAACGCCGCTCGATTTTATGGGCACCGAAATAGGCGGAATGTTGGTCCTTCGTGTTCTGGGACAGATCGAAGCCGGAAGCTTCTGAGCTTGCCTAACGGAAACGTGCGCGTGAGCATGAATGACCTGGCCTGCGGACAAGTACGAACCCGCTGTCGCGGGAATGGCGCTGGACCTGATGTTGTGAAAGTCCTGCTTACAACGCGCCTTGGTTGAGCCTCGCGACCGAGAGGCAGACGCTTTCGGCTCCTTCAACCGAGGAGTCGAACATGACCAATATCACTATGCCAGCGCCCGCCACCACGCTTCGCGAGCGGATGATCGAGGATATGAAGCTGCATCGTCTTTGCCGGACGACGCAGCGCAACTACTTGCGCGATGTCGAGCGGTTCGCGATCTGGCTTGGGCGGCCGCCCGACACGGCGACGGATGAAGATCTGCGCCGTTACCAGATAGAGCAGTCGGAGATGGGGTTCGGCGCCCCGGCCATGAACACCGCCGTGTCAGCGCTGCGGTTCTTCTACATCCGAACGCTGGATCGTCCTGACCTGACCCGCAAGCTCCACCGGGTGAAGCATCCTCGCGGATTGCCGACCGTGCTCAGCCGGGACGAAGTGGGCCGGATGCTGAATGCCACGACCAGTATCAAGCACCAGGCGATCCTGTCCGTTGCCTATGGAGCCGGCCTGCGCGCAGGAGAAGTGTCCCGCCTCAAGGTCCGGGATATCGACAGCGAACGCATGTTGCTCCGGGTCGAGTGCGGCAAAGGCGGCCGGGATCGCAATGCCATGCTCGCCCAGGACCTGCTCGTCCTCCTGCGGGAATGGTGGAAGATCGGGCGCAAGGAGGGCGTGATGCATCCCGATGGCTGGCTGTTCCCGGGCATGCATTACCTCAAGCCCATCAGCACCCGGCAAGTCCACCGCATAGCTGCAGAAGCAGCCCATGCCGCCGGCATCACCAAGCGGGTCGGGCCGCATACATTGCGCCATAGCTTCGCAACCCACTTGCTCGAAGACGGCGTCGATGTCCGGATCATCCAGGTGCTGCTGGGACATTCCCAGTTGCAGACCACGACGCTGTACACCCGGGTGGCAACCAAAACGGTGAAGGCCGTGGTCAGCCCGCTTGACCGCCTGGGCATGTTCCCAGGGCCGCAAGGGTTGCCGCCCGGTTGAGCCGGTGCGCACCTCGATTGAGGTCGCCGACATCTTCCGTGCTGCCGGACCAGGCTATCGGGCTACCCATGCCGGGCATCTGAACCTCGTCCAGCTCAAGGTGATGACGGCGATCGAGAACTGTCGGACTGCAGCGCTGGGCGGCCACGTCGAGGCCTGCGAAGACTGCGGGCACTGGCGGATTGCCTACAACTCATGCCTTATGGGCATTTCCAGTAATGGGGAGTTGGCGGCGATCTGGTCGCTCTTTCACACATTTCGCCGCCTGCTCAACTCACCATTACGAAGTGCTCTTTAGCAATGCCATCAGCTTGTCGGTCGGTTGGAACGTTCCGCGCCGCAGATGCGGTGGTACAATTGCTTCCATGGCTTCGAGCTTTTCAGTCGGATCGCCGCGCGTATAGACTTCGGTGGTCGTCAACGTGGCATGGCCGAGCCATAGCGATACTTTCCGGATGTCTTGTGTCGCCTGCAGGATGATCATCGCGCAAGTATGCCTGAGTACATGAGGCGAGACGCGCTTCTTGGCGAGACCTTGCTGATGGTAAGCCGCCACCGCGGCGTGCTGCTTGAGCAGATAGGCAAAGCCCCATCGGCTCAGAGGTTCACCACGGGCGCTGATGAACACTTCGGGTGTCGCCACCTTTCCGCGAATGGCGAGCCAAGTGCGCAGTGCGGTGGCCGCCGGCTTCCACAGCGGCAGCACTCGTTCCCGCCTGCCCTTACCAACAACGCGTATGCTCATTGACGATATGTCGATATCGTCGATCTTCAGACTCGTCAGTTCCGAGACGCGCAATCCTGCACACACGGCCACATGCAGCATGGCTCGGTCGCGGATGCCGTCGCGCGTCGTCGGATCCGGAGCATCGAGCAGCGCTTGCAGCTCTTCGCGCAGCAGATAGGGAACGAGACGCGTGTCCGTCTTCTTGAACGGAATCGCCAGCACGCGGCGAACTTGATCGAGCGCTGCCGGTTGCCGGTATTCGAGGAAGCGGAAGAACGACTTGATGGCTGCTAGACGAACGTTTCGCGTCACGGCGGCATTCTTGCGCTTATCCTCGAGATGCTCGAGGAAGGCGCTGACCAATCCGGAGTCGATCTGCTCCAACATCAGCCTGGATGGTTTACTCTTGAGTCTTGCAGCGGCGAACTCAAACAGTAGTTGGAAGCTCTGGGCATAGGAATCGCATGTGTGGCGGCTGGCGCCCCGCTGATGGACAAGTGTTTCGCGCATGAATGTTTCGATGAGGGGAGCGATCGGCGTCATGCTTGCGCTCCCTCTGACAAGAACGCTTCTCCCGACACGGCTATGTCGCGCACAAGGTCAGCGGTTGCTTCCAGGTACCAGTAGGTGGAGTAGATGTTGACGTGTCCCATATACGTCGCGAGCGCGACCATATGCGCACCGCATCCAGTTCGGCCCGACGGACTACCTTGTAGCGCCCGCACCGCGAAGGTGTGTCGCAGATCGTGCAGCCGAGGACGCAACCCCGATGTTGACCGGATGCCAACTTTGGCTACCAGCCTGTCGAAGGTTTCTTTGACTGCAATGTAGCGCAGTGGCCGGCCATGCATGTCGGCGAACACGGGATCATCTCCCGAGCCAGGTCCGCGACGCTCCAGGTAACCTTGCAAGCCTGCCGCCGCCGTCTCATGCAATGGCACGAGACGGGTCTTGCGGAACTTGGTCTCACGGATCAGCAGACCGTCGCTGGTTATATCCGTGAACGTGAGCTTGAGTGCTTCAGAGATGCGCAGCCCCGTGGCCGCGAGCAGGGCGATCAAGGTCGCGTACGTCAGCGAGCGTAGGCCTCCTTGAGGTCGCAGTTGGCCGGCAGCTTCGATCAGGCGACTAATCTCTGTGCCCGAGTAAATGTGCGGCGGTCGACGCCGTTTGCGGGTGCCGAAGTGATTGGCCGGGGGCAACTCGTGCCGAGCATCTTCGATGCGGATATGGCGTGCGAAGCGGCAAACGGCCTTCAGTCGAGCATCGCGTTGCGCAATGGACGGTCCGAGCGCAGCCCAGTCGATGGCTGTTTGGGTGTGAACATGCGTGTGCCCGCGCTCAGCCGCAAAGGCGCCAAAGCTCTTGAGCAGGTGCTCGGCATTCGACATCGCAAAGCCAGTGGTACGGCGCAGTGCGAGATAGGTCTCGATGGTTTCCAGCATCAGAGTGCCTCCGGCCAAGGCTGCGCCACCTGCTTCAGAAGAGTGACATCGGCTTTGGCGTAGTGGGCCGTCGTGTCGATGCCCCTATGCCGGAGGACCAGGCCGATCTTGTCGAGTGGCACCCCATGGCGCAGCATCTCGGTCGCTGCGGTGTGCCGCAGGGCGTGCGCACCCTTGACGGGCGTCATGACGCCAGCCCGCTTCATAATACGCCTGACCACCGAAGAGACGCCGTCACCGTTCAGGAACGGGCGACTCGGCGCGATCGTGCTCAGGAACACGCGATCGCTTCGACAGCACGACGGTCGGTATTCAAGATAGGCCGCGATCGCATCCCCGACCTCCTGGGGGAGCGGCAAGCGAACCTCATGGCGCGACTTGCCCGTCACCCGCAGTGAACCCGCCTGCCACTCGATATCAGTAAGACGGAGCTGCGCCACGTCGCCGGCCCGCAGACCGAGACGAGCCAGCAGCAGCACGATGGCGCGATCGCGCCGACGCGCGCTGGCGTCACCATCGCAGGCAGCAATCATCTGGCTGACCTGTTCGCCCGAGAGATATCGCGGCATCTCAGCAAGCTGCCAATGAGCGAAGGCCGGAACGGCATAATCGAGACCAGCCCGGCAGTGCCCCTGAACGGCAAGGTAGCGCAAAAATGCCCGTAGGCTCGTGGTCATCTTCTCGATGGTGCCGCGCCCGCATATCCTTCCGCGCTTCATGACGTAGCCGCGGATATCTGCGGGACTCCAACGCATCGGGTCCGTTTCGAGTTCTGCCATGATACTGACTGCATCGCGCCCATAGAGCCCTATCGTCGCATCGGATGCCCCGCGATGTTTGCTGAGCCAGGTTCTAAAGCCGGCAACCAACGGCGGTTCGACAAGCCGGATCGCCGCGGCTGCGGGTTTGCACACGCCTATTTCTTCGAGGTGCCGACGGAAAAGCCTTGCGCCGTAAACGGTGTGGTGGTTGCGCCGTCCTCCCGTGGCGCGCGGACATCGGCACGTTCGCAGATGCTGTTCGAACGCCTCCAAATCGATGTCGCTGACGCTTGCATCACGTTCGGCCATTACATGGCCGATATGAGATGCCGCGCGCAGATAACGCACGGCCGTCTCGTGTCACACGAACTGACAAACTGACCCCGCATTGCCTCAAGCAATATGTTACCGGTAGGATTGCTGTCCCGAGGGGGACGGAGGCTGTTCTGTCATCCAGACTCGGGGATGGCGGATGGGCAGGCGGATCAGCATGGCGACACGTTCCGAATTGGTTGAGGCGATTGTCGAGCGGTATCGATCCTGCTCTCGGGCGAGCAAGCAGCAGATCCTGGACGAGTTCGTTGCGGTCACCGGCTATCATCGCAAGCACGCGATCCGCGTGCTTGGACGCCGCGAGACGAAGCCGCCGCGCGACCGGCGTCAGGCGATCCGTTACGGCGGCGATGTCCGCGAGGCGCTGGTGGTGTTGTGGGAGGCGTCGGATCGCCTCTGCTCAAAGCGCCTGAAGCCGTTGATCCCGGTTCTGCTACCGGCGCTCGAGCGGCACGACCGGCTCGACGTCAGTGCCGAGCTGCGCGACAAGCTGCTCACGGTGAGCGCGGCGACGATGGACCGGCTGCTGTCGGAGGTGCGTATTGTCGCGGGCGGCGGGCGGCGGCGTCGGACCGGCATGAGCTCCGCAGTGCGCCGGTCGGTTCCGGTCCGCACCTTCGGGGACTGGAACGATCCTGTGCCCGGTTATGTTGAGGTCGACTTCGTGGCGCATTCCGGCACCTCTTCCTCCGGCAGTTTCGTGCAAACGATGGTGCTGACCGACATCGCCACGGGGTGGACCGAATGCGTGCCGGTCCGCAGTCGCGACAGCAGCCTGGTGGTTGCGGCGATCCAGCAAGCGCAGCGGCTCTTTCCGTTCCCACTCCTGGGCGTAGACTTCGACAATGACAGCGCCTTCATGAATGAACTCGTGGTCTGCTGGTGCCGAAGCCAGGGTCTGGAGGTGACGCGCTCCCGGGCCTATCGCAAGAATGATCAGGCGTGGGTCGAGCAGAAGAACGGCGCCATCGTCCGGCGCCTGGTGGGCTACGGCAGGTTCGTGGGAGCGGAGGCGACAGCGGCGCTCAGCCGCTTGTACGATGTGGTGCGGCTGCACGGTAATCTGTTCCAACCCTCGTTCAAACTGCGGGAGAAGACCCGGATCGGTGCGCGCATCATCAAACGCTATCATCCGCCCACGCCGCCGGCCGCGCGCGTGCTGGCGCATCCCGATGTGGCCGGGGCCGACAAGGCACGGCTGAGCCGGATGCTGGAAACGGCCGATCCCGTGATGCTGTTCGCAGGCATCCGGGCAGCACAAGACGATCTGGGGAAACGCGTCGATCGCCGCGGGCTGAATGCCAAGCCTGAGGAGCCGGTCGTTGTCGACCTGCAGCGCTTTGCCGCCAATCTGGAGACAGCCTGGCAGGCGGGCGAGACGCGGCCCACGCATCGGCGTCCCTATCGGCGAACCAAGCCCTATCCCAAAAGGCCGAGCATGCTCGATCCGTTCGAGGCGCAATCCGCGCGTGGATCGCGGCGGACCCGACGCTCTCGGCAGCCGCAGTGTTGCAGCGGCTTATGAGCGCCGATCCGTCACGCTTCACGAAGAAGAGCGAGCGAACGGTGCAATTAGCCGTGAAGGCGTGGCGCGCGGAAATCACCGGGCAGATCATCCTCAATGGTGACTGGATGAAGGGCTTCGCCCTATCTCCACCCGCCGCGGCGGGTGGAGATAGGGCGCACCTCGCAACCGCTCAGCCCGGTAACAATCTTCGGTGAGGCAACACGAGGGGTCAAATCCTCAGTTCGTTTGACAATTGACAAGCTTTGCCAATCTTTGCTATTTCAGGGCATGGAGGTTGCCATGGCTACGATGAACATCTCACTGCCCGATCCGATGAAGCAATGGGTGGAAGCGCAAGCTGATACTGGTCGGTATAGCAATGCCAGCGACTATGTGCGCGATCTTATCCGCCGTGACCAGGAACGCGCCGACAAGATTGCCGCCATGCAGCGCCTTGTCGACGACGCCCGAGCTGGCGGTCTGAGCGATGAGACGATGGCGGATATCCGGGCGCGAGCGATCAGCCAGGCAGGCCTGCAAGCCGTAGCCATCCGGTGAAGGCCGCGGCGGCCGTGGCTAGGTCGCCTTTGGTTTGGCGATGCGCTTTGCTGCGGCGTTGCGCCTGGCGGCGATACGCGCGAGTGATGCCTCGATCGGCAAGGTGTCGAGTTCGCCGGGGTCGTAGCCATCGAGCCAGTCGTTGATTTCGGCATGCTGCTCGTGCGTGGGATCGGACCTGATCTCCAGCATGTCGTAGAATCCCGAGATGCCTCCGCAATCCTCGGGAGGACAGTCGCGCTGGCCGTCGATGAAGCGCGGATAAGCGAGAGCCGGGTCACCCTGTCGATCATCGCTCAGGGTGAGCGTGTGCTGCCGGTCGTCACCAAAGTCGTAGGAATACGCAATCGTGGTCGTGCCGGGAGCGAGAACATCGCGCAGGCGGACGCGCGCGGCAATCTTGCGCGGAGCGGTTCCCCAGTCGTCTTCCATCGGGAGGCCATAAGTCTGACCGTCAATGCGCATCTCCCAGAGATGGTAATCGAACCATCCCATCGCGGCCTGGACGATGTCGTGCAGAACCTTGAGAGTGACCGAGGTCGGCACTTCGACCAATCGCCAAATCGGCGGGTTGCTGTCCTTAAGCTCAATGCGCAGCGTTGCGATCTGCAGAAAACTGTCGATGGCCGTGGGCCTGTCTGTCGATCGGGCGGTCATGCCACCTGCGATAGCACTCCGGGCCGGACTTGCCAGTTCCAGGGAAGCAGTTCGTCGAGTCGGTTGACGGGATGCTCGGCAATGCGGGCCAGGACATCGGCCAGCCAGGCTTGCGGATCGATGTCGTTGAGCCGGGCGGTCTGGATCAACGAGTAGAGTACGGCGGCGCGCTGTCCGCCGCGATCGGAGCCGCAGAACAGCCATGCCTTGCGCCCAAGGGCCATCGCCCGTTCATTCTGCCCATGTCGGCGAAGAGCGGGAAGTTCACTATCTTTGGCATCCCTATTTTGGGCGGAAAGTCAGCGTTCGGCGGGTAGAGGAACGAGCGACCGGCAGGTTCCTTAGGGTGGAAGGCCCGTCTGGCATTGTCGTTTCAATGCCGGAGTGGATGGTGGATCCCGTCGCCTGCGCCGAGATGAGAATCGGCCCGCCCCAAGTTGATGTCGCGGCGCTGACCGAGCTGAACGGGCTGGTCACCGCGGTGGCTGCTTCACCAAACTCCCAACGCGATGATGGAGTCGCATGGGAGGAAGTCGATGAACAAGCACGACAGGCCCGCACCGGCCTCGGGCAGACAGATGAGCCTGATATTCGAGCCCCGCAGGGTGGACGGGATGAACGATGCGGAACGGGCGAAGGCCGTAATCACGCTCGCTCAAATCCTGATGCAGGCCGCCGGCCTCGTCGTCGAGGAGTTCGGCGATGACCGACGCTAATCTGATCCCGGCGCAGCTGCTGAAGCGCAAGGCCGTCGTCTATGTGCGTCAATCGACACAATCCCAGGTCATGGCCAACCTGGAAAGCCAGCGACGGCAATACGACCTCGTCGACGTTGCGCGTCAGCACGGCTTCACCGATATCGAAGTCATCGACGATGATCTCGGACGATCCGCGAGCGGAACCGTTGCGCGGCCCGGCTTCGATCGTTTGGTCGCATCGTTGTGCGCGGGCAAGGTGGGTGCCGTGTTGTGCCTTGATGCGTCCAGGCTCGCGCGAAATGGTCGCGACTGGCACCATCTGCTGGAACTGTGCGGGCTCGTTGAAGCCCGTGTCATCGATCATGATGGCGTGTACAATCCTTGCCAGCCCAACGACCGCCTGCTCCTGGGAATGAAGGGGAGCATCAGCGAGTTCGAGCTCGGCGTTCTCAGGACGCGAATGCTCGATGCAGCAAAGTCGAAGGCGCGCCGCGGCGAATTGCGCTTGTCTGTCCCGTTCGGCTACATTTGGCACCGCGAAGCGGGCTTGGACCTCGATCCCGATCTACGCCTGCAAGAGGTAATCAGGCTCATCTTTGCGCGCTTCCGAGAGCTGGGCAGTGCGCGTCAGGTGCTGTTGTCGATGAAGGCCGATCAAATCCACTTCCCGCGACCGTCGGACGAAGGCCGCATGACCAGCTTCACATGGTTGCCGATCCGCTATCGCAACGTCATCGCCGTTCTCAAAAACCCCTTCTACGCAGGCGTTTACGTTTACGGAAAAAGCGAGAAGCGAACCTCCATTGTCGATGGGCGAGCCCGGCGGAGCTACGGGCACGGCAAGCCGGTGGGGACCTGGGAAGTCTTCATCAAGGATCACCATGAGGGGTACATCAGCTGGGAAGAATACGAGCGCAACCAGAAGCAGCTGGCACTCAACAACTATGGCAGCGCCGGCGGTGTGAAATCCGGCCGAGGAGGCCGAGCGCTACTCTCGGGCATCATGACGTGCCGACGGTGTGGACGGCGACTGACGGTCACCTATACCGGAAACCCGCAGAGCCGACCGGTGTATCGCTGCGACAAACCAAACCTGATGATGGGCTTGCCCCGATGCATGACCTTCGGCGGTCCACGGGTGGATGCAGCAGTTGCGCGCGAACTGCTACGCGCGGTAGAACCCTTGGCGATCGAGGCCGCGTTAGAGGCGGAGCGGATGCACAGGGAACGACAAGAAGAGCAGCGCCAGATTCTCGACCTGGAACTCCAGCAGGCGCGTTACGAGGCCCGCCTTGCCGAGCGCCGCTACGCTGCCTGTGATCCCGATAATCGCCTGATAGCGGCGCAGCTGGAGAAAAACTGGGAAACCGCATTGCGGCGCATCCGTGATCTGGAGGCGCGCCAGCCCGCAGAAAACCCGTCAACCATCGAGGTCGATCAGGGTGCGTTCGCCAATCTGGCGGAAAACCTGTCGGCGGCGTGGAACGCTCCGGATGTGACGATGCGCGCTCGCCAGCAACTGCTACGCACATTGATCGCCGACATCGTCGTCGATGTCGATGATGCCGTGCGTGACGTCGTGCTCACAATCCATTGGCGGGGCGGTCAGCACTCGGAACTGCGGGTTCGCAAGCCGAAAGCCGGCGAGCACGGTTGTGCAACAGCGGAGGATGCGCTGGAGGTGATGCGCAGCATGGCGGGCCGTTGGTCCGACGAGCATATCGCCGCGACGCTCAATCGGATGGGCTTGCCTACAGGCCAGGGCAAAACCTGGACGGCGCACCGGGTCTACTCTGTTCGGCGCGTGCGAGGGATCGATGCCTACCGGTCTGCGGTGAAAGACGGCGAATGGCTCACCATGACTGAGGCGGCCAAAGCGCTTGGCACCTCAAGCCATACGGTAAGACTTCTCATCAAAACCGGCGTGCTTCCGGCGGTGCAGGTCGTACCGCGCGCGCCGCATCAAATCCGCTCCGCCGATCTGATGTCGGAAGCGGTAAAATCTGCGATGGCCCGAAAGGGTCGCCCGTGTCGCGTTGTTGACGCGGATATGCTTCCAATGTTTACAGATACTTGAATATGGAGTGCATAATGAAACACGCTTCGGCAACGCAGCGCAGTGCCCGTTCGGCGGCGTTGTTGGTGATGCAGATCCGACCATCGCCGAGGAACCTCGTGAAGGCATCCCAGCGTCGGAGCATGTAGTTTATCGCCTTGGCCAGATCGTGGCTGCGCGAGAGCTTCGCGAGCTGGGCGGCGAGCCAGGCGTGCAGATCCGCGATCAGCGGGGCGCTGCGGTCCTGCCGGACGGCGAGGCGTTCCGCTGCTGCCTTGCCACTGATGCCACGCTCGATCTCGAACAGGGCATCGAGGCGCTGCACGGCTTCCAGCGCGATCGGATAGATCATGCCGGTGCGCTCACCGCGGCTCTTCCGGCGCGCGGCGGCCTCGACGTCGGCGAGTTCAAAGAACTTGCGCCGTGCGTGTGCGAAGCAGCCGGCCTCGATCACGGGCGCAGGCTGACGGCCGGGCGCGTAGAGCTCGTTGTAGCCGCCATAAGCATCGGCCTGCAGAAGCCCTGCCCAGGACGCCAGATGCGCCCGAGGATGCTCGCCGCGCCGGTCGCGGGAATAGTGGAACAGGGCTGCGGGCGGATCGCTGCCGGCAAAGGGCCGGTCATCGCGAACGTAGACCCAGAGCCGCGCGGTATCGGTCTTGCCCTTGGCAAGGACCGGCACGGTCGTATCGTCGCCATGCAAACGCCGTGCAGCCAGGACATGGGCCTCGATCCGTCGGTAGAGCGGCATCAGCGCGAAGGCCGCCGCGCCTACCTGATCGGCCAGCGTCGAAGTGCTGAGTGCCACGCCTTCGCGGGCAAAGCGCTCGGCCTGGCGGTTAAGGGGCTGGTGCTGGCCATACTTCTCGAACAGCAGCATGGCGAGGAAACTGGGCCCAGCCCATCCGCGCGGTACCACATGGAACGGCGCCGGGGGCTGCGTGATCTCCTCGCAATCCCGGCACGAAAACTTCTCGCGCACCGTCTGGATCACCTTCCACTGGCGCGGGATCACTTCGAGCGTCTCGGTCACATCCTCGCCGAGCTTCGACAGGCGCGCGCCGCCGCAGGACGGGCACGAACACGGCGCGGGAATGACGACGCGCTCGCGCGGGAGATGTTCGGGGAACGGCTTGCGGCTCGGCCGCTTGCGCGCGAAGGCGGCGACATGGGCTGTCCTGGCGGCGGCAACTTCGGCGGCCAGATCATCCTCGCAGGCATCGGCCTCGAGGTCTTCCAGCTGAAGCTCAAGCTGGTCGAGAAGCCGACGGCTGCGCTCGGCGCTGGCGCCATATTGCTCGCGGCGCAGCTTGGCGATTTGCAGCTTGAGGTGGGCGATCATCGCCTCGGTCGCGCTCTCGCGGGCCATGGCATTGGCGAGGCGCGCTTCGGCATCATCGGCGCGTTCGAGCGCGGCGGACAGCAGCGCCTTGAGCGCTTCGGCGTCGTCCGGGAGGGGCGATGCGGCGGTGTCCATGACGAGCATGGAATCACAGATCGGCGCAGCATTGAAGCCGAAAATGCGCCGGAAGGCGAAGAAAGTGGCCGGCCTATCCGGCGCTCTGCGGGCGCCAGGAATACTGCGGGTTACGCTAGTCGATCCCCTCCAGCAGGCAGGACAATTGCGCGTTGGTCAGCGAGACGATCCCGTCCTTCGCCGAGGGCCACACGAAGCGTCCCTTCTCGAGCCGCTTGGAATGAAGGGATATGCCGATACCGTCGTGCCAGATGATCTTGATCAGCGATCCCGTCCGTCCGCGAAACACGAACAGGTCGCCCCCGTGTGGGTCGCGCTTCAGGCCCTGCTGGACCTGCAAGGCCAGCCCCTGCATCCCTTTGCGCATGTCCGTGTGCCCCATGGCGATCCACACCCGCGCGCCCGTTAGTATCACCGCAGCGCCTTCAAGGTCGCGCTGACCAGTGCGGCGGGCGCTCCGGCCGAAATGCGAACGCTCCGGCCTTCGCCCAGTTCGACGGTGATCACGGGACAGCGATCACAGCCGTCCACCTTCTCATCCTTGGCGAGGACCGCCTGGGCAAAGGTTGCCTCCACCATCGGAAGGGATGCCCCTTCGGCCTGTTCGCGTCGCAGATTACGCCGCCAGGTGTAGATCAGGCTGGTCGAGACGTCCCGCCGCCGGGCTACGTCCGCGACACATGCGCCCGGCGCGAAAGCCTCGGCCAAGATCTGGAACCGTTCCTCGTCCCGCCACCGACGCCGCCGCTCCGGCCCCGTCATTACCGTGATCTGCCCCATGCTGCGCTCCTAAGCTCGCTCATACGAGCGCTCTTAAGACCGGTCGTTCACTAACCGGACAAGGCGGGGCTCACCGGATGGGTACTGCAAGCCTGACTGTGCCACGTTTTCACTTAACACGCGCCGCAGCCGACGATCTGACAGCCATTTTTCTGGAAGGCATCGAGCAGTTTGGCTTGCCGCAGGCTGACGGTTATCACGAAGGGCTGAGTGCGATTTTCGCGTTTCTCGCAGACTATCCCCATGCCGCGCGCTTGCGAGAGGAAATCTCGCCGCCAGTTCGCGTGCATCCCTACAAGGCCCACCTGGTGATTTATGATGTAGGAAATGAGGGCGAGGTCATCATTCTACGCGTCCGGCATGGTCGGGAAGATTGGACATCATCGAATTACGACGGTTAGCCGTGAAAAGGTCCGCGCTGGCGGCCAATCCGCAGAGATTCTCGCCACACTTAGCGTTTCTCATGCCGACCAACTCTCGCCGTTCCGCTGCGCTCTCTGGAACGTCAGCTTACACCTGACCGCAGACCATAGGCAGCGAGGAGTTGCAGGATCGCATGGTCCCGTAACCCTGCCGGTGACTTGTCCTTCTCGGCACTCTCCAGCACGGCGATGATCTGCCCGCGGTCCAGGACCGAAGGTACGCCTTCATATGCATAAAGCGTCGGTGCCAGGACATGCCCGGACAGATCCGTCGTAACGCGACCTGTGACATGGAGGTAGCGCAGTAACGCGCGAAGCCGCTCTGCGACAGACTTCAGCGAGCAGCGCCTCAATTTCGGCGCGCGCAAATCCATGTAGTGGTCAATGTCAGTCACGCTCAGAACCGCCAAACCGTCGAGCCCATGATCGATCTGCCAGGCAAGGAAGTTCCGGGCTTCCCACATCAGCGCTGCAACGCTGGAACAAGCCAACCCGCGTTCCTCACGCAGCCAGATTTCGTATTCGGCGCAGATTGAAAATCGGACCTCATCGGCCTCGCAGGCTGGCTTGATGGCTGGCGGCCATTGGCCGTGAACAAGCCGCAACAGTGCGTGAATTCCGGAGCGTGGGACCTCGTGCCAGCGCGCGCTGGGACCTCGACCACGCTGCTTTTCGAACTGGACGATTGCGTGCCGCAGATATTGTTCCACATGCAAGTCGATCACGTCCGCGACCGTGATGCCCCGCTGCCCCAGATAATCGAGAAATCCAGACGCGTAGGCGCAGTAGTTCCTCACCACCACCGGGCTGTATCGCTGACCGATAAGCGACGACTTGAGTGCGGCGATTAGTTCATGATGGTTATCCGACATTGGCGGCTCCTCTGCTGGTCGATTGACCCGCAGAGGTTCGGCTCCAAATAATGCGAAGCAAGCCGATCCAAAAACGGTGAAAATCCGCCAATCAGGCCGCGTTCCTCCGCATTATGGGAACCTCGTGATTAGTCATATTATGGCGAGGTGAGCATAACTTGACGAAAGGCTTCACGTAAGCAGGCGGGATGAGCCGCACCTCATGGCCCACCTTGCCGATCTCGCGGCCCCAGAAATGGGCGCCGCCACAGGCTTCCATGGCGACGACGCAGCGCGGCAGCTGACCGAAAAACGCCAGCACCTGGTCTCTCCTCAGCCTTTTGCGCAGAACCGCTCGGCCCGCGCCGTCAGCCCCATGTACCTGAAACACGTGCTTTGCCAGATCGAGTCCGACCGTGATAATCTCTAACATGACCGCTCTCCTTTGTGGATCGTTGCAGACCCACCTTGGCACAGAGATGCCGTCGGGGGGCGGTCACATCATCAGAGCCTTCCCCTTGCCCCTCTCCCCAACCTCACAGTGCAAACGAACAAAAAAATGGCGGGCACGACAGGAATGTCGTACCCGCCATTTGAGGGTGGGAGGGAGAAACTAGAATTTGATCCCCGCGCGCACTCCGTACGTCCGTGGGTCGGCAACGGTGATATAGGCAAACGATCCGGTCGACGCCGACGTCACCACGATGCTGTTTTCCAGGTTTTTGGCAAAGGCCTGAAGATACCAGCGATTGTCCGGTGCGTTGTAGGCGACTTGCACGTCCGTCTTGGTATAGGACGGAACGCGGAACTGATTGGCCGTGCCGAGCGCGGCGATCTGATAACTGTCCGAAACCCGCGTGCGAGCACCGAGCTGGATATTGCCGCCATTCGCAAGATTGATCTGATGTGTATATCCGGCCGCGACAACCCATTCGGGCGAACGGTCGAGCGCTCGGCCAGCCCAGTCGTCGGTCGGGGTAAGCAGGAACTCGGTAAAGCGCGCATCGAGCCAGGCGACGCTAAGATCTAGTTTACCTCCGTCATAAGGTTCGATGACGGACTCCGCTTCGACACCGTCGACTTTCGCCTTTCCGGCGTTGGTAGTTACGCGGCAAGGCCCCCCGCAAAGCTGGGTCAGCTGGCTGAGCTGGATGTTGGTATAGTCGTAGTGGAAAGCCGAAAGGTTGAGGCGGACCCGGTTGTCGGCAAAGCGGGTCTTGAGACCCACCTCGTACGCGGTCAGCTCTTCAGGCTGGTAGTAGAGCGCGTCGCGTGTCTGGGCGCAACCGGGGGCGGTACCCACTTCGCAACCGTCGTTGAAGCCACCGGCCTTGTAACCAGTCGAGACGACCGCATAGAGCAATGAACGACTGTCGAGGTCATAATCGAGGCCTGCGCGCCAAGTAACCTTCGAGAACGTCCCCTGCGCATTGTTTGGGGCCAGCGTGTCGCCCGCCTGGTCGCACGCGGGGGTCTGACAGGTGACCGAGAAGCCGACGCGCGACTTTTCATCATGCGAATAGCGAACGCCGCCAGTGACCCGAAGCGTGTCGGTCAGGCTGTAAGTCGCCTGTCCGAACAGCGCCTTCGATTCGGCGATAGTCGGATCCTGCGGGAAGCCGCGGGTATAGCCCCTGGTCCCCGGCGTGGGTGACGTGAAGCCGAAGATGTAATACCCGATGGCCGACTTTTCCTTGAAATAATAAACCCCGGCCTGCACCTTCAGCGGACCGGCGTTGCCGGCAGAAAAGCGGAGTTCATGGCTCGTCTGCCAATAGCTTCCATCGAAATCGTTCGCGGCGGTACCGGCGCTGCGAACGATGACGAAGCCCTGCTCGTCGCGGTCGAATTCGCGATACGAACCGAGGTAATTCACCGTGACCGGGCCGAGATCGTACTCGAAGTCGCCTAAGACGCCCCAGGTACTGTTCCGGCGATCGAGCGAACCCGAAAACGGCAGGCCGAACGTCATAAGGTCGTCGGCGCTCTTGTCCGCACCGTTGTAGATCGGGGTCGATCCGGAAGTCGCGTAGTTGGAGTAGAAGTTCGAGACGGGAAGGATATTTGCGGTCTGGCCGCGCATCCGCGAGTAATCACCGCGGAGCAGCAGCGACCCGTTGCCGAAGTTGAACAAAGCCGACAAACGACCCGACAGGTTGTTCTTGTAGGGATCAAGGGAGGCATCGAACGCCGGACCGGCGATCATCGTGCTGTCACGATAGTCGTAGTTCGCCGCCGCGCGCACGGCGATGTTGTCACTGACGGGCAGGTTGACAACGCCAGTCAGCTGGCGCGTGTCGTAATTGCCGTAAGTCGCGTCGACCGAACCCGAAAAGCCCGACACGCTCGGCTTGTTGGCAATGATGTTGACCAAACCGGCGGTGGTGTTGCGACCAAACAGGGTTCCCTGCGGACCGCGTAACACTTCAACCCGCGCAATGTCGAAGAAGCTTACTTCCTGAACCTGCGGACGGGCGATGTAGATACCGTCGACCATAAAGGCGGCCGACGGATCGCCCTTTTCGGTGCCGTCAGAACTCGAAACGCCGCGAATCGTGATCTGCAGTCCGTTGGCGCGATCGATCGAGAGGTTGGGAACCTGCTCTGCAAGCGTCGTAGGGTTGGAAATACCGGCAGCAGTCAATTGCTCGCCGCTGACGGCGCTCAGCGCGACAGGCGTCTTTGAGGCCAGTGATTGCGATCGGGTCGCAGTTACAATGATGTCGCCGCTGGCTTCGTAGTTATCGTCTTCGACGGCATCTTGGGCATAGGCGGCGTTAATGGTTCCGGTCGCAATAGCGATCGCGATTGCCACTGCCGATGTACGGATATGATTCATCTGGCTCATCCCTCATGTATTGTTAAGCCGGAGTGATCAAGGAAGTGATCGGGCGACTTTGAGCTTAGCAAACGACAAAAGCCCTTCACCCGACAAATGCTGCCTTTTAACTTCCAAAATGTAACGCTTGAGGATCGCGGCCTTCGGCGATGAGCAAGGTCCCTTCCGTCGCGATAAATCGGTCCTTGCGCCGGTCAGGCGAACATCGGCCCACTGTCGGTTTCGTAAGCGAGAACGTCGGCCAAGAACTCTAGCGAAGTCCGAACTTCCGCGCGGCTCAGCACGCCGCCAAGCGAGATGCGCACGGCCTCCGGCGGAGAATCGCCGACGACGAATGCGTCGCTTACAACAATGCCGATGTCGGATGCGCGCATCCTCGCAGCGAAGGCGGCGCGCTGCCACGGCTCGGGCAGAGCCATCCACAAATGAAAGGCTTCGGGGTGCGAGCGAACATGCTGCCGCGGCAGTATTTCCGCGACCAGCCGTTGGCGAAAGGCGCATTCCTTGCGGATCGCTTCGATCACCATTCGCGCGGTGCCGTCCTCGATCCATGTCGTCGAGACCGCTGTTGTCAATGGCGAGGCCATGACCGCCAAGGTCCGCAGGAGGTTGGCCACCGGCCAGAGCCGCCGCTGATCGGGCGCGACCAGATAGGCGATGCGCAATCCCGCCCCGACGCACTTCGACAGGCTTGCGACGTAGTAGGTGATGTCGGGGGCCAATTGCGCGAAAGCGGGCGGTGGTCGCCGCAGCAGCGCGGAATAGGCATCGTCCTCGATGATCGCGACGTCGTGCCGACGGGCTATTTCGATGACCTTGACCCGCCGTTCCTCGGGCATCGTCGAAGTGGTCGGGTTCAGGAGCGTTGGGTTGAGGTACAGCACCTTGGGGCGATGTTCCACACACAGAGTCTCAAATGCGTCGGGCTCGATCCCCTCGTCGTCGAGCGGAACGCCCACGAGCCTCAATCCCAGCTGGCCTGCAACGGCCTTGATGCCCGGATAGGTCAGTGCCTCGCAGAACAGGATGTCGCCCGGCGCAGTCAGGCTTCGCAGGATGGCGTGAAAGGCGATGTGCGTGCCCGGGCAGATGACAAGCCGCTCGGGATCGACATTGACACGGCGCTCTGCCAGCAGCCTGACCGCCGATTCGCGCTGGACCCAGGTGCCACCGAACGCTTGGTATCGCATCAACGTGGGTAGGTCCCTCGTAGCCTTCAACATGGCGGACTGCATACGGTCGACCAACTCGCTGTTTTCCGGCTCGGGCGCGAGGTTCATGGTCAGGTCGGCAACCGAGGGACGTGCCGCAGGCTTGCGGCGACGGGGTTGCCCAACGACGAAAGTGCCCTGCCCGACCCGCGATTCCACCAGGCCACGCTTCTGTGCCTCCACATAGCCGCGTGCGACCGTCGTGAAGTTTATGCCCATCCGCTCGGCCAGTTCGCGCTGCGGAGGAAGCCGCTCAGAAATGAGCAGCTTTCCTTCACGCACGTCGGAGGCGATGGCCTCTGCTATTGCACGGTAATAAGGCTTCCCGAAGGCCTCGATGTCGGGCGTCCACTTATCTGACATGCTTTCTCCCCTGACGCACGATACGCTGCAGTCAAAATGCAGTCAATGCGCCATTTTGCCACAAATTGCGATGATCCTGCACGCTTGGTCTTCGCATCAAAACCGACCAATCCACCCAATTTCCCCGCTATATTCTCAATTCATCGTGAAAAAATAACAGATTGTCCTGCAACATGGCGATAATTGAATGCATTTTTATGTTTTAAGAAAAACAGTCAATTGACAACATATCGCGCTACAATCACTTTTTGATGGAGCCGACAATGAGTCGGTCGATCCAGCAAAAAGGACCGATCCATGCCCAAGATTACCGCCCCCGCCCACCAGACCGGCGACTTCCTCGTCGACTACGAGGAAAAGGTTTTCGAGGACGTCAAGGCCGAGCCCGGCGAGAAGGCGCTCGTCACGTTCCACACCGTCGCGTTCGAGGGCTCGATCGGCCTCGTCAACCTGCTCCAGGCGACCCGCCTGCAGCGTAAGGGCTTTGAAACCAGCGTCCTGCTCTACGGCCCCGGCGTCACCCTCGGCCTGCAACGAGGCTTCCCCAAGCTCGGCGACGAAGCCTTCCCCGGCCACCTAGCGATGAACAACCAGATCGAGAAGTTCATGAAAGAAGGTGGCAAGGTCTATGCCTGCCGCTTCGGCCTCCAGGCGCTCTACGGACACGGCGAAGGCTCGCTGATCCCCGGTATCACGCCGATCGCACCGCAGGACGTGCTCGACCTCATCCTTCTGCATCGCCGCGACAACGCCTTCATCCTCGACACCTGGACCCTTTGAGGAGGCCGGGTCGATGGAGGACAACGGATACGACAAGCGGGTCGTGCGCGTCGCCGCGGTGCAGGTCGCACCGGTGCTCGACCGCGCGGGCGGAACGCTCGAACGCGTGCTCAACGCCATCGCCGAAGGCGCGGACAAGGGCGTACAGTTCATGGTCTTTCCCGAGACTTTCCTGCCCTACTATCCGTACTTTTCCTTCATCGACCCGCCCTACCGGATGGGCGCGAAGCACCTCGAACTCTACGACCAGGCCGTCACCGTGCCCGGTCCGGTCACCCAGGCCCTTTCGGCCGCGGCGCGCCGCCATGCCATGGTGCTCGTCGTCGGCGTGAACGAACGCGATGGCGGATCGCTCTACAACACGCAATTGATCTTCGATGCCGACGGCACGCTAGCGCTCAAGCGGCGCAAGATCACGCCCACCTATCACGAACGGATGGTGTGGGGTCAGGGTGACGGTTCGGGGCTTCGCGCCGTCGACACCGCTGCAGGCCGCATCGGCGCGCTCGCCTGCTGGGAACACTACAATCCCCTCGCCCGCTATGCACTGATGGCCGATGGCGAGCAGATCCACGCCAGCCAGTTTCCCGGATCGCTCGTCGGCCCGCTGTTCCGAGACCAGATCGAGGCGGCGATCCGTCACCATGCGGCCGAGAGCGCCTGCTTCGTCGTCAACGCTACCGGCTGGCTGACCGAAGAGCAGCGCACCGCGATCGATCCGAGCGGCCAGCATCACAAGGCGCTCGCCGGCGGTTGCAACACAGCCATCATCTCGCCCGAAGGTCAGCATGTCGTTCCCCCGATGACAAAGGGCGAAGGCCTGCTCATCGCCGATTGCGACCTTTCGCTGGTGATGAAGCGCAAGCGGATGATGGATTCGGTAGGTCACTACAGTCGCCCCGAACTGCTCCGCCTCCAGATCGAAGACCGCCCCTTCCCCGCTCTCAACCGCGCCCAAGCTCACCCGTTCACGGAGACCCAGGATGGCCCAAAAGATGACCGATGCGACAACCGCGGCGATGATCGCACAGTTGCAGTCCTCCGGAATCCGGCTGGCTGATCCCCGCTCGGGTGCGTCGAGCCGCCGCGGCGGGGCGGGTCCGTCGGATCACAAGGCCATCACCATCGACGGCGTGACCGTGATGGTCCCCGTCCACACCGCGACCGCCTTCGACAGCCCGTTCGAAGCCAGCCGTCCCGATGCCGACGGCAACGCGACGCTGACCTGCGAGGGCCGCGCGCTGGGCACCATCGCCTTTCCCCCGCAGCCCCAGTTTTACGCGCTCGAAACCGCTGACGGCGTGCCCTATTCGCAGATCGCCACGCTTCATGGGCGCGACGTGCTCGCCACTACGGTCCTGCAGACCTGCATCCGCTACCAGAGCCGCACCAAGACCTGCCAGTTCTGCTCGATCGGCCAGTCTCTCGCCGCCGGGCGCACGATCGCGCAAAAGACCCCGGCCCAGCTTGCCGAAGTTGCCCGCGCGGCGGTGGAACTCGATGGCGTCAAGCACATGGTGATGACCACCGGCACCCCGCCTACGCCCGATCGCGGTGCCGCGGTCCTGGTCGAAAGCGCGCGCGCCATTCGCGCCGCGGTAGACCTGCCGATCCAGGCCCAGTGCGAACCGCCAGACCACGATGGATGGTTCACGACGATGCGCGATGCGGGGATCGACACGCTCGGCATGCACCTCGAAGTGGTGACCCCCGAAGTGCGAGCCCGGATCATGCCCGGCAAGGCCAGCGTGCCGATCGAACGCTACATGGAAGCCTTCCGCGCCGCCGTGCCCGTCTTCGGCCGGGGCCAGGTCTCCACCTATATCCTCGCCGGTCTTGGCGACACGCGCGAAGCGCTGCTCAAGATCTCGCAAGAGCTGATCGATATCGGCGTCTATCCCTTCATCGTGCCCTTCGTACCGATTTCGGGCACCCCGCTCGAAAGCCATCCTTCGCCCGCGCCCGCCTTCATGAGCTCGGTTCTGGAGCCGCTGGCCCGGATGCTGGCCGAAGGGGGACTGGCGGCAGAAAAAGTCAAGGCTGGTTGCGCTCGATGCGGGGCCTGCTCAGCCCTCTCGACCTTCGAGAAGCTGAAGCAGCCGGCAGGGCAGGTGGCGTGATGGAGCTTGTCGCCCCGCCGCCCTATCTCTCTGCCGACTACATCGTGCGGTTTGCCACACAGGAATGGGAACTTGCCGGTGCGGCAGCACTGCGCCACGCCGTCTTCTGCGAGGAACAGGGCCTGTTCGCGCTTCACGACCGTGACGACATCGACGAGCAGGCCTTGCCGATCATCGCCCTTTCGATGATCGGCGGACAGCCTGACGAGGTTATCGGCACAGTACGCATCCACAACCCCGAACCGGGCATCTGGTGGGGCTCGCGCCTTGCGGTCACCGCCTCGCACCGCAGGGTAGGCATGATCGGCCCGGCGCTTATCCGCCTTGCCGTATCGACGGCCCATGCCCGCGGTTGCGTCCGCTTTTTCGCGCAAGTCCAGGCCCGCAACGAGCTGCTTTTCCGCCGCATGAAGTGGCAACACCTCGACCAGATCGAGTTGCACGGCAGTCCCCATGTACTGATGCAGGCTGACCTTGCCCACTACCCGCCCATCGCCGACGGCGTTGCCGGGCTGCGGGCCGAAGTGCGCCGGGCAGCATGACCGACATCGTCGACCTCGCCGCACAGATCCGCGCCAGCCGCGGCCTGTCGCACAAGGCAGATATCGCGCCCGTCATGGCCGCACTCGGCATCGGCAGCGACGACACGGTTCCCGTGGGTGACGATGCCGCCGCCATCCCCGATGGCGAAGGTCACCTGCTGCTGGCCATCGAAGGCTTTGTCGAGGACTTCATTGCCGCCGATCCGTGGTTCGCCGGATATTGCGGCGTTATGGTCAACGTCAGCGACATCCTCGCCATGGGCGGGCGGCCGATCGCCGTCGTCGACGCCTTCTGGGCCAAGGACGAGGCCACCGCAATCCCGATGCTGTCAGGCATGCGAGCGGCCGCGCAACGCTATGGCGTTCCGGTGGTCGGCGGACATTCAAATCTCAAGGCGAACGGCGGCCAGCTTGCTGTCGCCATCCTGGGCCGAACGGAGCAGGTGGTTACGAGCTTCGGCGCACGCCCCGGCGATAACCTGCTGATCGCGACCGACATGGCTGGTCGCTTCCGCGAACCGTTCCCTTGGTGGGATGCCAGCACCAACGCCGGCGACGCGCACTTGCGCGAACTCATGCCCGTCATGCCCGATCTTGCCGCACAGGGCCGCCTGACCGCGGCGAAGGACATCAGCATGGCCGGCCCCATCGGCACTGCGATCATGCTAGCTGAAGCATCACGAGTCGGCCTTTCGATCGACCTCGACGCTGTGCCGCGGCCTGCCGGCATCGACTGGGATCGTTGGGCCAGCGCCTTCCCCAGTTTCGGCTTTGTCATGACCGCGCGGCCCGAAAACGTCGCCGCCGTTGTCGGCCGCTTCGCCGCTGCGGGGGTCGCTTGCGCCCCATGCGGCACCGTCACCGCAAGCCCTGACGTGTCGATTACCTCGCAAGGGGAACGTGCGCTCGTCTGGTCTGCCGCAGAACGCCTGATCGGCTGCCATTCCGTCCCGGAGACTTTCCATGCCTGAAATGATGTTTCGCGTCCGCTGGCCGGACGGCGAGCTCGCGACCTGCTTTTCACCATCCACGATAGTCGCCCAGCGCCTGATCGCGATGCACGACTATCCCGTTTCAGAGTTCACGCAAGTCGCGCGCGCCGCGCTCGAGGAAGCCAACGTCCGCGTCCGCGCCCGGTTCGGCATGGGCTGCGCCCACGCCATCGCGCAGATCGAACAGATCGAACTGCGCGCCGCCGAATTCGCTTCCGATCCCGACGCGACCGTCCGCGTCGAGGGCTTCGACCAATAACCCTTGCCAGCCAGGAAATTGCCATGACCAGAACCACCGAAGAAACGCTTTCCGCGCCGCCCGTCGCTCATCTTCCGGTTATCGTTGTCGGAGCGGGCCAGGCCGGGCTGTCGACCAGCTATCTGCTCAAGCAGCAGGGCATCGATCATCTCGTCCTCGAGAAGAACCGTGTCGGCCACAGCTGGGCGAACGAGCGGTGGGACAGTTTCTGCCTCGTGACGCCCAACCGCCAGTGCAACCTGCCAGGCTACAGCTACGGGCGCGAGTTCGGCGGCACGGATCCGCACGGCTTCATGCTTAAGGACGATATCGTGAAATTCGTGCGCAACTACGCCGAATTCGTGGACCCACCGCTCCGCGAAAGCGTGGCAGTCAGGTCGGTCCACCCGCTCGACGGCGGCGGCTATACGGTGGCGACCAGCGATGGCAGCTATACCGCCGACTATGTCGTTATTGCCATCAGTGGTTACCACACGCCGATCATCCCGCGCGCCGGACAGGGCCTGCCCGATGGCATAACCCAGATCCAGTCGCTCGATTACCGCAACCCCCAAGACCTGCCCGAGGGCGAGATCCTCGTCGTCGGATCGGGGCAGTCGGGCTGCCAGATCGCAGAGGACCTGATGCTGGCGGGGCGCAAGGTGCACCTGGCCGTGGGCGATGCACCCCGCGCGCCGCGCATGTACCGGGGCCGCGATGCGACCGACTGGTTGGAGGAGATGGGCCACTACGACATGCCGATCGACGAGCACCCGTCGAGTGAAAAGGTCCGCCAGAATGAGAACCACTATCTGACCGGACGTGACGGCGGGCGCGAGATCGACCTGCGCGATTTCGCGCTGCGCGGGATGAAGCTATACGGCATGCTTGCCGGTATCGAGGACGGGGTGGTGCGCTTCCAGCCCGACCTCACCCACCACCTCGATGCCGCGGACGCGACCTACCTACGCATCCGTGGAACGATCGATGCCTATATCGAACGCGAAGGCATCGATGCGCCCGAGGCCGCTCCGTACACGCCCTGCTGGTCGCCGGAGGAAGAGCCGTCCGAACTTGATCTTGCAGCGTCCAACATCTCGACGGTGATCTGGTGCACCGGCTTTCGCATGGACTTCGGCTTTATCGAAGCGCCGGTATTCGACGACCGCGGCTATCCCAGCCACGAGCGCGGGGTGGCCAGTGCCGATGGGCTCTATTTCCTCGGTCTGCCCTGGCTCTACACTTGGGGATCGGGCCGCTTTGCCGGGGTCGCGCGCGATGCCGCGCATGTCGTGGACCACATCGCAGTTTCGCTGCAGTCGGAACTTTCCCGGTCAGCCGTCGCCTGAAGAACTTGCCGCCTATGTACCTTCTCGAACAGCCCATGAGCGGCACGGACGCGGATGCAGCCGAAGCCCTCACATGGCCATCGCTCCTGCCGGTAGTCACCGGAATGCCGCAGTTGTGTCGTGCAGGGCTGTCCGAGAACTGGCTGTTCAAGGCCTGCGGGCATCGCCACTGGCTGGCGTTGTCGGCGGCCTACGGCCTCAGCTCGCCCGATTTTCGCGGCACGGACGGTCAGCGGCTCTACCCCGCCTTCACATCCATCGATCTGGTCGCACAGGGCGCGGGCCTTGGCGCGGTGGGAGAGAATGTCCGCATCGATTTCGCCTTGAGGCTCGAGCGTATCGGCCGCACGCGCTTTCGCAGCACGATCGCGGTCAGCGCCGACGGCCATCCGCTGGCCCAACTGACGATGGATTCGGCATTCGTGCACAGGGCGATCGCGGGGGCAAACAATTCGGCCACCCGAAGCGGTGTCGCGTTGCCGTGTCGGCTGCGCCTGCCCGCAGCCCACACTACAAAGCCTTTCCGTATCCATGCATGGGAAATGATGCTGGGATTCGCGAGAACGGATCGCCTCGTTCTGGCCAGCGTCACGCTCGACCCCGTTCCGCACGAGGATTTCAACGGTGCAGATTTCCTCTACTTCTCTGCCTTCCAGGCGATGCTTGACCGAGCCGAATGGACATGGTTCCGCACGACGGAAGGATTGCCGACCTCCTGTCGGCGCAGTATCTTCTATCTCGGCAATGCTGAACTTGGTGACCGGATCCAGCTTCACTTGTGCGGCCTTCGCGAACATGGCGGCGCCTCGCGCGATCACTGGGTGGAAATCCAGCGCGAGAGCGACGGCAAACTGATCGGGGTGGCGTTTAGCATGCGAAAAATGAACGCCGATCTACGCTAACCATGTCCTTCAGCGGCACGGCTCTGTTGCGAAGATTGACTGCAGCCGAAGGAGGTTTCTGCCTCTCGGCGATCAACCGGCTGCAACGAAGTGCTGGTTGAGCAGTTCCATGGTTTCGGCCAGGGCGCAGGGCCTTGCCCAGAAAGCGTTCGCAGCTTTGGCACTGCGCGTCGGCGAAAGGTAGAAATCGATCGTGTCGCCCCGCTTGTCGACCGCCCCGTACAGGTAGATCCACTCGCCCCAAACCTTGATGTAGGTTTCATCCAGGCGCCAACTCGGATCGAAGCCGCGCCGTCAGAGCCAGCACAGACGCTTTTCCATTTCTGGCGCATAGCGCTGAACCCAGCGATAGATCGTCGTATGATCGACCTCAACGCCGCGTTCCGCCAGTATTTCCTCAAGATCGCGGTAGCTGACCGGATAGCGACAATATCAACGAACCGCCTATAGGATCACCTCGCCCTCAAAGTGCCGCCACTTGAATCCGGCATCAGTCCTTCCGTTCCATCTCCGGCACGCCATTCTCATACTTCAGAATTTTTGCAACAGAGCCGAAGACCGCATCTGAGCCCGAAATCAACAATGCCATCACAATCACATCGCGGGTGCCCCCCACGCAGAATGAAATGCGCCGCGTCACTATCGTACAGTAGGCAGATCTACCTCAATGAAGACAGCCGGTTCGCTCCCGGTATTCAACAAAGCATGGCCGCTTTCGAACGCACGATACGCCTGTCCTGCAGTCAAAGTGCGAGGTTCGCTTCCATCGTCGCGAAATTCGATCAGTGCACCGGAAAGGATATAGGCAACCGAAGGTCGCTCCAGGTGACCATGCATTGGTAGGCCGCCTCCGGGGGCAAGCGTAATCTTGCGCATCCGTAATTCACGGTCTTTGGACATGTCGAAATCCTTGGGCAAGTCCACGGCGGCAATTACCGAGTTGGACAATCCCGTACGTTCTTTCGGCGGCACAAGCGTTTCCGCGGAAAGACAAGAACTAGCGCTCAACCCACCAAGGGCAAGCAGGAACATTTTCGACTTGTCTATCATCATCTTGATGCCTCCGGAGGCTTGGTACTGATGGTTTGATAGGAAAAAAATGGCAGGCAGGTCACTTTACAATTGTGGTGATTTGCCTTGCTCTTTTGTACTGCTTGGCGTCGCTTAGATAGTTTCTGACTGGGCGCACGTGGCGCTCAGCCACTCGCGAAACAGCCTTACTTTGCGTTCTTCCGTTCGCGTTGCGGGTACTACGAAATAATAGGCCTCATCGGTTTCCGCGATGACATTTGATGGCGCGACCAAGCGCCCCTGTTCGATGTCAGCTTCGACAAAATCAGTTTGCGCCATGGCGAAGCCAATGCCTTCTATTGCGGCCTGATAAGCCATGCTTGAATTTTCAAAACGTAGTTCCTGACTGCCATCTGAGACCTCGCAGCCGGCGGCTTCAAGCCAAAATGACCAGTCCCTTTTTCGAGCAAGTGAGTGAAGCAGAACGCCCCGGCGCAACGCTTCCTCGAACGAGCTGCCTCCCAGTCGTTCGAGTAGGGCCGGCGCGCAGACAGGCGTAAGTCTTACCCCGAGCAATCGGGTGGCCTTCAGTTCCGGCCAGTCGCCCTTACCTACTCTTACAGCGGCGTCGATGGACTCAATATCGAACGAGACCGGCTTAACCGATGCCGTGATCTGCACGTCCAACCCGGGATAGAGCTTGCGGAAACTGGGCATGCGCGGAATCAGCCAACGCAGTGCCATGGTCGTATAAGCTTGGATATTCAGCATTTCGCGCGGCCGCTTTGCGCGTAGCCCTGCGGTTGCCTTGTCGATCAGATCAAACGCAGGAGTAATGTCCTTTAAATAACGTTCTCCCATCGGGGTCAACTTGATTGCACGATGATGACGCTCGAACAGGATTACGCCGGTCGTATTCTCCAACAGCTTAACCTGACGGCTCACTGCCGCTGGTGTCACGTGCAACTCGCTTGCGGCCGCAGAGAGGCTGAGATGCCGCCCCGCTGCTTCGAACGCCTTCAGAGGGTTGAGTGGAGGAAGTCGGCGCAAGTACAAATCTCCAACTTGAGGTGAAGGGTAGCGTAGCGTCTCTTCGAGACTAGTTATGCATTACAAAAAGTCAAACATCTCGAGCAAATTATCGAGTGAGCTCTGAGGCCGGTACGATATGATCACAGCGTCACCTTCTCCTTCCGATAGGAGCGGTTGCGTACCTTTGCCGAACCATTTGCGATGGAGATTCAAACGACTGATATGGCTTGTCGATCGGTCTATGTCCCGTTTAATCGCGCAACGGTGCTCCGAATTACGGCACCCCTACTGGTAACCATGTTGATGGTAGGGCCTGCCTCCGGCGCAGATCGTCGGTCGCAGCCAGAGATCGCGGGTGGTGGCGTACCGGTACTCAAGATTGACGGATTGCGGTTCCGCGATCTGGACCGGGACGGTCATCTATCACCTTTCGAGGATTGGCGCATTCCGCCGGAGCGTCGCGCGCACGATTTGGTCCGTCGCATGACCCTTTCCGAGAAGGCAGGTGCGATGATGCATGATGCACTGCCGGTGAAGGATAATATCTACGATATGGAGGCCCTGCGCACGCTGGTGCTCCAAGACAAGATGTCCAGCTTTATTGGGCGGCTGGCTGCTGACGGGCGCATACTTGCGCAGCAGGCCAATGCCGCACAGGCGGTGGCGGAAAGCGCACGCATCGCCATTCCGCTGACCATTAGCACCGATCCGCGTAGCCATTTTCAGGTTACAGACGGGGCAAGCGTTGCCGCCGTTTCCATGTCGAAATGGCCCGAAACCACCGGCTTTGCCGCTATCGGCGATCCCGCCTTGGTGGAGCATTTCGCGTCGATCGCGCGACGTGAGTATCGCGCGGCAGGCTTCAACATGGTTCTTGCGCCGCAGGCTGATCTGGCGACCGAACCGCGATGGCCGCGCATCAACGGAACCTTTGGCGAGGACCCTGTGCGGGTGCGCGCCATGGTAGCGGCCTATGTCCGTGGTTTTCAGGGCGGTCCGCGCGGGCTGGCTTCGGGCGGAATACCTGCGGTGGTCAAGCATTGGGTGGGCTACGGCGCATCCGACAAGGGCTATGACGGGCACAGCCATTACGGCCGCTTCGCGACGCTGGACCGCCAAAGCCTGAAAATTCACGCCGATGCTTTCAAGGGCGCCTTTGCCGCAGGGGTCAGCGGCGTCATGCCCGCCTATTCGATTGTGCGCGTCGGGAACGAGAGTAATTCGCGCTTCCCGCCCGTGGGTGCTGCATTCAACCGGCATCTCATCACCGACCTGCTACGCAAGCGTTACGGCTTTCGGGGCATAGTGCTTTCAGATTGGGGCATTACCCGCGATTGCGGAGACCTGTGCCGTAACGGCTTTCCCGCCGGTGTCATGCCGACACGCGAAGGTTTCTCTACCGCCTGGGGCCAGGAGGATGCGCGTGCGGAAGAGCGCTTTGCTCGGGCCGTGGCGGCAGGGGTGGACCAGTTCGGCGGCGTTTCTGACAGCGGCCCCCTGGTATCGGCTGTATTGCAACACTTCATAAGCGAGGCCCGGATCGACAGGTCCGTCGAGCGAATTATGGCGCTGAAGTTTCGGACGGGCTTGTTCGAAAATCCCTATGTCGATCCGAATGAAGCCGATCGCCTGTCAGACGCATCGCAATTCCGTTCCGAAGGCCTGAGAGCGCAGGCGCGCGCGCTTACCATTTTGAAACGGGATCCAGCCAACATGCCTTTGCCGCGTGGGCGCAAGGTGTGGTCACTGGGACTGGCAGCGGACGTTGCGAGGGCGCATGGCCTGGTTCCCGTTGAACGACCGGAAGAGGCTGACTTCGGCATTGTCAGGCTTGCTGCACCCTGGAAGGGCGAGCATCCCCAATACTATTACGGTTCGCGTCAGCATGAAGGCAGCCTGGCGTTTCAGGGAAATGATCCTGTTTATGCCCGCCTGCGTGAGGCCGCAGAAAAAATCCCGGTCATCGCGGTCGTCTATCTGGACCGACCGGCGATACTGTCGCAGCTCGTTCCGCATGTATCCGGTCTTGTCGTCGATTTCGGCGCCAGTGACGAAGCTCTGCTTGACGGGCTTTCCGGTAAGGTCATGCCGGAGGGCCATCTACCCTTTGAACTTCCGTCCTCCGAAGCGGCGGTAGAGAACCAGCGGGGCGATCTGCCCCATGACAGTGCCATGCCGCTATTTCCGATCGGTTTCGGTCTTTCCCTGACCGGCACGGCTAACAATGAAAAGGTTACGCCATGACAGTATTCATGCCGCGCCTCATTGGTGCCGCGCTCGCCAGTGCGCTTCTGCTCGCTGCCCCGGTTCCCGCCGAAGCAAAGGGGACGTCTACGCTCGTGGCCGAGCGCGGGAATTTCTATGTAGGTGGGCGCGATGTGGAACGTGATAGTTCGATCGTGCGCATTCAGTCGATGTTCGTCGAATACATGATCCCCGCGCGGCGTACCAGGAAAACGCCGATCGTGCTTGTCCATGGTAATTACCAAAGCGGGGCGGGCTTTCTCTCCACGCCCGATGGGCGGTCGGGCTGGGCTGAACGGTTCTTGCGCGCGGGCTATGCCGTTTATATCGTGGATCAACCCATGCGGGGACGTTCGCCCTATCATCCCGAGACAGATGGTCCTGCTTCGGTGATGACGGCAGCGCAGCTGGAACGGCTGTTCACCGCGCCGGATCCCGCAACATCGGCCCCCCAGACAAAGCTGCACACGCAGTGGCCCGGGACGGGACGGGCAGGCGATCCGGTGTTCGAGCAGTTTCGGGCTTCCCAGCAGCCGTCGGTGCAAGGGCCGGCAGACAAGATCGACGCCATTGTGCGGTCGGCCGTGAATGACCTATTGCATAAAATTGGCCCGGCCGTGGTGCTGACCCATTCCCGCGCCGGTACTTTCGGCTGGGAAGCCGCCGACGATGCGCCGGAACTGGTAAAGGCCGTGATAGCCATAGAGCCCAATGGGCCGCCCTTCTTCAATCCGGACGGGGCCGACGGCAAGGAGCCGGCAACAAGGGCGCGGCCATGGGGCGTGACCTATGATCATATGACCTTCGATCCGCCGGTCGCTTCGCCGGATGAGATCCGGATCGAGCGGGAGAAAAAGGCGGACGGGCCCGACCTCCTGCCCTGTTGGTTGCAGAAGGATACCCCTCGCACGCTTCCACACCTTGCAAAGGTGCCGGTGCTGATAGTGGTAGGCGAGGCATCCTATCATGCCCCCTATGACCACTGCACTGCGCGCTTTCTGAAGCAGGCGGGCGTGCCCGTTACCTTCATGCGATTGGAAGACAAGGGCATCCGGGGGAACGGACACATGATGATGCTCGAGCGCAACAGCGATGCCATCGCGGACCAGCTTGTCGGGTGGCTGAACAAGACGGCGCATTGAGCCACGAGCGGCGATGTGACCTTCGGGAAGTGATTATTCGCCCATTGGAAATGGTGCGACAGGAGAGGAATTGACATGGCGGAAGCCTTTCTTTGTGATGCTGTGCGGACGCCTATCGGGCGCTATGGCGGCGGGCTTGCCACGGTGCGGGCAGATGATCTTGGCGCGGTTCCGCTGAAGGCGCTGATGGCCCGTAATCCTTCCATTGATCCGGCGCGGATCGATGACGTGTTTTATGGGTGCGCCAATCAGGCTGGCGAGGATAATCGCAACGTCGCCCGCATGAGCTTGCTGTTGGCCGGCCTGCCTGCCTCCGTTCCCGGCGTTACGGTCAACCGCCTGTGTGCGTCGGGCCTGGAGGCGGTGGGCGCAGCGGCCAGGGCCATCCGCGTGGGCGACATTGCGTTAGCAATTGCCGGGGGCGTCGAAAGTATGTCGCGGGCGCCGCTCGTGATGGGCAAGGCACTCGGCGCGTTCGACCGCGCACAGAAAATCGAAGATACGACCATGGGCTGGCGCTTCGTCAATCCGGCGCTTAATGCGCTTTACGGGACGGACACGATGCCGCGCACGGCCGAGACTGTCGCCAGCGAGTTCGCCATTTCGCGCGCCGATCAGGACAGCTTCGCCTTGCGCAGCCAGCAAAGGGCGGTTGCGGCCCGCGAAGCCGGAATTCTGGAGCAGGAAATAACCCCTGTCCTGGCGTCGGCAGGAAAGCACGGCGAAAAGGTGGAGATTGCCACTGACGAGGGGCCGCGCCCCGGATCCACGCTTGAAACGCTCGCCGGGCTCAAACCGCTCTTGGGACCGGAAGGAACGATTACAGCCGGCAATGCCTCCGGTATCAATGACGGTGCCGCCGCCATCATCTTGGCAAGTGAAGAGAGTGCGCGAGCCCACGGGCTGGTGCCGCGCGCCAGAATTCTTGGCATGGCGTCGGCAGGGGTTGAACCGCGTATAATGGGGATCGGCCCGGTGCCGGCCACGCGCCGACTGCTGGAGCGATTGGGTCTGCGGATCGAGGATTTCGACGCGATCGAGCTGAATGAGGCCTTTGCTAGCCAGGCACTGGCGGTCTTGCGTCAGCTTGGCTTGCCCGACGATGCGCCGCATGTGAACGCCAATGGCGGCGCGATCGCTTTGGGGCATCCGCTGGGCATGAGCGGCGCGCGCATTGTTATGGCTCTGCTCGGTCAGTTGGAACGTACCGGCGGCCGCCTAGGCCTGGCTACTCTGTGCGTCGGCGTCGGGCAGGGTCTCGCGCTGGCCGTGGAACGCACCTGATGACCACCCCGACCTCTTGCGAAGGAAACCCATGACCAGTCCCGTCACCGTTTCCACCCATAACGGTGTCCTCATCGTCAGCTGCGACAGCCCCCCCGTCAATGCCCTGGGCGCCGGAGTACGGGCAGGCCTGCTTGAAGGTCTAACGCTTGGACTTGATGATCCGGGGGTGGAGGCGATTATCTTCGCCTGCGCGGGGCGCACGTTCTTCGCGGGCGCGGACATTGCAGAGTTCGGCAAACCCATGAAGACGCCGTCGCTGTCCGATCTGGTGGTCTGCATCGATAATGCCCACAAACCCGTGATCGCCGCGATTCACGGTACGGCGCTGGGCGGCGGCTGCGAACTGGCGCTCGCCTGTCATTATCGTGTCGCCACGAGATCGGCGAAGATCGGCCTTCCGGAAGTAAGACTGGGGCTTGTGCCCGGAGCTGGCGGAACCCAACGCCTGCCGCGTCTAGTCGGCATCGCGATGGCGCTGGAGATGGCTGCTCTGGGTGAGCCCATGTCAGCTGCGCGGGCAAAGGACATCGGGCTGGTCGATGCGGTGACAGCTGATGGCGCGCTAGTGGAACATGCCCTAGGTCTTGCGCGGACCGTGGCGCGCCAGCGCCCCTTGCCTCGCGTCTCGGAACAAAGGGTCGTGCCGGATCCCGAAGCCATCGCGCAATTCCGCCACACCCACGCCCGCCGCATTGCCGGCCTTCATGCATCCACGATGGCGATCACCTGTATCGAAAAGGCGGCCGAGCTACCTTTCGCGGAAG
Organism: Novosphingobium sp. PP1Y; assembly: GCF_000253255.1. Classification (NCBI taxonomy): domain Bacteria; kingdom Pseudomonadati; phylum Pseudomonadota; class Alphaproteobacteria; order Sphingomonadales; family Sphingomonadaceae; genus Novosphingobium; species Novosphingobium sp. PP1Y. Next base: position 836,803 of record NC_015583.1, on the reverse strand, counting down.
GCCTTGCATTCGAACGCGCCACGTTCATGCGCTTGATGGCCGATCCACGATCGGCTGCCCAGCGCCATGTCTTCTTTGCCGAACGGCAGGCTGCGCGGATCGACGGTATCGGATCGGATATCGCTGCACGCTCTGTCGAAAGGGTCGGCATCATCGGTGCCGGCACGATGGGCAGCGGCATCGCTATCAATTTCCTTTCGGCAGGGCTCGCTGTGACGCTGCTCGAAACTTCCGCCGATGCGTTGAAGCGGGGGCAGGAACAGATTGCGAATACCTTCAGTAGTAATGTGGCAAAGGGGCGAATGACCGCGCGGCAGGCCGAACAGGCTCTAGCACTGCTCGACGTGAAGTTAGATTTCGATGCACTCGGCGCATGCGACCTGGTGATCGAGGCCGTGTTCGAGAACATGAACATCAAGAAGGACATTTTCGCCCGGCTAGATCACGTGGCGCGGGAGGGGGCGATCCTGGCTTCCAATACCTCCTATCTCGATCTGGATGAGATAGCCGCTACCACATCCCGGCCCAGCGACGTGGTTGGCCTGCATTTCTTCTCTCCCGCGCATATAATGAAACTGCTCGAAGTGGTTCGCGGCAATTGCACGGCGCCAGATGTGCTTGTCACCGCCATGGCGTTGGCACGGCGCATCGGCAAGGTCGCCGTGGTGGCTGGAGTGACTCCAGGCTTCATCGGCAACCGCCTGCTGCGCTGCAGGCAAAACGAGGCCATGAACCTGCTGCTTGAAGGTGCCACGCCCGAGCAGATTGACTGCGTTCACCGGAATTTCGGAATGCCGATGGGCCCCTTTCAAATGACGGACCTCGCGGGAGTGGATATCGGCTGGCACCGCGATCCCGCGCGGGTCGAAACCATCCGTGAGGCACTTTGCGCGGAGGGACGCTGGGGCCAGAAGACCGGCGCGGGTTTCTATGACTATGACGAGCGCCGCAAGCCGCACCCCTCGCCGCGCGTGGCAGAAATCCTGCAGGAATTCCGCAAGAAGCGCAAATCTTCCGAACGCGCGATCAGCGATGACGAAATCCTCGCGCGGACGCTGTTTCCCATGGTGAACGAGGGCGCCTTGCTCCTACTGGAAGGCAAGGCGCAGCGTGCGTCGGATATCGATGTGGCATGGGTGTACGGCTACGGCTGGCCAGCGTGGCGCGGCGGGCCGATGTTCTGGGCGCGGGAGCAGGGTTTCGAAAAGATCGCCGCCGCGCTGGAGATGTATGGCTTTGTTGTCGCGCCTAACCTGCGGGACGTTCTCGAGACGCCATGACGGGCGACGGTTCTGGCCGCATCGGATTACAAAAAGTCAGCCTTGGTGACAGGATAAATTGCGTGAAAGTCGAACCACGCTGCTGCATCTCGAAATAGAACGGTCTGCGCGAAATCGGCCGTCGGCAAGATTCCATAATATAATGTGGAGAGTGGTTCATGATAGAAGTGGCATCGATGGCAGGAAGGAATGGGGCAGTCCTGCCTGAGGAGGACCACTCCAGACAGAGTCGAAGAGCCGCGGTCGGTAGCGTCGTTGGTAGCGCTATAGAATGGTACGATTTTATTCTCTATAGTATTGCTGCAGGACTTGTTTTTCCTAAGGTCTTCTTTCCCGAATCAGATCCCTTTACCGCCCTGATAAATTCGTACGGCATCTTTGCGGTAGGTTTTCTCGCCAGGCCGGCGGGGGCGATAATTTTTGGCCATCTGGGTGACCGGCTGGGCCGTAAGGGAACTCTGGTGGGGACGCTGATCCTGATGGGGATCGGCACCTTTTCCGTCGCGTTTGTTCCGGGGCACGAAACGATCGGTGCGTGGGGCGCGGTAATCCTTGTCATTCTGCGCTTCGTGCAGGGCGTGGGAGTGGGAGGCGAGTGGGCTGGCGCGGTCCTTGTCTCGCTGGAATGGAGCAAGCCGCGCAGCCGTGGCCTTTCCGCCAGCTGGCCGCAGATTGGCGTTCCATTGGGCCTGGTTCTGGCAAATCTCGTTTTCGCCCTGGCCAGCTATCAAAGCGGCGATTCCTTTCTCGACCGGGGCTGGCGCTTGCCATTCCTGTTGAGTGGCGGACTGGTCCTGATCGGTCTGTACCTGCGCTTCGCGCTCGACGAGACGCCGGTGTTCCGCAAGATGGAGGAAGAAAAGAGAATTGAGAAAGCACCGGTAGTGCAGGCGGTGCGCAAGACCTGGCGCAAGATTCTGACGGTTTCCTTCCTGCGCATGGCTGAAATGTCCATGTTCCAGATCATGACCGTGTTCGTATACACGTATTGCACGCAGGTTCTGGGGTTTGAGCGTTCCTTCGTGCTGGTGGCGGTCATGACTGCCGCAATTCTCCAGGCTATTTCGATTCCCGTGTTCGGCGCGATGTCCGATCGTGTCGGCCGCAAGCGTATTTTCCGCGCCGGGGCCCTGGCTGCATTGCTGTTCGGTTTTGTCTATTTCACGGTCCTTGGCACCGGCCATCCCAGCGCCGTGTTCGTGGTTATCGCCCTGTCGCTGGTTCCCCATGCAATGATGTACGGGTCCGAAGCGGCGCTAGTGACGGAAAATTTCAGCAGCGAACTGCGCTACAGCGGTTCTTCCCTTGGCTATCAACTGGCCTCGCTGATTGGAGGGGGGCCCACGCCCTTCATCACGGCCAGCCTCTTCCATTTCGATCAATCTGGCTATGCGATTGCCGCCTATCTGGGGGCGACCTGCCTGGTCTCGCTCGCGGCGCTGTCGTTCCTGCGCGAGACGCGGGGCTCAGCCGATTGAACGCCTACATTACCCAGGAGTGATTCAATGAACGACCATCGGCCAGTGACAACCCTAACCGACGACGCGGCCATTCTTATGGACGTCGCAGAGGGTATTGCGACAATTACTCTCAACCGTCCGCACGTCCGCAATGCCATCGACGATGAAATGCGCGCGGATTTCGTAAAGGCGTTGGATCAGGTGGCGAAGGACGATGCCATCCGCGCGCTTGTGGTGACGGGAGCCGGGAAAGGCTTCTGCTCCGGCGGCGACGTCAAGAACATGAAAGCGCGTCTTTCCGCTCCAGCGGGCCAGATCGCAGGCAATGGCTGGCGCCGGCAACAGCGCACGCATCATGCCATGGCAGCGCTGCACACGCTTCCCAAGCCGACCATCGCGGCGGTAAACGGCGCTGCGATGGGCCTGGGCTGCGATCTGGCCTTGTGCTGCGACTTCATCATCGCTGCCGATGCGGCGATTTTCGCCATGACCTATGTCTTGCGCGGCCTGATTCCCGATGGCGGTGGCCTGTATTTCCTGCCGCGCAGGGTGGGGCTGAGCATGGCCAAGCAACTGATCTTCTCGGGCCGCCGGCTGGCTCCGGCTGAGGCGCTGGAAATCGGCATGATCGATCGCGTCACAAGTTCGGACCGCCTGCTGGACGATGCCCGCACTTGGGCGGCCGAGATTGGTGCGGGGGCGCCTACGGCGCTGGCCCTTTCCAAGTCGATCCTTGACCAGAGCATGGAGCTTACCATGGATCAGGTTTTCGCCATGGGCAGTCAGGCCCAGGCTATCTGCTATACGTCGTCGGAACACCTGACTTCGGTTTCCGAGTTCCTGGCCCGTTCCAGCGGGGAAGCCGCGCGATGAATGCCCTTGCGGCCTTGCTGCGGCCAAGAAGCGTCGCTGTGGTCGGGGCTTCGGCCGATCCCGGGAAGATGACCGGACGGCCAGTGCCCTATCTTGTCCGGCACGGGTTTCCCGGGACTATTTATCCGGTCAATCCGCGTGCTTCCGAAATTGGGGGGATCAAGGCCTGGCCGGATATCGCTTCCCTGCCGGAGGCGCCTGATGCTGCGATTATCCTGCTTGCCCCCGATGCGGCGATAGAAGCCGTGCGAGCCCTGTCGGCGCGGGGCACGAAAGCAGCGATCGTCCTGGCCAGCGGATTTGCGGAAGGTGGCGCTGAAGGGCAGGCCCGCCAGGCCGCGCTGCGTGAAGCAGCCGGAGCCATGCGCATCCTGGGGCCGAACACGATCGGCCTCGTCAATCTTTCCGATCGTGTCACGTTGTCCGCATCGGGTGCGCTTGAGGCCCCCGGTATGGCCGCTGGCGCTATCGGGCTCATTTCCCAGAGCGGTGGAATATTGGGCTCGCTTCTGTCCCGGGCCATAGACCGGGGCATCGGCTTTTCGAAGCTGATCGCCACCGGCAATGAAGCTGATCTGGATAGTGCCGATTTTATTGAAGCTCTTGTCGAGGATGACGCGACCCGCGTGATCGCCCTCTACATGGAGGGACTGCGCCGGCCCGATGCCTTTCGCCGCGCCGCACTGGCTGCGCGGGCAAAGGGAAAGCCGGTCGTGGTATTCAAGGTCGGTCGATCGGAACTTGGTGCAAAGGCCGCAGTCTCCCACACGGGCGCGCTGGCGGGGGAGGACCGGGTTTATGATGCGATGTTCCGCCAGCTGGGTGTCATTCGCGTAACGACGTTTTCCGACTTGCTGGATGTCCCCGCCGCGCTTGCGGCAAATCGGTGGGCGCCGGGGCGTAATGTCGCGGTCCTCACGTCGACGGGCGGCGCGGCAACGCTGCTCGCCGACGCCTGCGGCACGGCGGGTTTTGGCTTGCCCGATCCTGATGAGACGACCTCGTCGCAACTGATCGAAAAAGCGGAGGTGGAATCATCTGCCGCGTCGCATAATCCCGTCGACGTGACACTGGCAGGTTTGAAGACTGACCTGTTCCGCGAATCCATCCGCACCCTGCTGGCGAGCCCATCCTATGATGCGGTTGTTGTGGTGATTGGTTCTTCGGCGTTGGCCCAGCCGGATATCGTTGCTCAGGCCATGCTCGATGCGCAGTCGTCCAGCGACAAGCCCTTGCTTGCCTACGTCAGTCCTCATGCGCCGACAATTCTCCAGCGGCTTAACCAGGCGGGTATCCCTGCTTTTGCCAATCCCGAAAGCTGCTCCACCATTCTGGAGGCGCTGCAAGCTGGCTCGATGACGGAAACGGTCCGTTCGGCACGTCCTGCAGCGACGCTTCCCGATCTACCAGACGCCGGCGGAATGCTGGACGAGGCGCGGAGCAAAGCGCTATTCGCCGCATTTGGCGTAAACGGCGTGCCTGAGCAGGCCTGCGCCGACGCTAGTGGGGCCGAGACGGCTGCCCGCGCGATGGGTGGCATGGTCGTCCTGAAGCTGCTTGATGATCGCGTTGCCCACAAGAGCGAGCTGGGTGGCGTGCGCATTGGGCTGCAGGCAGATGAAATCGCCGAGGCCTGCACTGATATCGACGCCTCGCTTTCCCGCAAAGGGCTGGGCAAGGCGCAGGGCTTTCTGGTTCAGAGACTGGTTTCGGACGGCATCGAGATGATCCTGGGACTTCGCCGCGATCCGCAGTTCGGGCAGATGGTCTTGCTGGGCATGGGCGGCGTGACGGCCGAATTGCTGCGCGACAGCACGATCAGGGTACTCCCGATCAGTCGGAAGGATGCCAGAGCCATGGTCGGAGAGCTGCGTCTGGCGCCCTTGTTGACAGGCTTTCGTGGTTCCGAACCTCGCGATGTCGAGGCGTTGGTCGACGCGATTATGGCCTTTGCCTCCATGGGCGAAGCGCTTGATGAGCGGATCGTGGAGGCGGAAATCAATCCTCTCTTCGTGATGCCGCAAGGCGAGGGCGTGATAGCCGCCGATGGTCTTGCCGTCCTTGCACCGGCCTGACACTTGCTGATGCGGCCGGGCGGCAAAGCGCCGCCCGACCGCATCACGCTGATCTACGCTAATCTGGAAAGCCAGCAACGGGCCAACGAAAATGCCCTGCCCTAAATCCCGCTTTCGGCAGCCCTCCAGGGCAAGGTCATCATACAGATAATGGCGGAGAACATAGCAGTCCGAGTCACCGAGCGAGTTGCTGCAGCGACCGATTCGCCACCGATGATGTTCGCGATTGCAGACGCGCAAGCGTCATTCGTCTCGCGCATCCGCATCCTCGGTTACCTCAAAGGTTCTGAATGGCGAGGCAACTGATCTGAATGCATCTCGAAGATCGCCGGCCAAGACTGTGCCCCAATACCCCTTTCACGCAGGAAATGGGCGTCGGGCACTATGGGCATCGATTGCCTTTTCGACTCGCCCCGTCGCCAGGTCAGGCCAGAGCGCGCAATGCTTGCGCAATTTCAAATTTTTCGAAAATCATCCTGAACGCTTGAAACCAACGATCTTGAGCGACACACACGGGGAAAAAGGCTGCCAAAGATCCTCAATCAACCACATCAGACTTTCCATGCAGAAGCCCAAAAAAGGGTTTGAACATTTTAATATAAGCCACTGATCCACGAAAATTCACAAGCAAAATTGCCTAAACACCCTCAATACGGCGATTGAAAAAAATCCGATGTGCAGTAAAGTTCGACGGCACTTAAGCCTCATAATATTCTCTTCGAAACGCGTTTAGCGCGGCTTTTAACTTGCGCGCCAAATAATCTGATTCGCGTTCAATTTCTCATTGGGTTGATCAGGCTCACTATTAGTCGCAATTTTCTTTTCCTCTTCTTGGCAGCAGCGATGGCGGACAGGAGGCATCGGGCCTCCGTTCAATCAGTCCCGTGTTTGGGACCGAGGCCGGAAGATGCAGCGCCCATGTCCCGCCAAGTTCAGCCCGGAGCCTCAACAGTTGGTCACAAGCCGTGGCCAGTCCGCAATGCTCGGAGCGCCCGTAAAAGGGCCATATTTCGGCTTGGAATTAAGCGCTTACCAAACACCTCTGCGCACTCGAACTAAGAAGAATGACCGGCGGACCAAAGGCGATAGATCACATATTTCTCGTTCACGGTACTTGGGCGAGACCTAGTCATCTGGAACTGAAATAGATAGCATTGTATGCATGTCATGGGGATAGACATGGGGCGCAGGCAATGAGGGGAAGGCAGGCAGAGGCAGTTGTATTGAGCGAAGAGGAGCGAAGCTTTCTCGAAGCTCAGGTCCGCCGCCACAAGGCGCCTCGTTCGTTATCGGATCGCTGCCGAATGGTGCTGCTGTGTGCGCAAGGGCTTTAAAGTAAGGAAGTAGCCGAACGCCTTGGTGTCCACGAACACACGGTAGGAAAATGGCGCCGGCGGTTCGCGGCTGATGGCATTGAAGGGCTAACCGACGAATATCGTGCGGGGAGACCCCGCACAGCATCGGATGCGCAGGTAGCTCGGGTGATTGAGTCCAGACTGAACACCACGCCGAAGGACGCCACGCATTGGTCGATCCGCTCGATGGCAGCCGAGTCTGGGCTGTCGCACACCACAATTCGCCGGATCTGGGGGCGTTTGGCCTGCAGCCCCATCGGTCTGAAACATTCAAGCTTTCTACCGATCCACTGTTCGTGGACAAGGTGCAGGACATAGTTGGCCTTTACCTGTCGCCGCCGAACCGGGCGATCGTGCTGTGCGTGGATGAAAAGTCTCAGATCCAGGCGCTGGATCGCGAACAGCCGGTCCTGCCCATGGCGCCAGGGGTGCCCGAGCGGCGGACCCATACTTACGTCCGCAACGGCACGACTTCGCTGTTTGCGGCGCTCGACATCGCCACCGGCGCGGTGATCGGCAAGTGCTACAAAAGACACCGGGTCACCGAGTTTCTCGACTTCCTCAAGAAGATCGACGCCGCGATGCCCAAGGGCCCCGACCTGCACCTCGTGATGGACAACTATGCCACCCACAAGACCCCGAAGATCAAGGCCTGGCTGGCACGTCGCCCGCATTGGCATGTGCACTTCACACCCACATCAGCGTCCTGGATCAATCAGGTCGAGCGCTGGTTCGCCGAATTGACGCGCAAGCAATTGCAGCGCGGCGTTCACCGATCAACCGCGGAACTCGAGGCCGACATCACTGCTTTCATCGCGGCTCACAACGAAAATCCCAAGCCTTACAAATGGGTCAAGTCCGCCGACGATATCCTCGCCTCCGTCAAACGGTTCTGCCAAAAAACAATGAGCCGAACTTCGGATTCAGATGACTAGGACCAGCGGCCGTCGAACGCCGCGCCAATAGGCCGGACAGATGACCATACCCCGACAGATCAGATCATCAACTCCATTTAACCCTCGCAGCGCAGGAGCCATCCACAGATGACAGCACCGTTCAGAGCGATGGAATCACGATCTCAAGCACAGCGCTGCGCCTCTCGTCCCGTACCACCGTCAGCGCTTCCTTGATCGCAGCATCAACTTCGGTCGGCAGCGTCAGGCGCTTACCCCATGCTCCTCCGGCTGCGGCCGCAATGCCGACATAGTCGGGCGCGGGTTCGAAGCTGACGTCGATGTTCTCGGCTGCGGCCGCATAGCCCGACGGATGCACCGCGAGTGTCGACAGCTTCGGTGATTTCCACCCGCCGTTATTGAACACGACATGGAGAAACGGCGTGTCGTAGCGGCGCGCCATCCAGTGCACGCTAGTGGGCACTGAGAACATGAACGAGCCGTCTCCGGTCAGAGCGATCACGGTCTTGTCCGGCTGCGCAAGCTTTACGCCGATCGCCGCGCCGCCGTGCCAGCCGAGTGACCCGCCGCCGCTGGTAAACATCGATCCTGGACGGGTCGGTGCGAGATGGTTGAAGATCGCCTGATAATTCGAAATTCCCTCGTTCACGATCAGCGTGGTTTCGTCGACGTGCCGCCGCAGCCGCGAGAGAAAGAATTCAGAGGTCAGCGCCCTGCCCTCGCCCGCCGCCTCACGTGATTCGAGGACCTCGGCACGCTCGCCATGAAGCCGCATATAGTGCGCGGTCCGCTCGATCAGCGCGTCCTCGTCCACGGACTGCGTATCGAGCCAGGCGTGAAGCTGTGCGAGACAAGTGGCCGCATCGGCCTGGAACGCGGCAAGCGCGGGTATGTCGGCCAAGGGCATCTGCTGTTTGAGCGGATCAACGTCGATATGATAGATTTTCGCATCGCGCGCCGGGCGATTGACCGTCGGAATCCAGGGCACATCGCTGTCCATCACGAGGATCACGTCGGCCTCCGCCAGCGCGGCGTTCTGCACGGGTTCGTTCCACTGATTGCCCAGATAGAACGGATCGTTGTGCGGATAGTTCATCCAGGTTGGAACCGATTCCAGCACGCCGATCCCCATCCGGTGGCACAGCGCGGTCAAAGGCTCGACGGCATCCGGATTGCGTCCGAGATAGGTCGTCACCACCAGCGGGCGGCGGGCGGCCAGCAACGCGCGCCCGATCGTCTCGACACCTTCGGGCGGAAGCGCCGCCGGAATCAGCGGCTGGTGCCGCTCGATATCGTTGCCACGCGGCTCGACGGGGGCTTCCATGACCTCGCGCGCGCCCATCAGGTAGGAAGGGCCCTTGGGGTCGGTCCCGGCGAACTGCAACGCGCGGTGGACAAGATGCTTGACGTTGTGACCTGAGCGGATCTCGTTATCGTACTTGACGTAGCCGCGCACGATGCCGCGCTGGTCATGAACATCCTGTATCCATTGGATGAATTCGTTCCGGCTGCCGGTCATCTCTCCGTCCTGTGTGAACGGCGAGGCACCCGCGAAGATCAGCATCGGCGCCCGCCCCTTGGCCGCGTTGTGGACAGCTCCGGCTAGCGCCTGCGTGCCACATTCGACGTGCACGACGACCGCCTGCGGAACGCCGCTGGCCTGCCAGAACCCATGCGCCGCGCTCATGCCGACCATCTCGTTGGGGCAAGTGAAGATGCGCGGGATCGCACTTTCCTCGCTGCGGGCCCTGGCAATCGCCTCGACCATGGCGGGATGGTCACTGCCGAAGTTTGCGAAGATGCAGGAAACCCCGGCCTCGGTCAGGGCATCAAGAAACGCACTGCTCGTCGTATACATCTTCCGCTCCTGTAACTGCCGGAGATTGGCAAAACTAGCGCTCGCAGAATCCCTATTGCACGGCCCGGCCATCTCTGGCAACATAGTTTTATATCAAACTAGTTTTGGGTGTGATTCAAATGTCGGACGGAGATGCGAATCTGGTCAGCAACGTCCTCGTGCTCGGTGCGGGTGCGATGGGCTGCTATTTCGCGGCCCGACTGATTGAGGGTGGAACGCCGGTCACGCTGGTCGATATCGACGAGGCGCGGATCGGCACTCTCAATTCCTCCGGATTGACCGTCGTCGACGATCGTGGCACGCGAAACGTGCCGGTGAGGGCAAGTACCGCGGCCGCGCTGCACGTTCCTGCTAACCTCGTCATCGTTTTCACCAAGGGCATCCACACCGCCACGGCGATGCAACAGATTGCGCATCTGGTGGGGCCGGACACTTTCGCCCTGACCTTGCAGAACGGATTGGGCAACGCTCAGACCATTGCGGAAACGCTCAGCCGGGACCGGGTCATGTTCGGAGTGACCGACGTGCCCGCTGACCTCGTCCCGCCTACCGAAGTGCATTCCCAGGGCAAAGGCAAGATCACCTTCTGGAGCCTTGACGAAGCCGGGGCACCGCAGGCCCACGTGCTGCACGCTCTGTTCGAAGCGGCCGGAATGCAGGCCATGGCCGATCCGTCAGCCGAGATTGCCGTGTGGGAAAAGGTCGCCTTCAACGCCGCGCTCAACGCGCCTTCGGCCATATTGGAATGCCCGGTCGGCGGCCTCGATACCAACGATGGCCGTGCGATTGTCGAAACGGTGGTCGAAGAAACCGTGGCCGTCGCCCACGCCAGCAAAATCGCGGTTGATCCAGCGCGCATCATGGCCCGCGTCAATTACGCTCTTGCCACCCACCGCGAACACAAGCCGTCGATGCTGCAAGACATCCAGGCGAAGCGCCGGACCGAAATCGATCTCATCAATGGCGCTATCGTGGCTGCCGGCGAAGCCGTCGGCGTGTCGGCTCCGGTTACGGCCACGCTTGTCCACCTCGTCAGGGCCAAGGAAGGTTTCGCCCGGACTTAGACCATTTTCAGGGAGTTGCGCATGACCAAATCGGTCGAGGAAAAGCCGGGCTACGAGTTCAAGGCAATCGCCTTGCTGGCGCTGGGCTTCGGCCTGGTCGGGCTCGATCGCTGGCTTATCATGCCGCTGTCGCCTCAGATCATGCGCGATCTCGACCTTGACTACCAGGACATCGGCAACCTGGCGGCGATCCTTGGCCTCAGCTGGGGGCTCTTCGCAATCGTGATGGGTCGCCTTTCCGACAGGATCGGGCGGCGCAAGATCCTGATCCCCGCGATAGTCGCCTTCTCGCTGCTCTCGGGAGCGAGCGGCCTTGCGACGGGCCTCGGGATGCTGCTCCTAGCAAGATTGATGATGGGGGTAGCCGAGGGGGCCTATTGCCCGGCCAGCTATGCCGCCTCGATCGACGCCTCTCCGCCGCAGCGTCGCGGCCTGAACCTCGGTATCATCCAGGGATCGTTCGCGCTGTTCGGTCTGGCGCTCGGCCCGATCATCGCGACCCAGCTGGTGGAACTGGTGTCCTCGTGGCGCATAGTCTTCGGCTTAGTCGCAATACCTGGCCTGATCATCGCGGCGCTGATGTACGTCGTCCTGCGCGAACCGGCTCGCCCTGTCGTCTCCGACGAGCAGCCGAAGCCGCATGTTCCTTGGCTCGACCTGTTCCGTTACCACAATATCCGCATCGCCATGCCCGCCATCTTCTGCGCGATGAGCGGGCTGTTCGTGATTGGATCGCTGACTCCGGTGTTCCTGACCGACGTGATCGGCCTTTCCGGCACGCAGATGGGCTTCGTGATGTCGGGCTTGGGGTTCGGCGGCTTTCTCGGTCAGATTGCCGTTTGCGGCGCGTCTGATGTGCTGGGTCGGCGGGTCACGGCCATCACGGCATTCGTTCTGGCTGCGGCGTCGCTCGCCACCCTTACGCTCTATGCCCAGACGCCAGGTGCGCTTTTCATGCTGCTCTTCTCTTCAGCCTTCTTTTGCTGCGGGGCTATCGCGCTGCTCGCCGGGCCGCTTTCTGGAGAAGCAGTTCCCCCCGCGATCGCTTCGAGTGCGATGGGGCTCGTCATTGGGGCAGGAGAGATTTTCGGTGGCGGCGTCGCCCCCAGCGTGGCGGGCTTCATCGCTCAGCATGCGGGATTGCCGACCGCGTTCCTTACAATTGCCGCAGTCCTGACCTGTGGCGGGATATTGTCGCTGTTCTTCCAGGAAACAGCGCCGCGCGCGTTGGCGCGCCGCGCAGTCGGATCACCGGCCACGGCAGAAGTGGGGGCGCAATGATACCGCGTGTGCCATCCCGATGGTCAGTCCTTGGGGTCGAGCAGTTGCCAGGCGCGCGTCGGCTCTTGCGAGCCCGGACCCTCCAGTGCGCAGCGCGCACTCCTGTCGAGACAGACCTTGAACACGTCGCTGCGCGCGTAATGCCCTACCGGGTCGGCCGCAGCCTTTGCGAGCGCAATGATGCCGAGGTCGATATCGGCGTAAAGCAGCCCTTCCTCATCTGGACGCAACGATTGGCACAGACGCGAGCCATCCGGACCGAAGATCATCGAGGCTCCCCCACCGAGCGGAAGCAGGTCGCGGTGCATGTCCGTCTCGCAAAGCATATCCTGCTGGGCCTTCGTCATGACGCTGGTCGCCGCGATCACGAAGCAGCCGCCTTCGAGGGCGTAAACCTGCGAGACCGCGCTGTTCATCTCTGCTCCAAGGGCATAGGCCTTGCCTTGATACAGCGAGAAGCACGGCCAGGCGGCGATGTGGACCTGTTCATGCATGGCGTACATCGCATATTTGTTGAGCGGATGGACATGTTCCCAGCAGCACAACTGGCCGATCCGCCCCAGCCTGGTTTCATGAACGACAAAATCGCTGCCGTCGCCTTCACCGAAGACGGAACGTTCGACGTGCGTGGCCTTGAGCTTACGCCGCGGGGTCGCGGTTCGCGTATCCGGATCGAGAAAGAGCTGCGCGATATAGAGGCTACCGCCCGCGCGCTCGACATAACCCATCGACACGAAGATATCGTTGTCGATCGCGGCTTGCATAAGGCGCTGCGCCTCAACCCCATCGGCGGTCATCGCATTGTCGAAATAGCGCTGGACGAACTTCATGCCCCAGGCCGGCGCGTCGAGCCAGGCCCAGAAAGGATAGCCCGGAATCCAGCATTCTGGAAAAGCGACCAGGCTGGCCCCTTCACGCGCCGCCTATTCAATCAGCGCGATGGCCTTGTCCACGCTGCCCCGCAGATCGAGAAATTCCGGCGCCGCCTGAACGGCAGCCACTTTATAGGCAGTGATCTTGGTCATCTGGTCACCTCTCGATCTCGGTTTCAGGTGTGGTTTGCACATTCCAGTGGACCCTAGGGTTATCGCAAGGCGGAAAGCGCAGTCTTGTTCGTAGGGGTATAGTCGGTTGTTTTGAGTGGCACGAAATCCAATGCAGATAGTCGTTTTCGAAAGGATGTGGTCATGCAGCTAGCGGATAAGTGCTTCACTCAGCGTGATTGTTCGTCATTTTCCTACTGGCGCGAGGCCGTCTGCGAAACATTTGTCGACCTCGATTGCCGCCAACACAACAGCAGCAGTTTCAGAGGCCAGATCCAAAACCGCCAACTGCTCGACGTCTCTTTCGTGACCGTTTCCGCAACCCCGCACACGGTCGTGCGGGATGCGCAGCGCATCGCCCGCTCTAGCGATGATTTCTTCCTGCTCAGCATCATACACGAAGGCGAGATGGGTATCGAGCAGCGCGGTCGTATGACCCGCCTGCAACGGGGCGAGTTCGCCATTTACGACACGACCGAACCATACCGCATCATTCTCGATCAACCTTTTGTGCAGTCTGTCCTGCGGTTCGATCGCAAGGAAATAACCGACCGGGTGCTCAATCCTTCGTTGCTGACCTCCCGAGCTGTCGCCTGCGACAAGGGCATGGGAGCCATCACCTCGACCTATATCCGGCAGCTGGGCGCGCAACTGGAAGAAGTTTTCCCGATGAGCGGCCGGCAATTGCGAAACACCCTGCTCGACCTTGTGGCCGCCTCATTGAAAGATCTGGATGGAGAAAGCGCGCCTCCCGTCCGCGAAGGGCATCATTTTTTCCTCAACCGAGCGTTGAGTTTCGTCGAAGATAACCTACTGGACGAAACCCTGTCCTGTGAAAGCGTGGCCCAGGCGATGGGGGTTTCAAGCCGTTACCTGCGGAAACTGTTCGAAGGTCGCAAGCATACCCTGTCCGAGTGGATCTGGCACCGCAGGCTGGAGGAGAGCCTCAAGTCGTTGGGCGAGAGTCAGGGTGCCCAGCGATCGATCACCGCGATCGCCTATGACTTGGGGTTCAAGGATCCGGCCCACTTCAGCAAAGCCTTCAAGGTCAAATTCGGCATGACACCACGCGAGTACCGGCTGTGCGGCGCGACAGGACCAGCACACTGACCAAAAGCGTGATTCCGCTATGAACAAGCTTGGGAACCATCTCGAACAAGTCTTTCAGGCCGGCTCGATTCATACAAGCTAGCTGCAAGTTCTGCCCGGAGTGGGGAGAGCCGCAAAGAATCAGGGAGTTCGGGGAAGATGAAACAGCAACACAAGATAGCCATCGGCCGCACGTCGGTCGCCGCCCTGCTGCTCGGCAGCATGCTCGCAAGGATGCCTACGGCCATGGCGCAGGAGACCACGACGGCATCAGATGACAGTATCGGCGAAATCGTCGTCACCGTCACGAAGCGATCGGAAAACATGCAAAATGTGCCGATCGCCATTTCGGCGCTCAGCGGCACCGCCCTCGAACAAAAGGGTATCACGAGCGTCGGCCAGATCGGCGGCTATGTCCCGAACATCGACATCAAGAACACTGTCTCCTTTGCCGGTTCGTCGCAGATTCTGGTCGCCACCGTGCGCGGCATCGGCCAGAACGATTTCGCCTTCAACCTTGAACCGGGCGTCGGCGTCTATATCGATGGCGTGTACTATGCCCGGTCGCTGGGCGCGGTGGTCGATCTGCTCGACCTTGAACGCATCGAAGTCCTCAAAGGACCGCAGGGCGACCTGTTTGGGCGAAATACCATTGGTGGGGCGCTCAACATCGTGACCCGCGACCCAGCGAGGGACTTCCGCTATCAGCTTGAAGGGACGACCGGCAGCTTCAGCCGCACCTACGTGCGCGGATCGATCGACCTGCCGCTGATCGAGGACACTTTGCTCTCTCAGGCATCCTTCTCTTACAAGCACCGCGATGGTTACCAAAAAGCGGATTCCGTTCCCTGGTCTTCCTGGAACGATCACCGATCAGGGCATGTTCCGCAAGGTGGGAACACCTGGTGGGTCGGATACCCAGGGCGGAGAGAATGCCTTCAATGCCCGCTTCAAGTTAAAATTCATTGCCAGTGATACACTCGGCTTCCTGTTCTCGGCCGATTACACGCGCGCGCGGCAGGAAGCACGGCCCAGCACCCTGTTGTTCACGAAAGCTGGACCCAACGATGGCACGGTGGCGTCGGCCTATAACGGTTGCATCTTCGGCCAGGCCCCCACTTTCATTTGCAGCAATCGCGGCGTGGTCGGCACCAGTTTTTCCGGGGTCAACGTCGATGCCGATCCCAATAACAATCGCCTGCCAATCTCCGACGCGTTCGTCACCAGCGATATAGACAAGAGTTACGCGCGCGGCAGCAACTTCGACAATCTGACCTCTTGGGGACTGTCACTCACCACGAATCTCGAACTTTCCGACGGCGCCTCGTTAAAATTGATTACGGCCTATCGCTCGCTCGACTCGAAATTCGGCAGCGAAATCGCGGCAACGCCGATCATCCTCAACGACGCCTCGTTCGCAATGGACCAGAAACAGTTCTCGCAGGAATTTCAACTCAACCATGACAGCCTTGATGGTCGCCTGAAGGGTACTCTCGGCCTTTACTATTTCTCCGAAACCGGTGGCCTGCTGGATACGCCAGTCTTCGCTGAAGGTCTGATCCAGATCTACGGTCCAAACCGCTTTAGCAACAAGGCCTATGCCGCCTTTGCGCACGAACATTTTGACCTTACGGACAAGCTCGGACTGACCTTCGGCGTGCGATATACCAAGGAAAACAAGAAGTTTCGTGGTGATCAGCAGGATCTGAACGCGTTCTGGGCGCGCGCCGGGGCCGGCGTTGATCCGAATGTCGTCACCTCCCTGCCGCTGCCGTTCCTGCCCGACCAGAACGACCTTACCCGGCTTTACCCCTTCGGCCTGAACAAGCTGAGCTTCAGTAATGTCTCGATCAAGGCGGGCGCGGAATACAAGTTCTCCCCGGCTGTGATGGCCTATTACTCTTTCGCGCAGGGCTTCAAATCAGGCGGTTGGACCACCCGCCTT
Source organism: Novosphingobium sp. PP1Y (assembly GCF_000253255.1). Classification (NCBI taxonomy): domain Bacteria; kingdom Pseudomonadati; phylum Pseudomonadota; class Alphaproteobacteria; order Sphingomonadales; family Sphingomonadaceae; genus Novosphingobium; species Novosphingobium sp. PP1Y. Next base: position 820,566 of record NC_015583.1, on the reverse strand, counting down.
CTCTCACCTTCGACCTTGACCGCAAATGACCTGACTTTCCGCCCGGAAAAGGCGAACACGCACGAAATCGGCCTGAAGTCCAAGCTGCTGGACGGGCATCTGCGCCTTAATCTGGCGGCCTTTTCCACCGCATACAAGGATATCCAGATCACCGAAATCATCGCCATTTCCCCGGCGTTCAAGAACGCGGGAGAAGCAACGATCCGGGGTTTTGAAGCGGAATCCGAGGCCAGGTTTGGCGGCTTCGGCCTTACAGCCGGTATTGGCTATCTTGACGCCCACTACACCAAGATGTCACCCGGCGCGACAATTCCGGTGACCAACGACCTCGTCAACGCGCCGGAGTGGTCGGTCAGCCTTGGCGCCAATTACCGCCATGAGTTGGCGAACGGATCGGCATTCACCCTGAACGGCGATTACAATTACAAGAGCAGCACTTCGCCGGACGCTGAAAATTCGCCCTATCTCCGATCGGGCAACGTCGGACTGCTGAACGGCTCACTTGCTTTCGACGATGCCGATGACCGGTGGGGCGTCACTTTCGGGGTCAAGAATATCACTGACAAGCGGTTCGTGGTGGGCGGTTATGACCAGTCTGGCCCGAACGCCATTGGCTATGTGGGCGTCGGCTATTCGCCGCCGCGTCAGTGGTATCTTACCCTTCGCGTCAAGAACTGACTTATCCCCGTGCGCGCCGCCCCCAACCTTCGGTCGGCGCGCACAACCAGGACAAGAGCCGGGAAGCGAGGCTGAGGAAAGCAGAATGACCATTGAAGACATCAGGGCGCTGGTCGATGACCGGCCTTCAAATGGCTGGTTTAGTGTAAACCGCGCTGCATTCACCGACGAAGCCCTGTTCGAACAGGAGATCCGCCACGTTTTCGAAGGCGGATGGGTATTCCTGGGAATGGAAAGCCAGGCGCCGGACAAGCATAGCTATTTCACCGTCACCATTGGCCGCATCCCCATCGTCGTCATGCGGGACGGCGAGGGAAAGCTGGACGCCTTCGTCAATGCCTGTCCGCACAAGGGCGCATTGATCTGTCACCGCCGAGCCGGCAAGGGGCGGCTTCACGTCTGCCGCTACCACAGCTGGAGTTTCGACAGCGCGGGGCGCAACGTCGCGGTCAAGGGTATGAACGCAGGAGCCTATTCCGAAGAGTTCATTAGCCGAGATCGCAACCTGTCACGTCTGCCAGCCTTTGCGAACTATCGCGGCTTTCTGTTCGGCAGCCTCGTCCCGACCTGCCCGATCGAAGAGCATCTCGGCGAAGCGCGGCGCCTGCTGGACTTGTCGGCGGACCAAGGCGAGGACGGCCTCGAACTTGTTCCCGGAGAGATAGTCTTCACATTCGACGGGAACTGGAAATACCAGCTCGAAAACTGCTCCGACGCCTATCATTTTACCTCGGCCCATCCATCCTACATCCGCCTTCTGGACAAGCGCGCCAAGGAAAGGCGACCGGAATCGGTACGGTCGATCTGGGAAAAGGACAAGAACTGGAGCGAGGAAGCCGAGGGCGTAACCGGCGGCTCTTACAGCTTTGACGAAGGACATGTGCTCAATTGGGGGCTGATTGCCGTCAGCGATGCCGTTCCCCTGTTCGAGCGCGCCGAAATATTGGCCGAACGGTATGGCGCTGCCCGCAGGGACTGGATGTTCAACATGCGGAACCTGACCATTTTTCCGAACCTGCAACTTGCCGAAAACGCATCGAGCCAATTGCGTATCATCCGCCCGCTAGCGGCCAACAAGACCGAGATGCGCACGTTTTGCATCGCCCCGCGTGGAGAGAGCGCAGAAGCCCGCCGTCAGCGGATCCGCAATTACGAGGATTTCTTCAATCCGACCGGCATGGCGACGCCAGACGATACCGTAAGCTATGAAGATTGCCAGGCGGGGAATGCCAACCCCCTGCAAAGCTGGGCCTATGGATATTGCCGCGGCGCGACGGCCAGCGTGACGGGCGGAAATGCCTTTTCCGACCTCCTGGAAATGAACCCGGCGCGCAGCGTGCTCGGCGACGCCATGCTATGCGACGAAACGCTCTATCACAGCTATTATCGCGCATGGCTGGCGCGGATGGAAGCAGGCGCGGCCCAGGAGACACACGATGCTTGATCCGGCGCAGGTGACCGCGCTGATCACGCGCGAGGCGCTGCTGCTCGACCGCCGGCGCTGGCGCGAGTGGCTAGATCTCTATAGCGAGGACTGCGTCTTCTGGATGCCCGCCTGGCTCGATGAAGAGACGACCACAAGCGATCCGCACGCCGAGTTGTCGCACATCTACTACAAGGGGCGGCACAATCTGGAGGACCGCGTGTGGCGTGCCACTTCGGACCTATCGGTTGCATCGGACATTCTGCCGCGTGTCTGTCATCAGGTCACCAACATCATGGTCGAAGGGGCAGATAGCGCGACAGCAGCGTTCTGCTCGCACGTCTACGAACCCAAGCGTCAGCGGCAGCGCAGCCTGTTCGGGCGTTACGATTATCAGTTCGTCAACCAAGCCGGCGAGCTCAAGATTGCCGCCAAAACGATCACTCTGATGAATGACCGGATCGAAACGGTCGCCGATTTCTACATGGTCTGAAACGCCGGAAACCAGCCGGGGAAAGAGGATAGATTGACCTTTACACGCCTGAACCCGCTCACCGGGGAAATCGCTTCGTCGGCGCCAGCAATGAAGGCGATCGACGTTCCCAAGGTGACCGCACGCGCCGCATCGGCCTTTCCCGTCTGGGCGGCGATGGGCCCCAATGCCCGCCGCGCCGTGTTGATGAAAGCCGCCGCCGCGCTCGAAGCGCGCCAGGACGATTTTGTTGCCGCAATGATGAACGAAACCGGATCCACCGCGGGATGGGCCATGTTCAACCTTGGCCTTGCCGCAGGCATCGTGCGCGAGGCGGCTGCGCTGACGACGCATATCACTGGCGAGGTGATCCCGTCGGACAGGTCGGGCTGCATCGCCATGGCGCTCAAGGAACCGGTTGGCGTGATTCTGGGCATCGCGCCCTGGAATGCGCCGATCATTCTGGGCGTGCGCGCCATTGCGGTGCCCTTGGCCTGCGGGAACAGCGTGATCCTGAAGGCCAGCGAAGCTTGCCCGCGCACGCACATTTTGATTGTCGAGGCCTTCGCGGAAGCTGGCTTCCCGGAAGGTACCGTCAATCTCGTCACCAACGCCCCGGAAGATGCAGCCGAAGTGGTCGGCGCGCTGATCGATGCGCCGGAAGTGAAACGTATCAATTTCACGGGTTCGACCGGGGTCGGCAAAATCATCGCCAAACGCGCGGCCGAGCATTTGAAGCCTTGCCTGCTCGAACTTGGCGGCAAGGCGCCCTTGCTGGTACTCGAGGATACAGACCTTGACGAAGCGGTCAAAGCGGCGGCATTTGGTGCCTTCATGAACCAGGGCCAGATCTGCATGTCGACCGAACGGGTCATAGTGGTGGAAAACGTGGCCGATGCGTTCATAGAAAAGTTCACGGCCAAGGCCCGCGCTTTGCCCGTCGGCGACCCGCGCGAGGGCAAGACGCCCCTCGGCGCGGTGATCGACCGCAAGACCGTGGATCACGTGAACAGCCTGATCGACGACGCGGTGGCCAAGGGCGCCAGCGTGGCCGCAGGCGGAAAGGGTGACAGCGTGCTGATGCCGGCGACTGTCGTCACGGGCGTCACCTCGGAGATGGACCTCTACCGCGACGAAAGCTTCGGTCCGGTCGTCGCGTTGATCCGCGCCCGCGACGAGGAACAGGCAATCGAGCTAGCCAACGACAGCCAATATGGCCTGTCAGCGGCGGTCTTCACACGCGACACGGCGCGCGGATTGAGCGTTGCCCGGCGAATTCACTCCGGCATCTGCCATGTTAACGGTCCGACCGTGCATGACGAGGCGCAGATGCCTTTCGGCGGAGTAGGCGCTTCAGGCTATGGCCGTTTCGGTGGCAAGGCTGGTATCGACAGCTTCACCGAAACCCGCTGGATCACCGTCGAAACACAGCCGGGGCATTATCCCATCTGACCGGGGCGCACCTCTTGCTGCCTGTTGCAGCCCGGTCAATCTCGGATTGCAGCCGGACGGCTGGACATAGAACTGAACAGAGGACTCAGGCGAAAAATGTCGGCCAAGATCAAAGCATCAAAACAAACCGATCCAAGCGTGAAGGCGTGGGACGGATGGGAGTCCCTGTCGAGCGAATTCAAGGAAAGCATCGCGTTCAATCTGCGCCTTGCACAATCCGCGTCTTTTTCAGAATTCCGGCGCATTACCGAGGAAGACGGATTGAAGCCGGGCGACTACGCCGTGCTGCGAATGATCTGCGAAAACCCCGGCATCACGCCGTCGCAAATCAGCACGGCGAATAGCCGCGACAAGTCCACTCTCACGCCGCATCTGAAGAGCCTTGAACGACAGGGCCTGATCTCGCGCCGGAAGAGTACAGAAGATCGCCGGGTCCAGCATCTGTTCTTGACTCCAGTAGGCCAGGACAAGGTCGCCGTTCTCTCGGAACATGCAAAGAGTCACGACGCGGCTCTCGATGCTCTCATGACGACCGCCGAAAAACGGAAGCTGCTCACGCTGCTGGTCCGCATCGCGCGCTGGCAGGGGGCCTGAGACTGACGCTGGATATGGAGGCGGAAGGGTCCTGATCCTTCACTTGGCCTTCCGCCAGGGCCCTGGGAAGACGTCTTATCAGAGGTCCATTAGCGGCCGAGCCGCATTGCGTGGCAAGGTGTTCGTTTGCGTGGGCGTTCTTCCATGCGAAAGCTGTGGCCACGGGTTAAGGAAGGCGCCCTGACTGGAAATGCTTTCTGCTTGTGGCTATCTGAGATAAGGGCCAATCAAACACATCGGAGCCGATGAGACCGCCATGTGATACCGGCCGGAGGATAGTGGCAGCTTTGTTTGAACAGCGGTCAGTGAAGAGTTAGCTGCATGGACTGTCAGTCCGAACGATCTGTCGATGCCAGAAAATCCGTCCGCCAAGAAGACTACACCGCAGAAACCAAGTAACCTGGGGCCGATGAAAGAATTAAAGAAATCAGACAGCCAAAGGATCAAATCCAAACCGACCATTGTCGATGTGGCGGAGCTCGCCGGCGTGTCCTTCAAGACAGTTTCGCGGGTCATCAATAATCAGTCCTATGTCGGCGAGGCAACGCGGGCGCGGGTACTGGAGGCGATCGATGCACTGAATTTCGTCCCCAACATGGGGGCTCGTACAATTCGCGGCGGCCGCCACATGACAATTGCCCTGTTGTTTCCCGAACGAAAATCCCAATACCAGATGGAAGTTCAGGACGCTGCACTCGGTGCATGTCGGAGCGCTGGCTATCACCTGATCGCCGAATCGCTGGCCGCAGAAGTCCTGCAGAACAAGGGTCAGATCGCAGCGCAGCTTTCGGATCTACGCGTGTCGGGGTTTATCGTCATGCCGCCGGTCTGCGACAACCATGAGCTGATTGAGACCCTGCAAGAACTGAGCCTGCCCTACTCGCGGCTTGCTCCGGGCGAACATTTGAAAACCGGAGCGGAAGTGGTTGTTGACGATGCCGTAGCCGTCAGAACCATGGTGGATCATTTGTGGTCCCTGGGCCATCGCCGAATTGGTTTTATCGTCGGCAATGCAAGCCACACTTCGTCAAGAATCCGGCTTGGGGCATTTCTCGATCATTTTGCAAGGCTCGCGGGCACTGTCCCACTCGACATGGTTCGTCAGGGCGATTTCACATCAAGTTCCGGCTTCGAGGCTGCGGCTAGCTTGCTTGACCTGCCCAATCCGCCAACCGCGATATTTGCCTCGAACGATGAGATGGCAACGGGCGTCATATCCTGCGCCTTGGGGCGCGGGATTGCCGTTCCCGAAAAGCTATCGGTTTGCGGGTTCGACAACAGTCCGGTGGCCAGCCTGATCTGGCCATCCCTTACAACCATCAATCAACCGCTGACTGAAATGGTCCATGCCGCCGTGCAGCAGCTGATCAGGCCACGTTCGAACCGGCGGGTAGAGCTCGATCTGAGCCTGATCATCCGCCAATCAACTGGACCCGCGCCATAGCGAAACGCCACAATGTTCCCAAACTCAACGAATTTTGGTTGGCAAGGGCACCCGACTCAGCTACGCATGCTCCGGATCAGGAAGGCTGGGTCCAGGGTGATTTTTCAGGATCAAACGCGCGATACCATAGGAAAATTCACCTTCCGGGTCAGCGACATGTCCAGTCCAACTGTCGTCAGGCACGACCTTGTGGAAGAGAAGCGGTTTGGTCGATTCAGGAGCGATTTCGGCCGCGCAGACTCCCTTTTCGAAGACCGCAGCATAGCCAACTGCTGGCAAGAGTGTGACGGCACCAGATACCAGCGACGCATGGGCCGCCGCTGCATAACCTACCTCGGTTCTTTCCCACCACTGCGTTGTCGCATCGGTCCTGGGCAGCAACGGCCAGGCTGCGATGTGCAGATTGGGCAATTGCGCCATGACGGGGAAGACAGATTGCGGCCTCAAATGCTCGAAGCATTCGAGCAGGCTGACCCTGCCCAAGCGTGTGGTGGCAACATGAAGGTTGGCCCTCATTCCGTCATCGCTCCAACACTGTCGCTCGCTCCCTGAAGGGCGGATTTTGCGGCGAACCAGAACGGTCTCGCCGGCATTGCCGATCAGGGTCTGGCTCATGTAGGCGTAATCGCCTGCGATTTCGCTGAATCCGAAGCTCACATGGATGTGGTTCTCCCGCGCTGCCGCGGAAATCCGGAGCCAGTTCGCGTCGCCTACCGTCATGGAGTTTGCGACGTAGCCTGCCCAATTGCTTGCCCTCCAGTCGGTCTGGAAGTTGATATCCTTGGGATAGCCCGGCAGCCAAAGTTCCCCGCACGCCAGGAGTTGCGCGCCGTTAGCACTAGCCACGTGGATCAGTTCGACGAGCTTCTCGACGCCGGGGCCAATTCGCAGCGCTGCGTCCGCAGGCACATGCGCGAGAGCGATCAGATATGGCTCGCGAGATATGATGCCATGGCTTTCCGCACCGACACGCGACGCGGATGCCATTGCCGGAAAAGACACGGCGAGCCCGGCGGAAACGCCCTTGATCAATTCGCGCCGAGAAGTCCAATCCGCTTTGGCTTCATACCCCTCGCGCTTTTCCCTTTCCGTCATCATTCCTGTCTCCCAGGGCCTCTGAATACACTGCCCGCGCAGAGTCGCAGGGCCTCAAATAGAAAAGGGGCCCCAAACTGCCGCTCCCTTCCTTTATTATGCAAACCCGAAGAGCTCAGAACTTGAAACCGGCGCGTACGCCATAGGTCCGGGGCTGTTCAAACTGAACGTTGGCCAGACGCCCACCTTGGGCCTGGGAAACCGACAGCTTATTCTCGAGGTTCTTGAGGAACAGCTGAACGTAATAGCGCTTCTCCGGCGCATTGTAGGTAATGTTCAGGTCGGTCTTCGAATAGCCCGGTTGCTTGAATTGCGAAAGAGTACCAAGGTTTGTAATGACATAGCTCGAACTGATGAGAGAACGCACGCCAAACTCGATCTCGGCATCGTTACCCAGCATAACAGTATGGGTATACCCGAGGTTCGCGGTCCATTTCGGGGCGTGGTCGAGCTGCTTTCCGGCGAAGCTCAGCGGAGTCGCGGTGTTCGGGAAGGTGACGTCGGGGATGAAGTCGGCAAACCGTGCATTCAGATAATTCAGCCCGACCGAGAACATTCCGCCTACGTAAGGAGTGATGTTTGCTTCGAGTTCGACGCCATCAACCTTCGCCTTGGCCGCATTGCTGGTGCGATTACCAGGAACCGGAGCGGTAACGACCTGGCTAAGCTGCAGTCCGGAATAATCGTAGTGGAACACCGATCCATTCAGGCGAACAGCGTCACCCAGCTTCAGCTTTACACCAGCTTCATAGGCGGTCAGATTTTCGGGCTGATAATAGAGCGTCTCGGGCGTCAGGATGCAGCCGACTCCTCCAGAGGTGATGAGGCAGCCATCATTGAAACCGCCAGACTTGTAACCTGTTGAAATACTGGCAAAGATAAGACCGATCGGCGAGTCATAGTCGACGCCGACTTTCCAGGTGGTCTTGCTCCAGTTGTTCGCCGCGATATTCGTGTTGAGCGTGCACTGGAGCGCAGCGCACGGCGACAGGGCAACGGATGGATAACGGGTAACCGTCAAGCCGTTGCGGGACTTCTCGTCTTTGGTATGGCGGACCCCGCCGGTCAGATGGAGCTCGGGCGTAACGTCATAGGTCAACGTTCCGAAAACGCCCTTGGACGTCGACTGCGTGGGACCCTGAACGAAGCCGAAACCGATCGCGTTGGCACCGCCCGGACCATTTGCCTCGGGCGGGCCGAGGATCAGCGAGAGGTCGCTCTTCTCACGGAAGTAGTAGAGCCCGACCTGGCCATGCAGCGGATTGCCCTGTCCGAAGGCGGCGCGCAGTTCGTGCGACCGCTGGTTGAAACGCCCTCGATAGACCGCCGGGTTGCTGGTGAAGCTTCCGACAATATAATTGCGCAGGTCGTCGCGATGGGTTTCGCGGTAGGAACCGAGGTAGGTCAGCTCGAACAAGCCAAAATCATAGGAAAATTCGCCCATGATCCCGCCAAACTTGTAGTCACGCTGATCCGGTCCAGCGAGCGCAAAGGGATAAGTCAGATAATCCTTTGTGCTGCGACGGATGTGGGGCTGGTTCACGCCCTTGGCGACAGCCGTGTTGTAGGCATTGGCCAAGGGCAGGACGTTCAGCATGCTGCCGTTCGCATTCGAATAGTCCCCCCGCACCACGAATTTGAAGCGGTCGCCGAGCGTGCCGCCGAATGAGAGTCGCCCAGAAAAAATATCGCGAGCCGGCAGAAGAGTGCCGCCGCTGGTGTCGGCCAGCTTGATGACGTTGTCCATCCGTTCGTAGTTCACTGCTGCACGCAGGCCCAGCGAATCGCCAACCGGAATATTGATCATGGCTGTCGCGCCGCGCTGGCCATAGTTTCCGAAGTAGGCATCGCCCGAAGCCTCGAACTCCGCCTTGGGCCTCGCTGAAATCACGTTGATCACGCCGGCCGTTGTATTGCGGCCATAAAGTGTACCCTGCGGACCGCGCAGAACTTCAATGCGCTCGAGGTCGTAAAAGCTGCCGAGAATGTCGGAGGAGCGAGCAATATAGACCCCATCCAGCAGGAAGGCGGCCGAAGGATCGCCCTTTTCAGTCGTGTCAGCAGAGGTGACCCCGCGAATGGCTACTCGAGCGTTATCGCGATCGGTGCTGATCTGCAGGTTGGGCACTACCTGACCAAGCGAGCGGGCATCAACGATCCCTGCATCACGCAGACCATCCTGCGAAATCGCGGTCATCGCGACCGGTGTCTTCGACAGCCGCGATTCTGTCCTATTCGCGGTGACAATGATATCGCCCATGTCAGCGGCCTGGCCAGCGTCATCCTGTCGTGACGCATCCTGCGCAAGTGTCGGGACTGACGACAGGGCAAATATGATGGCCGTGCAGGCCAAAAGCGTAGATTTCACGATTTTCCTCCCCCAGATGTTAATGTCTGGAATTGTTGGATGTCATACTAGTTCATGTGAGTCAAGACAACATTGTCATACAGAGCCCGACGCTGATCACCCTGTCGCGCGCGCCCAGAAAATCGGATGCAAGGGGATCCTTCTGACACTAAAATGTCTAGTTAATCGGCTAAATCTCACCGGTTTCCGTTACCTGAGATCAGGCAAAGGCGTTTCTCCTCGCGGTCAAATGCGCTTGTCCACGTAGCAGAGCATTGACCATTATAAGTGTATTATGCCAATGTTGTCATATGGCAATGAGAGCGGGGTGATTCCGGCGCAGTCGGTGTCCGCCGAATGCGCCGGGAAGGGAGACTGCGTGGAAGCGAATCTAAATGAGATCACAGCGGCAAGCAGTTTTGCCGCCACAGCAGACAAGCGAGCAGCGGATCTGGTCCGGCAAATGTCGCTGGATGAGAAGCTTGCCATTGTACACGGCCCAATGGGGCGAACGCGCAAGGGCATCCCGGCGCCTGCGGAAGCCTTGGGTTCAGCCGGGTACGTTCCTGGCGTGCCGCGACTCGGCATTCCCGCCTTGCAAGAAACCGATGCCAGCGTTGGCGTGACCAACCCAGATGAATGCCGGCCAGGCGACGGCGCGACCGCCCTGCCCTCAACCATTTCGCTTGCTTCTGTCTGGGACCGCAAACTGGCCCGCGACTGCGGAAAGGTGCTGGGCAACGAGAGCCGAATGAAAGGCTTCAATGTCATGCTCGCCGGGGGCGTCAACCTTGCCCGCGAACCGCGCAATGGCCGCAACTTCGAGTATTTTGGCGAAGATCCTCTGCTCAGCGGCATTCTAGCGGGTGAGAGTATCCGCGGAATTCAGGATGAAAACATCATTTCGACAGTCAAGCACTACGCGCTCAACAATCAAGAAACCGGACGCTTCAGCGCCGACGTCCGGATAAGCGAAGCCTCGGCCCGGGAAAGTGACCTCCTCGCTTTCGAACTGGCTATCGAAGTCGGTCAGCCAGGTTCGGTGATGTGTGCCTACAATCTGGTCAATGGGAGCTTCTGCAGCGAGAGTGATTGGCTGCTCAATACGGTGCTCAAGAGCGACTGGAAATATCCCGGCTGGGTCATGTCGGACTGGGGATCGGTTCGCAGCGTCGACGCAGCCATGGCCGGACTGGACCAGCAATCAGGCGATCAGCTGGACGCAGAAGTCTTTTTCGATGTCCCTCTGCGCGCAAAGGTGGAAAGCGACCCGGCATGGGCGGCGCGACTGGACGACATGGTCCATCGCATAGTCCGTTCCCTGTTCTCCGTCGGACTGATGGACCGGCCTGCCGAACCTGGTCCCATCGACTATGCGGCGCATGCGGATATTTCCCGGCGCACCGCGGAACAGGGCATCGTGATGCTGCGCAATCAAGACGGGGCTCTGCCATTGGGCAGACCCGGCGCGATCGCGGTAATTGGCGGGATGGCGGAGTTTGGCGTGCTGGCTGGAGGAGGCTCGTCCTATGTGACTGCAATCGACGGACCCGGTATCCAGATTCCCGCGATGGGCGTCTCTGCGGTGGGTGTGCCGCGCACGATGATCTACCACCCCTCCTCGCCCTATGCTGCACTACGCACCGCGTTGCCGGAAGCCGACTTCCATCTCAACGATGGCGCCTATCCTGCCGCCGCAGCAGAGATCGCAAGTCGCTCTGACGTGGCTATCGTCTTTGCCACCCAGTGGACGACTGAGTCCGTGGATGTACCGGACCTATCGCTGCCCAATGGGCAGGACGAGCTGATCCGGGCCGTGGCCAAAGCAAATCCGCATACCATCGTCGTGCTCGAAACCGGCGGACCTGTACTGATGCCTTGGCTCAACGATGTCGCTGCAGTGATCGAGGCGTGGTATTCAGGGAACCGCGGGGGGGAGGCAATCGCCAATGTCCTGCTCGGCAAGGTCAGTCCTTCCGGGCGCCTGCCCATCACCTTTCCGGCATCTGTCGACCAGTTGCCGCGACCCAGGCTATTCGGCCTTGGCCAGTCGGCCTTCGATGCGGCCAACGCCAAGGACGTTTTTCCATTGCCCTATGAAGAAGGCGCTAATGTCGGATATCGCTGGTTCGCCCGCAATGGGCACCAACCGCTTTTTCCGTTCGGCTTTGGCCTGACCTATACCGCTTTCGCATATTCGGAACTTGCTCTTGCATGGGACGGCGAATCTGCGACGGCAAGCTTCACCGTGACCAATACCGGAGCGAACGCAGGATGTGACGTGCCGCAGCTTTATCTCACCCATATCGACGGGGATGTCGATCAGCGTCTCTGCGGCTGGGACAAGTTCGAACTTGCAGCTGGCGAACGCCGTGACTGCACGGTTCGCGTTGACCCCCGCTTGATCGCCCGTTTCGATCCGGACCTGCGTGGCTGGCGTATCGATGAAGGCGAATATCGGTTCGCGGTAGGCAAGGACGCGCTGGACCTGGCACTTGGTGCGACGCTGACGATAGACCAGGGACGGACGTTCGCATGACTCTTGCAACCGCACAGCTCACCCTGCCTCGCAAGCTGGGATACTCGGTCGGCAACTTCGGCCTGAACATCTACTGGCAGAGTCTCACGTACTTCCTGCTCTTTTTCTACACTGACATCCTGGGCCTGAGTGGGGCGACCGCTGGCGCGATCTATATGACTGCATCAATCTTCGATGCAGTGATCGATCCCATAGCTGGTGCTTTGATGGACCGGACCCGGACCCGCTGGGGACGGTATCGACCCTGGATCGCGGTCGGTGCCGCGCCGCTCGCCCTGTCGTTCACGCTGCTCTACCTCGCTCCGGATCTAGAAGGCCGTGTTCTGGTCGTTGCCGTTACAGCAAGCCATTTATTGTTTCGGGTTTGTTATACGACGGTCGCCGTGCCCTTTTCCTCGCTTACCGCGCGACTGAGCCGCGACCAAGCAGTGCGGACACAGCTTACCGCCTTGAATGTGCTGTTCGCCTCTGCCGCGGGGCCGGTGGTCGCGCTGTGCACCCAACCGCTAGTGGCCATGGCTGGCGGCGCGTCCAACAACGGCTTCTTCTGGGCGGCTGTCCTGGGGGGCATCGTTGCCACAGCAACCTTCATTCTCGTTGCCGCGGTTACTCGCGAGCCTGACGACGACGCTGCCGAGTTGCAGCGTGACCACCCGCCCAAATCGTTTGCCTCCTTTGCCTCGATTAGCGGAAACCGCGCCTTCATGTTGCTGATCGGCGGCCTCCTGTTTGCGACACTCAACACAACGGTGATCAGCAAGTCGCTGATTTACTATTTCAAGTACGTCGTCGGCAACGAAGAGGAATCCCGCGCGGCGCTGACCTTTGCGACCACGGCTGCTTTCGTATTGGTTCCAGCTTGGGCCTGGGTAGCGCGGCGTCTCGGCAAGCGGTGGCTTTGGATCAGCGCGACTCTCGTCGGCTTGTCCGGAGTAGCGTTCATGGCACTGGCCCAGCCGACCGCCTCGATCCCCACCACGGCGACCTTTGCGGTGATGCAGACTGGGACTGTAGGTATTGCCGTGGCCTATTGGGCGATGCTCCCCGATACGGTCGAATATGGCGAATGGGCGAACGGAATCCGCCACGAATCGTTCCTTTTTGGGGTCTTCATGTTCGTCCAGAAGATTGGGCTGGGCCTGGCAGCGGGGCTCTTCGGCTCCCTGCTTTCCGTGGTCGGGTACGATCCGTACAGCGCATCCGGCGGTGGACTCGGCACAGCTCTACCGGTCATGATTGCGTTTTTGTGCGGTATCAGTCTTGTGGGGAGCGGCCTTTGCGCATTCTCTTCCCCGCTACGTCAAGGCATCCACGAGCAGATCACTGCGGAACTGGCTCAGCGCAAGCTTGTCTGACCAATGCTGCATCCCGTGGTGCTTGGCCCATACAAGCAGCAAAGCGTCCCGTCTTGGCGAGATACCGGACCTCGCGCGCGGCCAACGGCGACTCCGTGCCGGCAAGGGCAGACGCTGCCGATCGCCAAGGATCGTGAATAGCACTTGATGTCATTTCATCGTACATTGCAAGGGAACGGTAGAAATCGTCGGAATCGAGCATCCTGCCACTAGGTAGTCAAAACGGACGACCGCAACCCGGGACATTGATCGATCAATGAAAATGACCGAATGCTGCGGCTTTTGACGGCCAAACGTAGGGCTCGCGGAGGGAGCAGCACGATGAATGAAAGGCCGCCTTTGACGATCCTAAATGGGCCGTTCAACGACCGCAATGTTGGCAACCTAGTCGGAGCTTCCTGGTGTACTCAGTTCAAGATATCGGCAGAAGGCATTCGCGAGTTGCATCTGTCGAGGAGTGCGGCATTCAGCCTCGACAACTTGGCCGGTTCGAAAAACCTCTGGTGCTGAGTGCGGATATGTGATTCCATTTTTCCGCGATTTTTTGGAGTTTGCGGAATGAGTCAGCCGGGATTTATCGAGGTGGATGAACGGCTTGCGCGGCTGAGCGGTCTCGGCGACCAGCTCGAGGCATTTTCCCGCGCGGTAGATTTTGAACAGTTCCGTCCCGATTTGGAGAAGGCGCTGGCCTATGCGGACGGAGCAAAGGGTGGCCGCCCGCCGCTTGACCCTGTTTTGATGTTCAAAGTTCTGGTGATACAGACGATCAATACACTGTCGGACGAACGCACCGATTATCTCATCAACGACCGACTGTCTTTCATGCGCTTCCTGGGCCTGGGCCTCTCAGACCGGGTTCCCGACGCCAAGACGATCTGGCTGTTCAGGGAACGGTTGACCAAGGCGGGAGCCATCAGCACTCTGTTCGCCCGATTTGACGCCATGCTGGGTCAGGCCGGTTATATTCCGATGTCGGGGCAGGTCATCGATGCATCTCTCCTTGCGGCTCCGCGTCAGCGCAATACCAATGCCGAAAAGGCGGACATCAAGGCTGGGCGTATCCCCGAGCATTGGAAGGACAAGTCCGCGAAGCTGAGCCATAAGGATCGCAACGCGCGTTGGACGCTGAAGTTCACCAAGGCAAAGCCCCGTGATGACGGTACGGTTCCGGCCATGGACCTCGCCATTTCGGCCTTTGGTTACAAGAACCATATCTCCATCGTCCGGCGATACAGGCTGATCAGGCGCTGGAAGGCGACCGACGCCAGCGCCCATGACGGGGCGCGGTTACGCGAAGGGCTGCTGGATCGCAGCAACACCGGCTCGGCTGTTTGGGCGGATACCGCCTATCGCTCGGCCGCCAACGAGCACTATATGGAGCGCCATGGCTTCGTCTCCAAGGTCCACCACAAGAAGCCACCGCATCGCGACATGCCGGTCCAGACAAAGCGGTCCAATGCAGGCAAATCCGTTATCCGCTCGCGCGTTGAGCATGTCTTTGCCGATCAGAAATCCCGCATGGGCCTGTTTGTCCGCACCGTCGGCATAAAAAGGGCCGAGATGAAAATCGGCCTCGCCAACCTCGTCTACAATATCAGGCGCTTCCTGTACCTCAAACGCGTCAATGCCATCTGATCAGCCGATCCAACGTACCGGAAAAGCGGCAAATAGCCGGATCAAAAACAACCCGTCGCTGCAAACCACCAGCAATGCCCACATCATCAGCCTACCAGCGCACACTATCCGGTTCTTCGATCCATCCAGCTGTGGATGGCCCCTGCGCTGCAAGGCCGTCCGGGGGGCGGTCACATCATCAAAGCCGTAAGATCCGCTTCGGAGTGCTACGGCATCGATTCCGGTTCTGACGTTATGACGAAAATTGTGCATATAGAGCTGTGTGCAACTTCGTATTTTTCTACAAGATACATTTTCTCAGAGCAGCTTCAAATACGGTCAGGAACTTGTCGACATGCTCGTCCTCGCAGACCAGCGGAGGACGAATCTTGAGCGCATCCTCGTTAGCTGCCGTCGTGCTGATAAGCACGCCGTCGTCCCGCAAGGCGTTGACCAGATCGAGCGCCAGCATCCTGCGCTCCATAGAGGAACTTCCGTCAGGCCCCATATCGACCCCGAAGAACAATCCGGCGTTTCGGATCGCGCGAATTCCGGGGGAGTGCGCGGCAACGAGCTCAAGGCCGGCCCTGAGGCGCCGGCTCACGGCGACTACCTTTTCCAACATGCCGTCGCGCTGCAGGACGGTCAGAACGGCACTGGCGGCGGCGATGCCGACCGTGTTTCCGGCAAAGGTGTTCGAGTACCGCGCGGTCTGGCCGAACAGTTCCATCGGATGCTGGCGGCCTACGACTGCGCCGATCGGAAAGCCATTCCCCATAGGCTTTCCCAGCGTGGCCAGATCGGGGACGATACCGTGGCGCTCGAAGCCCCACATATGCGAACCGGTGCGGCCGAAGCCCGGCTGAACCTCGTCCGATATAACCAGGCCACCCGCCTCGCGGACAGCCTCGACCGCGCCGGCGATGAAGCCCGGCGGATCGATCCAGACGCCATCGCTTGAAAAGATGCTGTCGAACAACAGCGCAGCCACGCCGATACCGCGGCGTCGCAGGTCCGTAATTGCGGCGCGAACCTGGGCTTCGAAGTATGATGCCGCCTGATCATCGGGCACGCCGCTCGGTCCGGGCAGCGCGACCATGCGCACGGTCGGGCTGAGGTTCACCGCGGCTCCCAGATTGGGAGATACTGCGGCCACGGCGGCGCTGGTTCCGTGATAGGCATAGGAGGTGACGATTACGCCTTCGTTGCCGCTTACCAAGCGCGCAATGCGCAAGGCAAGGTCGTTGGACTCACTGCCGGTGCAGGTAAACACCACGCGGTCCATCTCGGCGGGAAATGTGCCGACGAGCCTTTCCGCATAGTCCACCAGCTTCGGCTCAAGATACCGGGTATTGGCGCTGAGCCGGGCCGCCTGCTCGGCCATCGCCGCATTCACTTCGGGATGGCAGTGCCCGAGTGACGGCACGTTGTTGTAGAAATCGAGATAGGCGCGGTTATCCGGGTCGTAGAGCCACATCCCCTCGCCGCGCACGAAGTGGACCGGTTTGCGATACTGCAGCCTGTATGAAGCGCCGAGAACGGCATCACGCCGCGCGATCAATTCAGCCTCGCGTTGGGGAAGCTCGGCCTCGCCGGGCCTGAAGCGGTTGGGCATGAGATCTACGGTCATGAGATGCTGCCTATATTATGCGGTTGTCGTTCAGGAGGTGGGTGCGGCTTCAGGGAGGGTCGAGCCCCGCCGCGGCGCGAATTGCCGCTTCGCCCGACGACACATCGAGCAAAGCCAGTACCGCCAGCCCTTGTTCCGCCCGCTTCACGTTCTTCATGATATAGGGGGCGGCAGCCGGGAAAAGGTGTGACCGCCAGTTGTTGATCAGGACCAGAGCGCTCTGGCGCGCACGCATCAATCCGAGCAGGAGCGATGCTTCGAGTTCCGACAAGGGAGCCAGCGATGCATAGCCGGCGATGACATGTTCCGCTCCGCCCAGCGGAGTGCGCGGATCGATGACGAAATGTCCAGCTGCAATGGCGAGGTCCTGAACTCGCGGATTCCAGCCGCCATCGCCGAAATCGATGAACCCGATGCCCTTGCCGGTATCGATCATGTTGAACGGACTGGGATCATTGTGGGTGACTTGCCAGTCGAGGTCGGCGATGTGCGGAGAAATGTCGCGAATGTACTCCGCCATGGCACTGCGCACGAGCTTCGCAGTCCGACCCTTGCTAAGATAGCGCTCCAGTTCCACCAGCCAGGGCCAGCAGGCGATGTTCCATAACACGGGGCGCCGTGCCGCCGGCGGGTCGGTGTCTTTCATGGCGAGATTGAGCCGAGCGAGCGCCGCGCCGACTTCGCGGAGAATCTCCGGAGTGCGCGGCACCATGTGCAGCGGAATCCCGTCCATGCGCGTTTGGAGGTAGCCGCAGCCCCCCTCATGCTCGAACATCAGCCCGCCAGAGAGCGTGTCGATCACCTTTGGCGCCATTACCCCATCGGCCCCGCGCAGACCTGCCAGCGCGGCGGACTGGAACTGAAAGCTTTCAAGGGCCTGCGGCCTCGAAGACGTCTTGAGAATGAACGCCCGGCCATCGGCCAGCCTTGCATCGAAGGTGCGCTCTACTTCGGACGACAAGGCGGTGAGAGCACCCTGCTGCCCGTAGTGCTGCTCAAGCAGCAAGACCGGCACATCGGGCTCCGATGCGTCGGGCAGCATGGCCAGGCGCTCCGCAGCGGCCTGAAAGTAGGCCCTGTCATCGCACGTTGCACGTTGATTGCCCGCCAGGATACCGATTTCCCTGACCTCCGCGTCGGTTGGATCGCCGGTGCGTGACTTCACCTCGAAGGTCCTATCGCAAGGGTACGAGCACACCGGAACGATGCACCATGTCCCATATGAAAAGCTGCTTCGGCTTTGCAGCGAGCGCAGGGTTGATCTGCACCTTCCACCCAGTCTTTTAGCAAGACAAACAGCGACATAGATACCCTTTCCGCCCGGCCGTCCTTATCTTCACAGGCCCAGCAGGGCCGGGAGTTCGTGGAAGTCCTTGATGCGGGTCACGCCATAATGATCTGTCGGCGGTTCATGCCCGCGATCGACGAAAACCTTGGCGCCAAAACCCAGATCGTGTGCCGTCATCAGATCGTAGCGCGGGCTCGATGAAACATGCATCATGTCTTCCGGTCTACAGCCCAAATGATCGAGCATATACTCGAACGGCCGCATCAGCGGTTTGTAGGCGCCCGCTTCCTCGGCCGTCAGCACGGCATGGAAAGGCACGCCAATATTGCGCACACTGTGGGGGATCAGATCGACCATGCTGTTGGACAGGATGACGAGCGGATATTGCTCCGCAATCAGGCTCAAGGGCCCGGGAACGTCGGCGTGGGGCTGCCAGGTGGACACGGCATCGTAGAGTGCCTGGATGTCGCGCGCGTCATGTTCGACCCCATGCTTGCGGCAGGCGCGTTCGATCGAGTTGGCAATGACATCGTAGAACGGCTTCCATGCGCCCAACACTTCATCCAGACGATAGGCGCGGAATGAATCAAGAAAGGCATCCATCTTCGAAGGCTCGACGCGGTTCAAGAAAATTTCGCGCGCGCTTGGCCCCATGATGAAATTGATCATGGTGCCATAGCAATCGAAACTAATGTATTTTGGCCTGAACATGGGAGGACACACCTTGGTCGAAGTTTTCTGACATGACCAAGGCTAGGTGCGGAGCAGTGCGGAATGCTGCCGTTGTCTCGATGGTCAGAAGAATCTTGTCCCGCCTTGGAGGCTCTCCTTGGAATCGGCACAGGATCGTGGTCGATCAGCAATGCCCTTGTGCTTCCATCAGCTTCGATTTTGCCAGATTCCTCTCAGGCTCAATCGAGGCATTTCCAGGGACAGGGGCACATCGACACCTGCCATCCATCGCCGACAAATCAATTGGGACTAGGAGCGAAAAGTTGATCAATTGGATAACTCTCGCGAACGATTGGAGAGTCGAGCACAATATAGCAGGAATATTTTCCTATCCCGGCTTCACTTTCCAGCAATAATTCCATGACCTTCTGGTAATGGCTAACGCTTCTTGCCACCACTTTAAGAAGGTAGTCATACCCTCCTGTAACATGATGGCATTCGACAATTTCACGAAATTCACTGACGTGCTGAAGAAATCGTTTGAAATTACCTGTGCGATGGCCGGTCAATGTCACTTCCGTGAACACCATCAAATGCTCGCCCAGCAATTCTAGCGCGATGCGGGCACCGTAAGATTTAATATAGCCCAGGTTTTCAAGGCGCTTGACGCGGCAGAGGCAAGGGCTGGTCGAAAGGCCGACCGCATCCGCCAATCCGACATTGGTCACGCGACCGTGTTCCTGGAGAAACGATAAGATCTTGAAATCTATCCGGTCAAGCTTTTCCATTTCATTTTCCGATGCGCGGACTGGCCTTCAAGCAATTTGCATTTTTTTCGAAATGCCTCGGCAGCGTATACGCCGCGCAGCCACAGTTATCACCGGGGAATGAAGCGACTCCAGCAGATATTAACCGCATGCGACCTGGAAACTTGAACTCTGTGCTGCTTTGCACGTCTGATTGACTAGGCCAGGCACCAACTGCAGGCCGCCCACAAGATGCTGTCGCATTGCAACGCCCAGTGAGCCAGCGGCGCGCCCGTACCTTGAATGTACGACTATTTCGTCCCTTTCTCGCATGAAACCGGACCTACCGGTCATCCCGACTTTGCTGATGTGCCTGACTCCGTCATCGACAATGCGAACAGTCCTGCCAATCTGGATGTTGTAGGAGACATTTCGGATTGTCCGACCTCGCCGCCGAAGGATGCCCAATCGTTGCGCTTCCTCCGATGTTCGCTTCTGATGAATGAGCACGGGCGCCTGAACTTCTGAGAAGAGTCGTCGGCGGCGGGACTGATTTGTCGAAATTGCGCGATAGTGCAGTCATCGCCGTGAAAATGCCGCCGGCGTACTTTAAATCGACCATTTGCAGAACTCGAGTCGCCAAAGCGTCGCTTCGCTGCTATCGCCTGTTGTCCTGCACCCTGAAACGGGTTCTGCGGCCTTGCGTGCTACGTTCACTCGCGAGGATAGGTTTCTTCGGACGTGGTTTAAGGTATCTAACAGATGACATTCGACAGGGGAAATCGCGGCTATGGTCGTGATCGGTTCGGCGGTGGTGATGATCGTTGGGGCGGCGGAAACGATCGCTTTGGCGGTGGTGACCGCTTCGGTGGCGGCCAGCGTGGCGGCTTCGGTGGATCGCGAGGCGGCGGTTTCGGCGGTGGCGGTTCGCGTGGCGGCCCAGGCCAGGTTGTGGGTCAGGGCCGTGGCACGGTCAAGTTCTTCAACCCCGACAAGGGCTTCGGCTTCATTCAGCTTGAAGATGGCGGCGACGATGCTTTCGTGCACATCAGCGCTGTACAGTCCGCCGGCCTCGAAACGCTGGCGGAAGGTCAGCAGCTGGAATTCCAGCTGGTCGAGCGCAACGGCAAGGTTTCCGCATCTGAACTGACCATCGTCGGCGAGGTCATTGTTGCCGAACGTCGTGAGCGGCCTGCCGCTCCCGTTCAGCGTCAGTCCACTGGCGAGAAGGCCACCGGCACCGTCAAGTTCTTCAATGGCACGAAGGGCTTCGGCTTCATCGTTCGCGATGACGGCCAGCCTGATGCGTTCGTGCATATCAGCGCCGTCGAGCGCTCCGGTCTGCACGGCCTTTCGGAAGGCGATCAGCTCGAGTTCGAGATCGAGATCGATCGCCGCGGCAAGGCGTCGGCCGTGAATCTCGTCCAGCGCTGACGGACTTGGCCAGGGCCGCCGCGGGAGGCCATGGCTACATCTCGTGCTTTCCGCCGCCGATCGCATCACGATCGGCGGCGGAAAGCACCCGGCTTATGTCAAAGCCCCCTGAACAAAGCCGCCTTCGACAGGCTGGCAGCGGGACCGGGGGCGAGTGTTCTCGATTCGAACGCGCAAAACGCGGGCGGACCAGCTCCCCCTCGGAACTGATCCCCGCCCAAAGTGCTCAAACCTTAGACCGTAGGCTTTTCATCCCCGCCTGACGGCCTGGGACCCTAGCCTTGTCCTGGCGCGATCATCGTCATGGACAGGCCCATAAGACGACAACGGATTGCATGACTAACGACGATCGCAGCGGCGACAATGACTCTCCTCTTCTCGACCTGGACAAGGGCTCGGTCCAGCGGTTCATCGCGCGCGCCAAAAGCAAGGGCGTCATCACGGTCAAGGAGTTGAATGCCGCTCTGCCGCAGGACCAGATGACCACCGATCAGATCGAGGACATCATGGCCGCGATCTCGGATATGGGCGTCAAAATCATCGAGAACGACGATGATGACGATGAGGAAGGCGAGCAGGAAGACGGCGTGGACGCCGTTGATGGTCGCGATGACGATTCCGGTTCGGATTCCGAGTTCGCCGAAGGCAATTCACGGCGCCGTCCCGGCGAGACGCGCAAGGCCGACACGCTCGCGCGATCCGACGACCCGGTGCGCATGTACCTGCAGGAAATGGGCGCCGCCGAGATGCTCAGCCGCGAGGGTGAAGCGGCCATTGCCAAGCGTATCGAAGCTGGCCGTGACATGATGATCATGGGGCTCTGCGAAAGCCCCTTGACCTTCCACGCGATCATCGGGTGGTCCGAAGCGCTCAATAACGGCGACATGCAGCTTCGCGAGATACTCGATCTCGACGCGATGCTCTCCAAGGAGCCGCAGCCCGAGAATC
The DNA here is from genome assembly GCF_000253255.1 of Novosphingobium sp. PP1Y. NCBI lineage: Bacteria > Pseudomonadati > Pseudomonadota > Alphaproteobacteria > Sphingomonadales > Sphingomonadaceae > Novosphingobium > Novosphingobium sp. PP1Y. Next base: position 798,835 of record NC_015583.1, on the reverse strand, counting down.
TGGGCGAGGACGGTGAGGCCGACGGCGAGATTTCCGCTGCCACCGCCGGTCCCACCTTCAAGGAGGACGACGATTCCGTCGAGGACAACTCGGAGGAAGTCGACGAAGACGGCAATCCGATCCCCAAGCGCAGGGGAGAGGAGGATGAAGAAGATGACAACATTCTATCCCTCGGCCAGATGGAAGCCGCGCTCAAGCCGGAAGCGCTGGCAAAGTTTGCGCTCATCACGGAATTGTTCCGCACCTTCGAACGTCTACAGAGCGAGCGGCTCGACGCTCTGGCACTGGGCATCGATTTCCCGGGCGCCAAGGAAGACCAATACCAGCAGCTTCGTGAAGACCTTACGGCTCAGGTCGAATCGGTGCAGTTCCACGCAACCAAGATCGAAACTCTCGTCGACAACCTTTACGCATTCAACCGTCGCCTGACGACGCTGGGCGGCCAGATGCTGCGCCTGGCCGAACGCCACAAGGTCAAGCGCGCCGATTTCCTCGATGCCTACACGGGCCGGGAGCTTGACGACGCTTGGCTCACTGAAATGGCCAGTACGGACAAGAAGTGGGCTTCCTTTGCAGAAAGCGAAGCTGAACCTGCCGAGCGTATCCGCCTGGAAGTATCGGACATCGCCGCCGCAACCGGCATGGCGCTTCCCGAGTTTCGCCGCATCGTCAACATGGTCCAGAAGGCGGAGCGTGAAGCGCGCATCGCCAAGAAGGAAATGGTCGAGGCAAACCTGCGCCTGGTGATCTCTATCGCCAAGAAGTACACCAACCGCGGCCTGCAGTTCCTGGACCTCATCCAGGAAGGCAATATCGGCCTGATGAAGGCGGTCGACAAGTTCCAATACCGCCGCGGCTACAAGTTCTCGACTTACGCGACATGGTGGATCAGGCAGGCGATCACCCGCTCGATCGCGGATCAGGCGCGCACGATCCGAATTCCGGTCCACATGATCGAGACGATCAACAAGCTGGTACGCACCAGCCGCCAGTTCCTCCATGATCAGGGCCGCGAGCCCACGCCCGAGGAAATGGCCGAGAAACTGTCGATGCCGCTCGAAAAGGTGAAGCGGGTTCTGAAGATCGCCAAGGAGCCAATCTCCCTCGAAACGCCGATTGGCGACGAGGAAGACAGCAGCCTTGGCAACTTCATCCAGGACGAGAACGCCGTCATCCCGGTGGACGCGGCGATCCAGGCCAACCTGAAGGAAATGATCACTCGCACGCTGGCATCGCTGACCCCTCGCGAGGAGCGCGTGCTGCGCATGCGCTTCGGCATCGGCATGCCGACCGATCACACGCTGGAGGAGGTCGGACAGCAATTCTCGGTGACTCGCGAGCGAATCCGTCAGATCGAAGCCAAGGCGCTACGCAAGCTCAAGCATCCGAGCCGTTCACGCATCATGCGAGCGTTCCTCGACTAAGCACAGACCGTTCAACATCTGCCCGGATTGCGGACGGTCTTGCACCTGAGGACCATTTACGGCCGAAGGACCGCGATGGATCGACTGTTGCCAAGCTCCCGCGGCGGTCATCGCCGCGGCCGGAGCTGATTCAAACCGGTCATTGCCGGAACCAAGGCTGTTTAAGAAACCCTCCGTACGTTCGCCGGGTCCTGCCAGTTGTCGAACATCCGGAATTGACGCCCTTGACCAGGCGCGCAGACGGCGCCTTTGTTGGATGGAGCAATCGTCGCACGCTGGAGCGAGGTACGTTTTCGGTGCTATGGGGGGACTGCAAAATGGAGGGGTCGATGAAGAAATCCATATTGCTGCTTTCTCTCCCAGCGTTGCTTACCGCAGGCCAGGCAAGCGAGGCGCCTGCAGACGCCACCGCAATGAATAGCGTCACTGCTGTCGACACTGCCGCGGAAGAAAAGTTGATCCGAGGGCAAATCGAACACTGGCTTCAGTTCGTGAAAGCAAAGGATGCCGCAAGCATTGCAGGTCTTTACACCGAAGACGGCGCGGTGATGCCTCCCAATTCGCCGATTGGCCAAGGACGTAACGCGATCCAGCAGACCTGGGCAGCAATGATGCAGACGCCTGGGTTTGATCTGACTTTCGTTCCAGAGCAGATAGTGATGTCGACCTCGGGCGACATGGCACTCGATCGCGGAACGTATCGTCTGAGAATGGCGCCCGATGGCACCGAGCAAACCGACACGGGCAAGTACGTCGTCGTCTGGCGGAAAGTCGGTGGTGACTGGAAAGCCGCCGCGGACATTTTCAACAGTGACCTGTCAGCGAGCGGGCGCTAATCAAGCGCGAGGCGCCGCCTGAGTTATGTAAGGCCTGTGCCGCCAACTCGTGAACCGCGTCCGCAAGGTCGGAGGGTACGAAACAGGGCCGTCCGGACTTAAATGCGGTGATGCTGATGCAGCTTCAGCGGACGATCCCGGATACCGATTTCCCGAGGCGCTGCTCGAACACCGGCCGCCAGAAGCGGAGGATCAGACCCGGGTCGGTCGACGCAGCAGGAAAGCGGCGGACAACGCAAAAATCGTCAGTACCGCGAAAAGCGCAGGAAAGCCGAGCGCAGGCACAAGGGCGAGCGTCAGGGTCGGCACAATCAGCGAAGGCAGGGTATTTGTGAGGTTGAACAAGCCCAGATCCCTCCCCCGACGCGCACTGTTGGGCAGGATGCGCAAGGTCTGCGCGCTGTGCAGGGACAGGAACATTGTACTTGAAATACCGAACACGACGTACCCGGCCATCGCCAGATCCGCGTCATTGGCCAGTGCCATGAGCGCGAGGCCCGCGGCGCTGACGATCGTGCATATCCGCAAGGGCGCAATGGGTCGCCCGGCCAGATCGGCCCAACGTCCGGCCAGAAGAGCCGCGGGCGCAGCAAGGATGAGGACGAGGGACAGCAACCTAGCGACAGACGAATCGTCGAAACCCCGATCGATGCTACGGAACCAGATGTAGACATAGGCGAACAGGGAGGCTTCGGAGATCTGCACAAGGAGACGCGCAAACCACATGCGCGTTACGGTCAAGCGCAGCCATTCGGCACTAGCGAATCTTGCGTCGCGCTCGTGCAGCTCGGCCTTGGATCGGCTTGGCCCGCCTCGTCCGCCGAAGATCAGCAACGGCACTACGCAGGCAATGGTGATAAGGACAACGAGAACAAAGCGCATCTGCGCGTCGGCCATTCCCGGGATCGTGACAAAGGCGCCGGAACTCGCGCCCAGGGCCGGGGCAAAGGCAAGCAGCCCGCCAAAGATGCCTTTGTGCCTGTCGGACACTCCATCACCGGCCCATGCCGCGAGTGGACCCATCATCAAATTCAGTGCCAGCTGCCAGCCGATCACCGCCACAATCAGGACGGGCAACGTCTCGATGCTCGGGATCATGAGCAGGATGGCCCCGGACAGGACAAGCCCCAAAGCGACCCAGATCCGTCGTTGCCCGCTTAGGTCGCTCAGCCAGCCAAAGGCGATATTGCCGAGACTGGCGGCGATCGCACCGGCGAAAGTCGTCGCAGCGAGCCAATGCACCTGCTGGCCATGGGCCAGCAGTTCAACGCGAACCGGCAGGAGTATCGTCAGGAACGGTGTGTACGCGATCGTCGCACCGGCCCATGCCAGAGCATAGAGTACCAGGAAACTCCCGGCAGAAATGGAACTCTGCGGACCGGATGCCGCGTCTGCGGCGCCGATCCTAAGCACCCTGCCCCGGCGGAGCAGTCGATCCGCGCACGACGAGATCGGCTGAAATCACTTCGGCAGCATATTCTGAAGTCTTGTCGCGCTGCCACGCAATCAGCATCCGCACGGCGCGCGCGGTCATGTCCGCAACCGGCTGGTCGACGGCCGTGAGCGGCGGCCGGGTAAAGCGAACCGGCGGCGTATTGTCGAAACTGATCAGCGAGAGGTCTCGGGGGATCGAGAGGTCCAGCCGACGCGCAACCTCGACAGTGGCAAGCGACATCTGGTCGTTGCTGGCGATGATCGCTGTGGGTCGATCTTCCAGCGAGAGCAGGGTCTCAGCCGCCTGCTCGCCCGAGGAGAAGGTAAAGTCGCCGGTGGCCAGAAGTCCATCTGCGGCATGGCCAACGGACGCCATCTCGCCGCGCCAGCCGTCGATGCGCCATTGCGAAAGACTGTAGTTCGCCGGCCCCGCGATGAACCCGATCCGCGTATGCCCAAGGTCGAGCAGATGGCGCGTCGCGAGGCTCGCCGCGCCCTCTTCATCCATGGCGACCTTGAAACCGTCATGCCCAGTATCGTTGACCTCGGCGCGCGACCCCATGCGGGCATAGGGGATATTGAACCGGTCGAAAGTCGCAAGGATCTTCGGGTTTTCGCAATGCGGCGGCGTCAGGATCGCTCCATCAGGCTGCAATGCGGCAATCGCGGCCGCCAGCTCACGTTCGACATGATCGTTACGCGTATCGACCAGTTCGAAGATCAGACGATAGCCGTGCTCGGCACACTCCAGCATACCGCCAAGCAGCATCTGGTCCACCCAGTCCGTACCCTGGCGCGCGCGCCAGTCGGCGATGGTACGTTCCCGGTCGTTGAGGGCGAGGATCAGGTAGGACCGCGATCCGCTCATGCGCTGGGCGGCGATCGAGGGAACATAGCCCAGCTTGTCGATCGAAGCCCGGACGCGCTCGCGCATTTGGGGGCGCACATTGGGCTCGTTGTTGATAACACGACTTACCGTCTGCAGTGAAACTCCTGCGTCCGCAGCAACGTGCTTGATCGTGACTGACTGACGCCTTCGCCCCATGATCTACGGATTTCCCCCTGCGCCTTTCGGCATTTGCCAGACGCGACCCCGGTCGTTCGGCATGGACCTGGGTAGACCCCGATCGTCGGCGCCGCGGTGTTGCGACATCCATTCCATCCTCGCCCGCGCCGGGAACAGCCGCCCATTCTTGTGAACGTTCATCTAGATTGGAACGTTCACTCGGTCAACAGGACTGCCGCATGGATTCAATCCGCTCCTCAAAGTCCCGTCGCAAAATGCACCCCATATCTCGAGCCGCGCTCTGAGCCTTGGCAGTTGAACACAGGGACTTTTCACGGCCCCGTCTCTCCGGTGCATCAAAGGTGCGCAAATGATTGCCAGTCGTGAATCTTGTCCTGTAAGAAAGATATGGAACCCATCATGATGAGGTGTCGATCCACGCATGACGCCGGCAACCTATTCCGCCATACGCAAGGAAGTGGCCCAGGACCCACGCGCCGCCCTTCGCGACTGCGAGCTGTTGCTGGCTCGAAATTCAGACGACGCCGAAGCCCACCGCCTCGCCGCCCGGGCCTTGCGCGCCTTGGGCCATGACGAACGGGCCAGTTTCGAAGAGCTGGCCGCGATCGACGCGGCAACCCTCGATCCGGTTCTGATCCAGGCCGGACACGCAATGGTCCAGAACAGGCTTGAACAGGCAGAACCGCTGCTTCGCGGTCGCCTGCGCGAAAACCCGTTCGACGTCGCCGCCATTCGCATGCTTGCTGAAGTTGCAGGCAGGATCGGGCGCTATCAGGATGCAGAGAAACTTCTGCGCCGGGCGCTGGAACTCGCTCCCGCCTTCGTCGCCGCGCGCACCAATCTGGCCATGGCCCTCTATCGCCAGAACAAGACCGTGGAAGCCCTCGCCGAACTGGATCGCTTGACCGATGAAGGCCCCGGAAATGGCGTGCTGCGTGCCGCGGTCGTCGGGCGGCTGGGCGAGTTCGCCGAAGCGATCAGCCTGTACGAAAGCGTACTGGCGCGTCCGGGCAGCGAACGCCAACCGCGCATCTGGACCAGCTACGGACACGCACTGAAGACTGTGGGTCGGCAGGCCGATGCGGTAACCGCATATCGCCGCGCGCTGAACTTGCGCCCTGCATTCGGGGAGGCATGGTGGTCGATCGCCAATCTCAAGACGGTGCGCCTTGAAGAAGCCGATATCGCCGCGATCCAAACCGGACTTGCCGAACCCTCGGCCAACGCCGAAGATCGCTACCATCTCCATTTCGCGCTCGCCAAGGCGCTTGAGGATGCCGGGCGCCCGGAGCAAGGCTTCGACCATTATCTCACGGCCAATGCCCTGCGCCGTAAGCAGTTGCCCTATAGCGCCGAAAGAACGAGAAGTGCCGTCGATCGAACCATTGCCCTGTTCGATGCTCCATTTCTGGCGCAGCGCAAGGGCATGGGTTGCCCGGCACCCGATCCGGTATTCGTACTGGGCCTGCCTCGCGCTGGATCGACCCTGATAGAGCAGATCCTATCCTGCCACTCGATGGTCGAAGGTACGATGGAATTGCCCGATATCCTCTCGCTCGTCTCACAACTCGGCAAGGAAGGCAGCTATCCCGAAGTCATCTCCGATCTCGGTCCCGAGCGATTGCACGACCTGGGCGAAAGCTATCTCGAGCGCACGCGCATCCACCGCCGCGAAGGCAAGCTCCTGTTCATCGACAAGACGCCGAACAACTGGCTGCATGCCGGATTGATCCACCTGATCCTGCCCAATGCGCGCATCGTCGATGCCCGCCGCCATCCGCTTGACTGCGGCTATTCGAACTTCCGCCAACACTTCGCTACCGGTCAGGCGTTCTCCTACGACCTTGCCGACATTGGCCACTATTACGCCGATTACGTCCGGTTGATGCGCCATTTCGATACGGTCCTGCCTGGTCGCACCGTAAGGGTCATCCATGAGGACCTGCTGGATGATCCCGAAGCGGCGACCCGCAGCCTTCTGGATGCCCTGAACCTCCCGTTCGAGGATGCCTGCCTGCGCTTCTTCGAAAATGACCGCGCCGTACGCACAGCCAGTTCGGAACAAGTCCGCCGCCCGATCAATCGCGACGGCGCCGGCCTGTGGCGCGCGGTGGAGGACCGCCTGGCGCCGCTCCGCGAAGCCCTCGGGACCACGCTCGACGACTACGCTTGCCGCTAAGACTGAAGATATCACTGTGGCGCGGCGGCAACGCGACGTTAAAAAAGCAACACTGAACACGACATCCTGAAACAATTCGCTTTGCGAACAGTCGCGCATGGCAAACTATGCCGCATCATTTCAGGGGGGTTTCCGTATGCTTCGAGGAATCCGAAAAGGCCGGTTCGCCTTCACTCTGCTTTCTACGACATCTCTTATTGCGCCCATCGCCGCCCATGCCCAGCAGGCCGGCGACGAATATAGCGGCGAAATCATCGTCACCGCCCAGCGCAGGGAGGAAAGCCTCCAGAAAGTCCCGCTGAGCATCAATGTCCTCGGCTCGGAGAGCCTGGAAAACGCAAACGTCGCTTCGTTCGACGACTACGCGAAGATCCTGCCCAGCGTCAGTTTCCAATCGTTCGGGCCAAGCCAGTCGCAGATCTTCTTCCGCGGCGTGGCTTCCGGCGGTGATGGCCTGCACATCGGCCCCCTGCCGACCAGTTCGATGTATATCGACGACGTGCCCGTCACGACGATCGGCGGCACGGTAGATTTCCACGTCTATGACATCGCCCGCATCGAGGCTCTCGCCGGACCGCAAGGCACGCTCTTCGGCGCATCATCGCTTTCGGGCGTGCTGCGGATCATCACCAACAAGCCCGATCCGGGCAAAACATCCGGCTCGATCGACCTGCAGGCCAACAAGTGGGGCAAGGGCGACTTCGGCGGCGCAGTCGAAGGCTACGTCAACCTGCCGCTCAATGACATGATGGCGCTGCGCGTGAGTGCGTTCTATGAAAAACAAGGCGGCTATATCGACAACAAGCCGGGCACGCGCACATTCTATCTGGACGACAACGATCCGGCGACAAACGTTACCGTCACCAATGCGGGGCTTGTGGAAGACGACTTCAACGATGTCGAGACGGTAGGCGGGCGCGCCGCGTTGGGCATCGAACTCGACGATTCCTGGACGGTCACGCCCTCATTCATGTACCAGCACCAGGTTGCCCACGGCAGTTTTCTGTGGGGTCCGGTGCGCGATGTGCCGGCAAACGCGAACCGTCCGGCTGTTACAGCCAAGCCCTACCTCACGGTCACTTCCTATCTACCCGGCTACAACAAGGATGAATGGTGGCAAGCTGCGCTGACCGTACAGGGCAAGCTGTCGGACTGGGACGTCACCTATGTCGGAGGCTACTTCGAGCGCACGGTCGATAACCGCCCCGACTATTCATATTACAGCGTGGCCTACGACAGCTACACCTACGAGTACGACGGCGTCACCTATTTCAGCGATGCGACCAAGTTCATCGGACCCGACGGTCAGTTCCTCGATCCGACCCAGAACGCGATCCTGAAGGACAAGTATACCAAGTTCACACAGGAACTTCGCGTCAGCTCGCCCTCAGACAAGCCATTCCGCCTCACGGCCGGCCTGTTCCTGCAGATCCAGACCGACAAGGTCTTTGCCGATTACGATATTCAGGGGCTTGGCACCGCAGTCGATCCCTACTGGGTCGTCCCCTTCCCGAATTCCGACACGGCCTTCCGGACCCGGATAAACCGCAAGGACCGCGACTACGCGATGTTCGCGCAGGCCGAATACGACATCGTCCCTTCGATCACGCTCATCGGCGGCGTCCGTGGCTTCATGGCCAAGAACACGATCTTCGGATTTTCCGGCCTGAATTTCGGCAGCAGCGTTGATCCGGCCATCTGCTTCCCCACCGACATCCCCGACGTGCCATGCCAGAGCGTGGACAAGAAAGTCGACGAATCCGGCGTCATCTGGAAGGGCGGCGTCAAATGGCAGGCAACGCCGGACATCATGTTCTATGCTACGGTGTCGCGCGGCTATCGGCCTGGTGGCAACAACCGCCGGCCGGGCGTCAGGCCATTCAAGGCCGACACCCTCGATAACTATGAGATCGGCTGGAAAACCCGCCTCGGGCCTGCCATCTTCAATGGCGCGGTATTCTACGAGAAGTGGAAGAACCTGCAATTCGGCCTCGTGCCTTTCGGTCAGAATGGCGTGACCAATACCTACAATGCCGGCGATGCACGCATCTACGGCATCGAGGGCGACCTTTCGATGCGCTTTGGCGGACTCTCGCTCTCGGCTGGCGCCACGTACGTCGACGCGCAGCTTTCGCGCGGTTTCTGTTACCTCGACGCGACCAACAATCCGGACTGCTCACTGGGCGAGTCCACACCCTCAGGCACCCGACTGCCGGTCATGCCCAAGTTCAAGGGCAATGCCACCGCACGATACGAGGCGCCTGTAGGCGCCGGAACGGCGTTCTTCCAGGCAACGGTCAGCCACCAGGGCGGCTCTCGCTCGTTCCTGACCGACAGCGACTTTGCCGCGGTCGGCCCAACAAAGGCCTTCACGACTGCCGACTTTTCAATCGGAATGAACTGGGATCACTATCGCGTGGAGGGCTTCATCCAGAATGCCTTTTCGAGCCACGGCATTCTGTCGCTCAACACTGTCTGCGCCCCGCAACTCTGCGGAGAATACGCGATGGCCTATCCGACGAAGCCCCAGCTATTCGGCATCAAGGTCGGCTACGACTATTAGTGGTCAGCCAATCGGGAACGACCTACGCATTGATCTGAACACCAGGCGATCCTGGAACCTTTTGGCGGTATCCGTCAGATTCAAGAGAAAGAGATATTTTTAAGCAAATCAGAAACTTGAACATCCTTTTTCACTACCTAATCGACGATAGAAATTTCTTTAACGAATCTTGCTAGACCGGGCGACAATGGTCGCCAAAGTACGTGAACAGAAAGAGGACTGGCAGCACTGCGTCGATAGCGCGCTTATCGGCGCTCTTGCTTATGCCTTGCTAGCCTGGACCACGATCTACGTCACTTCCGATCAGCACGCGCACGCCACGATGTGGCCTGCCGACGCTGTCATTCTTGCCCTTCTGCTGAAACATCCGAAGCGTGACTGGCCCTACTTGCTGCTTGCCGGCTGGTGCGGCAATCTGGTTGCGAACGTCCTGACTCGGGAATGGACGCCGGGGCTGTTTCTTTATGGCGGCATCAACATGGGCCAGACCTGGCTCGCGGCCTGGTTACTGCTGCAGGTTAACAAAGGCGAAAACCCGCTTGCCAACGCTCGCACCGTCCTGGGCTTCGTGGCCTGCACAGGGCTCGCCGCGCCCCTTGTCGGAGCCGGCGCCGGAACGCTCGTCACCTTTCTCAATTATGGAGAGGCTCTCGGTTCTTCCTTCCTGCGCTGGTTCGTAAGCAATTCGCTGGGCTACATTGTCGTCACGCCATTCCTGATGGCACTGTTTGACGGGAGCTACTACCGCGGCTTTCAATCGCGCAGCCCCTTAGAGAAGGCCAAGGTCCTGGGATTGGTCGGCTCGCACTCGTTGCTGACAGCCTTCGTCTTCACCCAAGGCAGCATACCCCTTCTATTCCTGCTGACTTCCTCGCTACTGGTGCTGGCCTTCAGACATGGCAATTCGTCAGTCATGGCGGGCGTCATCATCATCGCCATCATAGGCGCGGTCACGACGATCAAGGGTCTGGGGCCTGTCGCGGCCATGCCCTATTCCAAGGGCGCTCAGGAATTCTATTTCCAGTTCTACCTCGTCCTGCTGCTTGCCACCGTACTGCCGGTTGCGACGATCGTCTCGTCAAGCAAGTCCGTCCTTCAGGACCTGGCCGAGCGCGAAGAAGCCCTGCGCCTGATGATGACCCATTCACCGGACGGAATCCTCGGCTTCGACGAGGACGGCGTCTGCAAGTGGGCGGAAGGACCGCTCAGGAAGTACCTGGGCCTCGAACCCGGCCAGATCATCGGCCGCTCGCTGGACACCGTCTCGCCTCTGGCGCAGGATCTCGTCCAGGAGATGCGCCGGGCTGCAAGGAAGGATATCGTCCTTCCCGGGACGTTCGAATTCACTCCCATGATGCGCCCTGAACTGGTTCTTGAAGGCTCGATCGGCCTGCTCAAGCGCAACGGCGGCATTGCTGGCGCGGTGATCAACTTGCGCGATGTGACAGTGCGCAAGGACAACGAGGTCACATTGGCATCGAAAGCCTTCAAGGACGATCTTACCGGCCTGCCCAACCGCCAAGGACTGCGCGCCGAGTTGGAAGCCCTCGCCCAATCCGCGAGCGGGCCCGCTGCCCTGGCAATCGTCGATGTAGATTGCTTCAAGGCCATCAACGATTCCCACGGTCACTGCGTGGGCGACATTGTCCTGCGGGAAATAGCCCAGCGCATGAGGACAAGCATGCGTGAGGGCGACTTCATTGCCCGGATCGGCGGCGATGAATTCGCCATCTTGCTGCACTGCGATCTGGAAACGGCGCGACATGCCTGCCTGCGTATCGTCGAGTCCGTCAGGCAAACGCCTGCCTTCAGCCAGGATACTGTCCATATCCTCGCGACAGTCAGTTGCGGCGTCGCAGAATTTCGCGCGTCGGACCTACCCGACCAGGTGTTCCACGCTGCCGACGTGGCGCTTTACGATATGAAGCGCTTCGGCAGGAATGGCGTTCGGGCTGCTGCCTGACCCGCACCCGCCTAGCTCAGGCCGGCGCAGGCCATGAGCGAACTCAGTCTTCCAGCTGGAGATCCGGTACAACCAGATGGATGAATGCCAGCGCGCACAGGTAAGCAACACTGCAAATGCCGAAGATCGGACCGTAGCCCAGTCCGCTATCCAGCGACCAACCTGCGAATTCGATCATCGCCGTTCCTGAGAGGTTGCCCGCCACCGCGCCCACCGCGATCACGCTTGCCATGCGCGCCGAGGGAACGATGTCAGCGGCCATGCCGAAAATGTTCGTTGAAAAGCCCTGGTGAGCGAACAGCCCGAACCCTATGAACACCGCGGCAAGCCAGGGGTTTTCGGTCTGAAGGGCCAGAAGCATGATGAGGACCGTCACCGCGAAGAACAGCATCGACATCTTGCGGGCCCGATTGACGGTATAACCGCGCCCCAGGAGGATCGGGTAAAGGCCCCCGGATGTAATCGCGCCGAGCGCGGCAAGCACGAAGATGATCGCGATGGGCCACCCCAGATCGGCCTGGCTCATCCCGAAGGCCCTGTTGAAGAAGTCGGGCATCCAGAACAGCACGAACCACCAGACGCAGTCGGTGAAGGCCTTGGCGCCGGTAACAGCCCAGGTCCTGCGGTCCCGCAACATCTCCCCCCATCTCACGGGAGCGCGCTCCGCAACATGATGGAGCGGCTTGATTCCGCGCATCGTCGGCCACCAGAATGCCAGCCAGATGAAGCCCAGGCTCCCGGTCACGATGAAGGCCGCTTTCCAGCCGAAGGCAATCGCGAAAGGCGGGATCAGCAGCGGCGTGATGATTGCGCCAATGTTGGGCGCGGTATTGATCAGTCCGATGGCGACGTTTCTCTGCCGGGCAGGCAGATAGATCGCTGCGGCCTTGAGCCCGGCTGGCGTACTCACCGACTCGCCGACGGCCAGAACGACACGCGCAGCAACGAACTGCTGCACGCTTGCGGCAAGGGCGTGCGCCATGCCTGCAGCGCTCCAGACCGCAATGGCGATGCCATAGGCCAGCCGCACGCCCAACCGGTCGACGAACCAGCCTACTCCCAGCAGGGCGGCGGCAGCAGCGATCTGGAACGTCGCGCCGAGATGGGCATAATCCGTATCGGTCCAGTTGAACTCGGCCTCGAGCGTGGGCTTGAGCAGGGCAAGAACCTGCCTGTCGACGTAATTGAGGGCATTGCCCACGAAAAGAAGTACGACCAACAGGACAACGATCCTGCTCGCCACCTTTTCGCGCATCATCTCCTCTTGCGATACCACCTGCATTCTCCCGGTCCCCGGCCCTGCCGGCCGATTTGTTGTTGCAGCTTAGCGCCGGCGCCTGATAAGGGAAGCAAAATATGACACCGTTAGACATATCGGATGGGAGAGAGGGATGAGAGGTGTGGACTGGCGGGCATCGCCCCATGCTGGCGACTTGTTCGGCGAACTGCAGCTCACCGGGGACACTCCGCCGCCAGGCAGGCGTGCGCCATCGCACCTTGTCCCCGGGTTGCTGGCGTGCAGTGCCGCGGCAGGAGCAGCGGCATGGCTTTCGGACCATTATGGCTTCCCGATCATCCTCATGGGCCTCCTGATCGGCCTCGCCCTCAATTTCATATCGCGCGATCAGGATACGCATGCAGGCCTGGACTTCGCCTCGCGCACCTGCCTTCGACTTGGCATTGTCGTTCTCGGGCTGCAGATCACCTTCGTCCAGATCGAGGCGCTGGGCATCCAGCCCTTCGCGGCCCTGTTGGTCATCATGGCGCTGGCCTTCGGCGCAGGCCTGGCAGGTGCCCGCATATCCGGACAATCGCGCTATGCCGGAATTCTGGCAGGCGGCGCGACGGCCATCTGCGGCGCCAGTGCAGCTCTCGCGCTTTACGGCGTGATCGGCAAGGAAAGGCTCAGTCAGGCCCAGTTCGCGCTGACGCTTGTCGGCGTTTCGCTGGCCAGCGCCATTGCCATGTCGATCTATCCGGCCTTGGCCGCACAGCTCGGCTTCGACGACAAGCAGGCCGGCTTTCTGATCGGCGCGTCCATTCACGATGTCGCGCAGGCAATCGGCGGTGGTTACGCCTATTCCGACATCGCCGGATCCTATGCCACAATCGTCAAACTAGCCCGCGTAGCCCTGCTGGCGCCGATCGTCATGCTGGTCAGCTTGTGGCTGGGTCCCAGTTCAGGGCAGGAGAACCACCCCGCCTGGCGCAGGTTCAGCCCGCCGTGGTTCATCACAGCGTTCATCGGTGTCGTTGCCTTCAACAGCCTCTTCGCCGTGCCGGAGGTGGCCAAGTCCGCCGCCCTGTCGGGATCGAAGGCCCTCCTGCTGCTTGCCGTGACAGCCACGGCGATGCGCTCGCGCATGGATCTCCTGATCGAACTTGGCTGGCGATCGCTGACCCCGGTCATCGTCGCGACATTGGCGAGCTTCCTGTCCGCACTGGCCTTCGTCAGCCTCAGCATTGGAAGCTGAAATTCACTCTCGGCATCAGGGCGGTCCATTCTGCCCAGGTCCGCCGAATTCGTCAGTTTCGCAGGACGCGACGCAATGTCCTCGGGCTCACTCACCCGCTCGGGCCGGTTCTTCGCCAGGATCCCGCTGAATGCACCGGCGACAAGCCCGACCCGGTCATCCAGCGCTACCGCAAATCGCCGCGCGAGACCGACATTAGCCCGGGCTCACCGCCCCCCATCACCAATCTGAGGCGGTTCGTGATGGCGGAATGTTGAACACCCTTTCCGCATTTGCGTGAAGGAACATGCCCCGTTCCAGGTCGCTCATCGTCATTCCATCCACGGCCCGGACGGCCTCCACGCCATTTTCGAATGGATAATCGACCGCAAACAGTACGCGCTGCGGTCCGAGCACATCCTGACAGAACCGGACGGCGGGCGACCAGTTCGTGCCGCTCGTGGTTACTACGAAGTTGCGGTGAAAGTATTCGCTGGGCTTCATCTTGAGCTTGCCCGTTCCGCCGCCGTGCATCGTCATGTAGCGATTGTCGATACGATCGAGATTGAAGGGAATGCCTTCGCCGTTGTGGCCGAGCACGATCGTCAGGTCAGGAAACCGGTCGAACACCCCGGCCATGATCAGTGAAAGTGCATGAAGGCTGGTTTCGGCGGCATAGCCCCAGACTGCGCCCTGCAGGTTGTGCTCCAGGTAAGGCTCCAGCATGTCCGTTCGCGGTTCGCGAGGATGAATGTATATCGGCACGCCCAGAGCCTGCGCTGCCTCGAAGATCGGCCAGAACTCCGGAGCGTCGAGATAGCGGTTGTGCGTGCTGGAGTTGACGATACCGCCATGCAAGCCCAGCCGGGTGACGGCGCGTTCCAGCTCCTGAGCAGCCGCCGCGGGATCCTGCGGCGCGAATGCAGCGAGTGGGGCGAACCGATCCGGCCATTGCCGTTTCCATTCTGCGGCCCGGTCATTGGCGAGCGCCGCCAGTTCGCCGGCCTGCCGTGCCTCGAAGATCTGCACGCCCGGCGAATTGAGCAGAAGCACCTGCATGTCCACGCCGCTTGCATCCATGTCCGCGATGCGCCGCTTGGGATCGAGCAACTGCGGCATGCGCGGAAACTTGCCACCGGGCCCGATCAGGCTGGCAAGCCCCGGCTCCTTGTCGGCGCGCGTCGCCATGAAGGCATCGACCGCGTCGATAAGCTCGGGTATGGAAAACCCTTCCTCGCAGGCGATCACACGTGGCCCGGGCGGCTGCACCGCCATTGCCGAGAGCCGCGGTGCGATCGCTGCACCGGCAATGGCGCCCAGCACCACCTGGCGACGCGAGCCGCGCATCATGCCGGGCTCGGCTCTGCCAGCAAACGCTGACACATGGCCTGATGGCGCGCGACTTCGTCGAAGGCGTCGGCCACGCAATAGGCATGGCCTTCCCACTCGCTCGCCATCGTGCCTGTGAAGCCGCCATCGCGAAACAGCGGCAAGATCGTTTCGTAGTCGATCGCCTCTTCACGTCCCTCGTCATCGACGTGGTAGAACTTGCCATGAATGTGAATGGTACGGTCGACGAGTTCGGCCCAGCTGCGTGGGTCGTTCTTCGCCAGGATGAAGAAAGCCAGGCTTACGGCCTGGATATGCTCGGGCCTGTAGCCCTCCTTGAGCGCAATTTCGTGCAGCTTTCCGGCACGCTCATGCGGCGCGCCTGGTTCGGGCCAGATTTCCAGAAGCAGGTTTATCAGGCCTTCGGGCGCCCCGCGCTCGCGCGCTGCGTTCAGAAGACTTGGCGGCAAGCGGCTAGCCGTTCCGCCGAAATCGGGAATCCAGCCGAGCGCCGGGGAATTCACCTGTTCATAGATCTCGCGATAGGCCTGAACGAGAGGGTGGTTCGCATGGGCAGGCGCATGCACTTCAAGCCCCATCTTGATCCCGAGGTCCTCAGCATAAGGGGCCAGATCGCGCACCATGGAAGGCGGCGTAGCAAACTGGTAGCGCACGACCGGGAAGCCCAGCTTTACGGCCGAGCGCATCTGCCGCTTGTGGTATTCGAGCAGCTGTTCGTCCGGGATCGGTTGTCCGCGCTTGAGGAAACGATCGGAATTGATCGCTAGCGACGAGGGTTCCAGCTCCAGTTCTGCCATGAGTTGCGCGAATCGATCGGCGAATGCATCGCTCACTTCGGGGAAGCCTTTGATCGACTGGAATCCCACAACTTCGACGCTGGGGCCCAATCCACGCCGGGCAACCTCTCGAAGCAGGCCTTCGAAATCGTAGGCACGGGACACGAATTCGTTGGTGAAGGCATAAAGGGTCGCCCCGGTCACAGGGCCGGTCAGGGCGATCATTGCACTTTTCCCTCAAGGGCCTTGAGCGTGAGCTTCTGGCTGTTGGACCGGCGCATGCCCGGAATGTAAGGCGGATAGAGCGCGATGGTCACCGCGACCTCGTGTTCGGAGCCAGGCTCCAGTGTCTGGCCTGGCACCAACAGCTGTGCCTGGTCCAGCACGAACCAGAACGCATCGGTCTGCTCTGCCAGTTGATGAAAGTCCCAGCGTTTGCCCTCGAGTTCGAAACGCACAGACGTGAGATCGATCGGCGTCCCGCCGATGCTCAGCGCTTCGATTTCAATCGTGGATAGCGGCAGGGAACGGTACCACGGTAAGCGAACATCGATACGCACCCCATCTGCACAAATGTGCAGACCGTTTTCCGCGATGACTCTTTCTACAGGCAGCAATGCACTCTCCCTGGCCGATTCGCCAAAAGCCACGACGCGACAGGCTTTTTAGCCTCGTCGCCAGCAATTATTAGAATAAAACTTCTAATTAATGCCCAGCTCGCCGTCAACCGGGATTTCAATCTGGACAAAATCAAACCAGAATTTTAATTCTTTTAATGGGCGTGCCGGACTCGGTCGACAAGAGCACGCGGACAACGGGGCAATCGAGGGTGCGTGACATGTCCACTTACGACTACATCATCGTTGGCGCGGGTTCGTCCGGCTGCGTAGTAGCGGAACGGCTTAGCCGCGACAGCGCAGCCCGCGTGCTACTGCTCGAGGCCGGCGGCAACAACCAGACACTGTTCATCCACATGGCCGGCGGCTTCGTGAGAATCCTGGGAAAGCCAGAGTACTTCTGGTCCTTCCCTGTCGTTCAACACCCCGGTCGACGCAATGAAATGCACAGCTACGGTAAAGGCCTTGGGGGCTCATCCGCCGTCAACGGAACCTGGTACTTGCGCGGTCAGCCGCGCGATTTCGATGGCTGGCGTGACTTGGGGCTGCACGAATGGGGTTGGGATGAAATCAGCCGCTGCTACGCGCAGATCGAGGACTATGCAGGTGCACACGCAGATCCATCGCGCGGGACCGGCGGACCGCTTCAGATCACGCAGTCCGAACACGATTCAGGCGTCTACAGAGCTATCGTGGATTCCTGCACCGGACTTGGCGTTCCCTGGCTCGATGACATCTGCACCCCCGGCACGCAGGGTGTGGGCCGCAGCCAGTACACTGTCGACAGAAAGGGCAGGCGCGCGTCCAGCTATGAGGCATTCCTGAAACCGATCCGTGCACGGTCCAATCTTGATATCGTGACCGGCACCTCGGCACGCCGGATCGTCATCCAAGATGGCAGGGCTACCGGCATCGAATGCGAACGCGAAGGCCAGATCTTGACCTACTCTGCGAAGCGCGAAGTCGTACTCAGCGCCGGCGTCTACAAATCACCGCAAATCCTGCAGCTCTCCGGGCTCGGCAAGGGCGCGGACCTGGCGGCGCTGGGCCTTCCGGTCCTGCAGGACCTGCCCGCGGTCGGGCGCAACCTGTGCGATCACCAGAAGCTGGCCATTTCCTTCGACCTGCACGGCCACCCCGGCATCAACCGTGATTTCACCGGGTGGCGGCTCTATCGCAACGCCATGCGCTACCTTGCCTTCGGTAATGGCCCCCTGGCGCGCGTCGGCATGCCATTAACCATGCTTTACGCGGGCAAGGACTGCGAAGCCGACTGGCCGGACATGCAGCTTGCCGCTGCTCCCTTCGCGATGCGAACGGTCAAGGAGATGGTCGCAAAGCCCGGTAGCCCAATTTCCAAGCGCCCGGGTCTGACCATCGCGGGCTATCACTTGCGTCCGTGGAGCCGCGGCGAGGTTACACTCACCTCGCCTGACTTCCGCGCCGCGCCCCTGATCGATTCAGGCCTGTGGAGCGACGGGCGCGACGTCGCCAAGGCGCTGGAGTTGATCAAGATGCTGCGGTCCATTGCAAGGTCGGATACGATGAAAGGCTTCACCGGCGCGGAGCGCGTGCCCGGCGACTCTGTCAAGGGGGACGAGGCCCTCATCGAGGAACTGCGCAACATGGTCGATCCGGGCCTTCACGGCACGGGAACATGTACGATGGGCACCGACCTTCGCTCGTCCGTTGTCGATTCGCGATGTCGCGTTCACACCTTGAAAGGTCTTCGCGTAGTCGACTGCTCGATCATGCCGACGCCGGTTTCGGGCAATACCAATGGTCCGGCCATGGCTGTCGGCGCGCGGGCAGCCGAATTGATAGTGGAAGACAATCGCTAGAATTGCAGCCCTTCCTGCAGGGCCCGTGATGACCCAGCGACCGGGGCGGGACGATTAAATAGAATTGACGTTTCCTTTTCAAACGGGCTCCAGATGAAACCTATGCCAAGAAAAGCAAAAGCAAGGGATGCCGGGGCCACGCTGAGCGTCGATACCGTCAGCAAGACGCCGCTCCAGGGCCGCAGCAAGGCCTCCCTGGAGCGCATGCTCGTCGCCGCCGAAAAGCTCATGCTCGCGCGCGGCAGCGAGGACTTCACCCTCCAGGACGTCAGCCAGAGCGGCAACGTCTCGATCGGGTCGATCTACCTGCGCTTCGAGAGCAAGGAAAACCTCGTGCGCGCCGTCATCGGCAACCACCTGGCCAAGATGGCGCTCGACGAGGACGCGATGATCGAGAAGGTGCGCGCCGGCGCCACCTCGCTCACCACTTTCGTGCCCCGGTTCGTCGAGGCCTTTGCCGAACTGCTCAAGAAGCATGCCCCGCTCCTGCGCCTGAGCATGCAGCGCGCCTCCTTCGACCCCCTCGTCTCCGAACCGGGCCGCGCCAGCGCCAACCGCGCCGCAGCAATCTGCATCGAGGCCATGCTCGAATATCGCGCCGAGTTCAGCGGCAACGATTGCCAGAAGAAGGCCAACGCCGCCTACCAGATCATCTTCGCCACACTCGCAAGGCAACTCAGCCTCGGATCCACAGGCGAAGCCGTGCACCAGCAGGACTGGAACGAGCTCAAAACCGAACTCGGCAACATGTGCCTCGCTTACCTTATCGCCAAAATCTGAAAACCCTCCGGAACACGCCGGGTTCGGGTTATCTGCCAGGACCGCGTAATCTCACGCCTTGATTACTGGGCGACTTCCCAGCATTACAACCTCGCGGGGGCTTAGTGATCCTGCCGCACGGGCAGCCACTTTGCGTCCTTATTGCCATGACGCCGAATCCCGGCCTGCAACTGAACACGCCGACGATCGCACCGGTGCTGCATGATAGCAGCTATCGCACGCAGATGATCTGAACAGGGTACGCTTCGCGCGCCTCCTCCCGGATCGCCCCACTTGCACAATGCGAATTATTGTTCTAATCTTGATTCGAGATGCCGGAAGCCATGACTTTCGGCCTATTGTGATGAGAGGACACCGTTTCGATGCGTTTTTCTGTATTCCTTGCCGGTCGCACGACGGCGCCGGAGCAGGATCGCCAGTTCATCCTGGACAGTATCGACCATGCCGGCCTCGCCGCCGAACTCGGCTTCGATGCGGTATTCCTGCCCGATCATCATTTCACCGGCTACATGCCCGTCGCCAGCGACCCGATGATATTCGCCGCCTATCTGGCTGCGAAGTTCCCCGAATTGCACTTCGGCTTTTCGGTCACGTCGGTCCCGCTGCACAGCCCCGTGCGCTTCGTGGAACGCATCAACATCCTCGATCAGCTGACCAAGGGGAAGTTGCTCGTCGGCGTCGGCTCGGGCACCACGCCCGAGGAAATGATCGGATTCGGTGTGAACTACAAGGAAGCCTCGCCGGTCTCCGACGCCAATCTTGCCATCGCCGAACAGCTTTGGGCCAAGACCATGGCCGATGCCCCGGTCGAATTCGATAACGGGACCTACCGCGGCAAGGTCCTCCAGCGCATCGCCCCTGCGCCCTATTCCAAGGGCCATGCCCGGCTCATGCCCGTCGCCATGAAGGAAGCCAGCGCGCGCCGCGCGGCCGAACATGGCTGGCCCGCATTCATCCCGGCCTTCACCCCGCCAAAGATCGGCGGTACCGAGCCGCTCAAGCACGTCACCAAGTATTTCACCGCCTACCGTGACATGCTGCTCGCCGCCGGCCATAGCGACGAGACCGTCGCCGATGCCCTGTCCTGGACCACCCACAGCTATCAATGCGTCCACATCGCCGAGAGCGACGAGCAGGCCCGCGAGGAACTCGAAGTGATCCTAAAGGCCTACCATGCCGCCGTCGATCGCGAGAAGCTCTATGGCGACAAGGCCGAGCAGGACGCGGCCAACACCAAGACCGACGAGACCCCCATGGCCCTAACCGAGGACTGGATCGCCACCTGGTGCCTTTATGGCAGCCCGAAAACCGTGCGCGAACACCTTGAACCCTATGCGGAGCTGGGCATCGGCAACATCCTGTGCGGCACCACCACCGGCCCCGTCACCCAGCAGCGCCTCGAATGGGGCAATCGTACACTTCGCCTCCTCGCGAGCGATGTAATGCCCCACTTGCGCAGCCACGGCTGAACTTGATTGGACACAAGTCTTGACCGGGAAATCGCTTGATACTCGGCGAGGCCATCGTCCGGGGAGCCAGTCGCGTCATGTGATCGACCGGTGAATGCCAACTTGAGTGCCCGGTGTCATTTCGAAATGACCGGGCCTCCCCGCTCCTG
Organism: Novosphingobium sp. PP1Y; assembly: GCF_000253255.1. NCBI lineage: Bacteria > Pseudomonadati > Pseudomonadota > Alphaproteobacteria > Sphingomonadales > Sphingomonadaceae > Novosphingobium > Novosphingobium sp. PP1Y. The sequence goes on along the minus strand of NC_015583.1, from coordinate 777,974 downwards.
AAGTGCAAAGCTTGCCCAGGCGATGGAACAGGGATCGCTAGCGGTCGATGCGGTTTGGGCCGCGGCCCAGCGCATCCTGGCAGTGGCACGCCTTGGGGCGGAACCCTAGCCAGTCGGCGAGGTGCGCTTTGCTACGACTTGGGCAATTGTCATTTCCCAGAAGATGAACCGAACGAACGAATTTTCCGGGAGAATGCCGATGGATACCAGCGAACGCCTGCTCGCGATCGAGGAAATCAAGCAGCTCAAGGGCCGCTACTTTCGCTGCATGGACACCAAGGACTGGGCAGGCCTGCGCACCGTCTTTGCCGATGATGCAGTGTTTGACGCGCGCGCTTCGCTAAACGTCGACGGCAAGGGAGAAGCCGGCCGCGCTGCTGAGAGCAATGATTGGGTCTATGAGGGCGGCGACGTGATTACCCAGTTCATCGTGGGCGCGGTGGAAACGAGCCGCACCGTTCACCATGGGCATTGCCACGAGATCGAGATCCTCTCGGCAGACACGGCCCGCGGCGTCATCGCCATGGAAGACCAGATCTGGGACGAAAGCGGGACTGTGCTCACCCTCCACGGCTGCGGGCACTATCACGAAACCTATCGCAAGCAGGACGACCAGTGGTGCATCCAAACCTCGCGAATTTCGCGGTTATACGTATCCTTGGGTGAACAGCCGGACTGACCTGGCTCGACTGGCATCGTTGCCGGGGCCCGTGACGGGCCCCGACTTTTTCAGGCGTCCTGCGAAACGAGCGCTTCCACTTCTTCCGGATCGCCAAGGGCTACACCGATGCGCTGGTGCAGGCTGGTCGGCTGCGTATCGAGAATGGAGCCAGCGCCGTCGCTCGAACGGCCGCCGGCCTGTTCGATCAGCATGCTCATCGGGTTGGCCTCGTAGAGCAGGCGCAAGCGGGCCTTGCCTGGCTGGCGATGATCGGCCGGGTAGAGAAACACGCCGCCCCGCTTGAGAATACGGTGAATGTCCGCGACCATCGATGCCGTCCAGCGCATGTTGTACTGCCCAGCCAAAGGTCCAGCCTCGCAGCCCACGCGTTCGTCGATGTAACGGCGGACTTCGGGCGACCACTGCTCGCGCCGGGCCATGTTGATCGCCACTTCCTTCGTACCTGACGGGATCTGCAGCGGCCCGTCGGTCATGCGCCAGGCACCCATTTCACGGTCCAGCGTGAATTCGTAGACACCATTACCCAAGGTGAGGACCAGCAGCGTCTGCGGCCCGTAGATCGCATATCCGGCAGCGACCTGGTGCCGACCGGGCTGCAGGAAATCTTCCTCGATCACATCGCGGCCCGCAGAATTTTCCGGGGCACGCAGGACTGAAAAGATCGTCCCTACCGACAGGTCGACGTCGATGTTGCTGGACCCATCGATCGGATCGAACAGCAGCAGATATTCGCCCTTGGGAAAGCGGTTGGGGATGGGATGGATCGTTTCCATCTCTTCCGAGGCCATGCCGGCCAGATGCCCGCCCCATTCATTGGCATCGAGCAGGATCTCGTTGGCGATGACATCGAGCTTCTTCTGCACTTCGCCCTGGATGTTTTCCGAGCCAAGGCTGCCCAGCACATCGCCGAGCGCGCCCTTGGAAATGGCATGGGCGATCGTCTTGCAGGCCCGCGCGACCGTTTCGATCAGAAGGCGCAGTTCTGCAGGGCAGGCGCTGTCCTCGCGGCGCTGTTGCTCGATGAGGAAGCGGGTCAGTGTGATCGGTTGCATCATTGTCCTTCGCCTTGCACGCCCCGGATCGGCGCCAGTCATTGGGTACCCAGTAAAAACTGGGGGGCGGTTAGGCCTCTCGCAGCTTTTCCGCAACTTCGTCGCCATGGGCGAAAGCGGCGGCCCGCGCCACTGCTTTTGCGTCCGGTCGCACGCCTGTATAAAGCACGAACTGTTCAATCGCCTGAAGCACGATCACTTCCGCGCCAGAGATCGTCATTTTCCCTGCTGCCTGCGCGGCGCGCATGAAAGGTGTGTCCGCGGGCTGGGCAACCACGTCGAAGGCGATGTCGCAGGCCTCGACCTGCCCTGCGGGGAAGGCAAGGCGGTCCGCCTCGACCCCTTCCATTCCAAGCGGGGTAACGTTGATGAGCAACGGCGCGCCTGATGCGGGCATGTCTTCTCGCCAATCGAATCCATACCGGGCGGCGAGCGCCGGTCCGTTCTGGCGATTTCGCGCGATGATCGTACCGCGCAAGAAACCGGAGTCGCGAAGGGCAGCGATCACCGCCTTCGCCATGCCGCCGCTCCCGCGCAGCAGGAACGGCATCGCCGGGTCGATCCCGCGACGAGTGAGCAGGTCGCGCACGGCCACGTAGTCGGTATTGTAGCCGGTAAGCACACCGTCATCGTTGACGATCGTGTTGACGCTGCCGATGGCCCGGGCCGATGCCGCAAGCCCGTCGAGCATCGGGATGACGGCCTCCTTGAACGGCATGGAAACCGCGCAGCCCCGGATCCCCAGTGCCCGTATGCCGCCGACCGCCGCAGCAATGTCGCTCGTGGAGAAAGACTTGTAGACGCAGTCCAGACCGTAATGGCCATAGAGCCAGTTGTGCAGGCGCGACCCGGCATTGCCCGGTCGCCCCGACAGCGACATGCACAGGCGCGTATCGCGTCCGATGCTGTTGCGTTCCAGCAAGCTCATGCCCCGGCCACGCGGCATTCGGCGCCGGTGCGCAGGCTCGACCCGCGGACAACCAACCGCCCGCCCAGCACGACCTTGCGCGCGGGAGCATCGGGGTGGTCGAGGCGATCCAGCAGCATGGTCATGGCCGTGCGTCCGATCTCCTCGACCGGCTGCTCTATCACGCTGATCCCGCCACCGACGAACTCCATCCAGTCGTTGTTGTCGAAACCGGCAAGGGCAATGTCGCGGGGTACTTCCAGTCCAAGATCGCGCAGGGCCCGCAAGATATTCAGCAACATGACGCCGTTGCTGGCAATCAGCGCATCGGGCCGCTTGTTGGAGTCCAGCAAGTCCGCAATCGCCTGTGCCGCTGCTTGCGGTGCATGCGGCACGGCCACGGCATCTGCATCCAGCCCCAGACGCTCAGCCGCCTTGCGGAAACCTTCCCGTCGCTCGATGCCGGTGGAACTGGATGCACCGAACAGACCTGTAACGCGCCGGTGTCCCTGCGCATGCACGTGTTCGACAAGAACTTCGGCCATGCGCGCATTGTCGAGCACGACGCTGTCGAATTCACCATCTGGCGTCGAGCGGTCTATGAGCACGACGGGATAGTCCAGTTCCAGTTGTCCCGCCGCGGCGACCCGCTGGCGAGTCGGGGCGAGAATCACACCCGACACGCGCTCCTCGTGCAGGAGTTCGAGATAAGCAGCCTCCTTTTCGGGATCCTCATCGGTATTGCAGAGAATCACCCGCAGGCCGCGCGCAGCGGCAAGGCTTTCGACGGCGCGCGATACGGCCGTGAAGAACGGGTTGCGGATATCGGCCACGACCAGACCGATCGTATTGGTATGCTGCGAACGCAGCCGCCGCGCAGCAAGGTTAGGGCGATATCCCGTGGACTTGACCGCGGCGAGCACACGCTCCGACATCTCCGCATCGACTGTGCGTCCTGCCAGGACTCGGGATACCGTGGCCGGAGAAACTCCAGCAACTTTTGCCACGTCCTTGATACCTACTGCCATGAGAAATCGTTCTCTTATAATTACGGCAATCGCCCTCTCAACTGGTGAGACTATGCCTCATTCTGGCTGAAAATCGCAACCCCTCTTGACAAATTCTCTGAGAAATCGTTTTCTCAGCACAGCAAGAGGAGAGGAACCATCATGCTCGCAGACGCCATTCCCGCGTCGCACGCAGCCGATCTCGTCCGGATCGATGCCAGCGCCACCGACAAGACCGATGCGATTCGCCAGGTCGGCCAACTTCTGGTCGCTGCAGGCTGTGTTGCGCCCGGATACGAGGAAAGCATGGTGCGCCGCGAAGCCTTGGCGAACACATTCCTCGGCTCCGGTGTCGCGATCCCCCACGGACTGGGTGAAGACAAGGGACTGGTGCGCAATGACGGAATCGCCATCCTCCAGCTTCGCGAGGGCATCGACTGGAACCCGGGACAGCGCGCCCATATCGTCGTCGGCATCGCCGCCAACTCTGACAGCCACATCACCATCCTGCGCCGGCTCACCCGTCTCATCCAGGACGAGGAACGCCTGCAGGTCCTGATCGCGACCGACGATCCCGCCGAGTTCTCGCGCGCCCTGCTCGAGGATGGAACCCCCGCCGCCCCTTCTGTCCCTGCCGAGGACCTCGCCCATACCGCAGCATGGATCGTCGACTATCCGACCGGGCTCCACGCCCGGCCTGCATCGACATGGGTGGAAGCCGCCCGCGCCAGCGCCGTGCGCCTGCGTGTCCGTCACGGTGAGGAAAGCGCCGATCCGCGCAATCTCGTGGCGCTGCTCCAGCTTGGCCTGCGCTGCGGTGACGAGATCAAGTTCTCGGCCGAGGGGCCCGCCGCGCAAGACGCGCTCGAGAAGTTCGTCGCCACTGTCCGGAGCCTCTCCGCACGCGAAAAGGAAGACGCCGCCCGCGCCGCCGAGAAGCGCAAGGCACCCGTGCGGTGCTGGACGCCGGTGGGCAGCCCGCGCATGATCGCCGGCGTTGCCGCCAGCCCGGGCCTGGCGATCGGACCGATCCACGTGCTGTCGGCAGCCGAACTGTCCGTCCCAGATGTGCCGGTTGATCTCGTGAACGGGGGCGCGATGCTGAACGAGGCCCTGGTGCGCACCCGTGCGCAGATGAAGGCGCTGATCGACGACACCACGCGCCGCCTGGGTGCTTCGGAAGCCGCCATCTTCAAGGCGCAGACCGAACTGCTCGAAGACACCGACATCATAACCCTGACCTGCCAGCTCATGGTCGAAGGTCACGGCGTTGCCTGGTCCTGGCATCAGGCCGTACAGCGCATTGCCGGCAAGCTGTCGGCGCTCGGCAATCCGGTTCTGGCTGCACGCGCCGCTGACCTCACGGACGTTGGCCGCCGGGTCCTTGCAGAGATCGACCCCGGTCTCGTCACCGGTACGCTTGCGGATCTGCCCGAAGAACCTTGCATCCTTGTGGCCCCTGATCTGTCTCCATCCGATACCGCCACGCTCGATACCGCAAGGGTCGCCGGCATCGCCACCGCACTGGGCGGACCGACATCGCACAGCGCGATCCTTGCACGTACACTGGGCCTGCCCTCGGTCGTGGCAAGCGGTGCCGACCTGCTGGCAGCGGCGTCCGGCACGACGGCCATCGTCGATGGCGACGGCGGCCGCGTCTGGCTCGATCCATCCGAAAAAGACCTTGCCTCCGCGCGTGGCTGGATCGCCGACCTCACCGCACAGCGCGTCGCCGAGGAAGAAGAACGCGGCCAGCCTGCCGTGACCCGCGACGGTCACCGGGTGGAAATCGCAGCCAACGTCAACCGCCCGGATCAGGTCGGCTTCGCACTGGCACAGGGCGGCGAAGGCGTGGGGCTAATGCGAACCGAGTTCCTTTTCCTCGAGAGCGGCAACACTCCCGGGGAGGACGAGCAATTTGCCGTCTACCGCGCGATGATCGATGCGCTTTCCGCCGGAAACGAAGAGCGCCCGCTGATCGTGCGCGCGCTCGACATCGGCGGAGACAAGCAGGTGCCCCACCTCGAACTGCCGGTTGAAGAGAACCCCTTCCTCGGCGTGCGCGGCGCCCGCCTGCTGCTGCGCCGCCCTGATCTGCTCGAGCCGCAACTGCGCGCGCTTTACCGGGCCGCCAGGGAAGGCGGAAATCTCTCGATCATGTTTCCGATGATCACATCGGCGCACGAACTGCTTGCCTTGCGCAAGCGCTGCGAAGCCGTCCGCGCCGAGCTGGATGCGCCGCAAGTGCCGATCGGCATCATGATCGAGGTTCCGGCAGCGGCGGTGCAGGCCGCCCAGCTCGCAGCCCACGCCGACTTCTTCTCCATCGGCACCAACGACCTGACCCAGTACACACTCGCAATCGACCGCCAGAACCCGGAACTCGCCGGCGAGGCCGACAGCCTCCACCCGGCGGTGCTGCGCATGATCGCCGCTACGGTCGAGGGCGCCAGGACCCATGACCGCTGGGTCGGCGTATGCGGCGGCATCGCCGGCGACCCGTTCGGTGCTGCGCTGCTGGTCGGCCTCGGCGTCGACGAGCTGTCAATGACCCCGCGCGACATCCCGGCCGTGAAGGCAAGGCTGCGGGGCTGCGACCGCGGCGAACTGAACAGACTGGCCGCCCAGGCCCTGGAAATGGACGGCGCGGCGCAAGTGCGCGCGCTCGACGGAAAGGCCATGTGATGCGCGCGCTTACCGTCACCTTCAACCCGGCCATCGACCAGACCGTCACGCTCGACCGGCTGGAGCCGGGCGCAGTCCACCGCGCCCATGCCGTGCGCCAGAACGCCGGTGGCAAAGGCGTCAACGTCGCCAGTTGCCTGGCTGACTGGGGCGTCGGCGTTTCCGCCTACGGTTTGCTGGGAAGCGACAATGCGGCACCCTTCGACGCGCTGTTTGCCGCCAAGGGCATCGAGGATCGCTTCATCCGCATTGCCGGCGCCACCCGGGTCAATCTCAAGCTGGTGGATCCTGCAGGCACCACCGACATCAATCTCGACGGCCTGGCGGTCGATGCCGGCCGGGCCGAGATGGTCACCGCCACGATCTGCGACGCGGCCCGCGAAGGCGACCTCGTCGTGCTGGCGGGCAGCCTTCCCCCCGGCTGCCCGCCAGATACTTACGCCACGCTCTTGGAACGCCTGCATGCACGCGGATGCCGCTTGATTCTCGACACCAGCGGCCTGCCGCTCAAGTGCGCGCTCGAGGCCGCGCAGCCGCCCCATGTGGTCAAGCCCAATCGCGACGAACTGTCACAATTGCTGGGCCGCGACCTGCCTGATCTGCCGGATCTGGTTGCGGCTGCAGGCACGTTGCGCAGCAGCGGCATCGAAGTGGTCGTCATCTCGATGGGCGAGGAGGGAGCGCTGTTCGTGTCTGGCGAAGGTGCGCTCACCGCAAGTCTCGCCATCGGTGAGCTGGCCAGCACGGTCGGTGCCGGCGATGCCATGGTGGCCGGGATCGCGGCAGCCCTGCTCGAAGGGGCACCGCTGGAACGCACTGCGCGCCTCGCCACGGCGTTTGCCGTTGCCAAGCTCGGCATGGCCGGCCCGAACCTGCCCGCACTCGCCAGTGTGGCCGCACTGGCCGACGAAGTGAGCGTAACCCCAGTTCCAACAGCCGCGCAAAAGACGGCAGGAGAGGCATGATGAAAAAGGTCTTCGCAATCGTAGAGGCGGGCCCCTCGTCCGTACAGGGCGTGCTGGCAGGCGAAGCGCTGCGCCTCGCGGCCCGCACCGAAGGCCGCGACATCGAAATCGAAGTGCGCACCGAACAGGGCGTGCTCAATCCACTCGGTGACGACACGGCAATTTCGGGCACAAGGCTGCTGCTGGTCGCCGACGAAGTAGCCGACGAAGCGCTTGCCCATCGAGCCGACCGCCACATGACTCTGGAAGCCGTGTTGGCCGATCCGGCCTCCGCACTGGTCTTCGACGATGCCGGGCAAGCCGACGATGCAGGCACCGATCCGACCGTCCCGCGCATCGTCGCGATCACCTCCTGCCCGACCGGCATTGCCCATACCTTCATGGCCGCCGAAGGGCTGACCGAGGGCGCCCGCCAGCTCGGCTACCCGATCCGCGTCGAAACGCAGGGTTCGGTGGGTGCAGGCACGCCGCTCACTGCCGAGGAAATCGCTGCGGCGGATGTCGTGATGATCGCCGCCGACCGCGAAGTCGATCGGGCGCGGTTCGCCGGCAAGCGCGTCTTCGCGTCGAGCACCAAGCCCGCGATCTCCGGCGGCGCCAAGCTGATCGAGCGGGCCCTGGCCGAAGCGAAAGTCCAGGGCGGCGATGCCATCACTGGTACTGGCGATAAGGCGCCCGCGGGACAGAAGGAGCGGGCCGGGCCGTACAAACACCTGATGACCGGCGTATCCTTCATGCTTCCCTTTGTGGTCGCAGGCGGCCTGCTGATTGCCATCGCCTTTGCCCTCGGCGGCATCGGGGCCAGTGCCGATGCGGCCGAGGGCACGCTGGCGCACACGCTGTTCCAGATCGGCGCGCAGGGTGCCTTCGCTCTCATCGTTCCGGCACTTGCCGGCTACATCGCCTTTTCCATCGCCGACCGTCCCGGCATTGCCCCGGGCATGGTGGGCGGGATGCTTGCCGCGCAGATCGGCGCCGGGTTTCTGGGCGGCATCGCCGCGGGCTTCATCGCCGGTTACGGCGTCGAATATCTCAACCGCCTGATCCGCCTGCCCAAGAACCTGCAGGGGCTCAAGCCGGTCCTGATCCTGCCGCTGCTGGGTACGCTGCTGACAGGCCTCCTGATGGTCTATGCGATCGGCACGCCCGTGGCTGCGGTGCTGGCCTTCCTCACCGAATGGCTGCGTTCGATGCAGGGATCCAGTGCATTGCTGCTGGGCATGATCCTGGGCGCGATGTCGGCCTTCGACATGGGCGGTCCGGTCAACAAGGCCGCCTATGCCTTCTCTGTCGGCCTGATTGCCAGCAACGTCTACACCCCAATGGCCGCAACGATGGCTGCCGGCATGACCCCGCCTCTCGCCGTTGCGCTGGCGACGCGTCTGTTCCGCAGCCGCTTCACCCTTGAAGAGCGCGAGGCGGGCGGCGCGGCCGCAGCGCTGGGCCTGGCCTATATCACCGAGGGCGCGATCCCCTTCGCTGCGCGTGATCCGCTGCGGGTTATCCCCTCATTGATGGCCGGTTCGGCCACGGCCGGTGCGATCTCGATGGCAGCGGGCGTGGAACTCAAGGTCCCCCACGGCGGCATCTTCGTGCTGCCCATTCCGGGCGCCGTCACCCACCTTGCGACTTACGCGGTCGCCATCGTTGCCGGAACGCTGATCAGCGCCGTGCTCGTGGGGCTGTTCAAACGCCCCCCGGTGGCAACGGCCAAGGCTTGAATGGCCTACGACAACAACAAGAAAGCAACATCCGCAAGGAATCACTCCATGCCCCCGCTACCAACCAAGTGCGCTGCCCTGGCAGGCGCAGCCGCCCTCGCCTTGTCCATCGCAACCGCACCGCTGGCCGCCCGGGCACAATCGCAGGACGAAGGGGAGCTGGACAACACAGCGCCCTCCGCGCGCCCTCCTGCGCAGCAACCGCAGTCCTTCCAGCCGCTCGCCGATCAAGGCATCACCCTGACGCTCAACTATACCGGCGAAGCGGCGGCCAATGTCAGCGGGGGCCTGCGCAAGGATGCCGCGTACGCCGGGCAGGTCTATGCCGGGGTCGATTTGGACATGGACCGCATCGCCGGGATCGACGGCGGCACGCTCCATGTTGCCGTGACCAATCGTCATGGCAAAAGCCTGTCGGCGCTTGCGATCGGAAACAATACTTCGGTGCAGGAGATCTGGGGCACCCAGAACACCCATCTCGCGATCCTGACCTGGGAACAGCACCTGTTCGGCGATCGCCTCGTGGTCGAGGCTGGCCGCAGCCAGGCGAACATCCATTTCCTCAATTCGCCGCTTTACTGTCAATTCCAGGGAAACTCGGGCTGCGGAAATCCGACATTCGTTTTCAAGAACAGCAATTTCACTTATTTCCCGGCGTCGAGCTGGATGATCCATGCCAAGGCGCAGCTGGCGGACCATATCTACGCCCATGTCGGGGCCTATGAAGTGAACCCCGACCGCAAGCAGGCAAGCGACCACGGAACCGATTTCGGTATCGGCAAGGCAACCGGCGTCATCGTTCCCTGGGAACTGAGCTACGAAAGCGGCGAGGCGGCGCGGTTGCCGTTCCGTTACATTCTCGGCGGCTGGGTCGACAGGGGCGACTACGACGACCCGCTGCGCGACGACACAGGCGGCATTGCCATCCTCAGCGGCCGACCGGCTCAGGTCCACAATGGCCGCTCGGGCCTCTATTTCCGTTTCGAGCAGAAACTTACCCGCCCCGATCCGGCATCGAAGCGCGGACTGAGCATTTACGGCGTTGCCATGACCAACCTTTCCGGCCGCGTGGAGGAAAGCCGCTTCTTCGATCTTGGCCTGGTCCAGACCGGCACTTTCCCGGGGCGCGACGAGGACAGCGTGGGCTTCATGATCAGCGACCAGCGCTTCAGCAACCTGGCGATGCAACGCATGCGGGCCGCCGATCGGGCCGGCGACGGCAGCGGAAACGTCTCTCGCCATCAGGTAATGATGGAGCTGTCCTACAGCGCGCAGATCGGACCGGCGATCCGCCTGTCGCCCAATATCCAGTACATTCATAACCCGGATCGGACCGGCGATCCATTTCGTGGCAGTTCGACGAAGGACGCACTGATTTTCGGTGCCAAGTTCACAATCGACGCATTAAAGCTGGGCCAGTGAAGCGGACTGAAGCTCTGGCAATGCGTCACCTGAGCCAGGGCGATAAGAGCCCGGCATTGCGACCGCTCATCAGGTCGCGCGGGCCTGCGGCACCTTGGGCACGAGCCTTCCTGCCGGGCCTCCTTCAGCCCATCGGTGGTGTTCGAACTGGATTGACCGATGGGCGGAAGGGCTTTAGCCGATAGAAATTCGAATTCTAATACGCGTGGCCGCAAGGGCTCGAGGTGGGAGTGGAATGACACCGATACGCCGCTTTTTCAGCAATCTCACGATGAAGCCCCAGGGAATCACCCTGGTCGCTGCCGGCTTCCTGCCGATCTTCGCGATCGTCTCGATGTTCCCGATCGTCGCAGCGATGATCCAGCATTTCCGTACCGATCCCGATGCCGCCACCAAGGTCCCGCTGATGGTCACCGCTCCGGGCCTGACCATTGCCATCCTTGCGCCCTTTGCCGGCTTCTTCGTCGACCGCTTCGGACGGCGCCGGCTGCTGCTTCTGTGCACGTTCTTCTACGGCGTGTTCGGCACGGCCCCGTTCTTTCTCGACGATCTCGACCACATCTTCGCCTCGCGCCTGGCGCTGGGCGTGTGCGAGGCGGGCATCCTCACCATCGTCAACACCCTCATCGCCGACTACTGGGACGAGCAAGGCCGCCACAACTGGCTTTTCCTGCAAGGCCTCGCCGGGCCCTTCCTCGCCTCGGGCGTCATCCTCATGTCCGGCCTTGTCGCCTCGGTGCGCTGGAACGGCGGCTTCCTGGTCTATCTCGTCGCCTTCCCGATCTACTTCGCGATGCTCGCCTGCCTCTACGAGCCCAGGCGCGCAGGCCAGGACGCCGGCGAGACGGCCCGGCCCCTCGCCGGCGAGCCGCGCCGCCCCTTCCCGCTTGGCCATGCCCTGGCAGTGGCGGCGATGACCTTCTTCTCGGCCGCGCTCTACTACGTCTTCATCGTCAACGGCAGTATCGCCTTTGGCGAGGTCGGCGTGAACGACCCGGCCGCGGTCAGCAAGATCACCTTCCTGCCCAGCCTCTTCGTCATGCTCGGCGCGGTGATCTTCCGCGTCCTCGCCTCGCGCGCCAATGCCGTGCAGCTGGGCACTTTCCTGTTCATTCTCGGCTCGGGCCTGACCATCATCGGCCTTGCGCGCACGCCCACCGAGATGGTCGTGGGCCTGGCCATCCAGCAGACCGGTGCGGGCATGACCATTCCCACGCTCATCGCCTGGGCCCAGACCCGCTTTCCCTTCGAGCACCGCGGCACCGGCATGGGCATCTGGACCGGCGCCTTCTTCTTCGGCCAGTTCGCCTCGCCCTGGTTCGTGCACAAGTTCAACCTCGCCGCCGGCACGATGCAGGGAGCCTTCCTGCTTGCCGGAGGCCTGGCGCTGGCGGTGATGGTCGGCATTCTCGCGCTGCTCGTCACCGGCCTTGCCCGCCGCCCCGAGCCTGCCTGAGCCTTATCCTCGTGGACGGGCCCTTCCTGCAGGGCCCATCATGACCCAGCGACCGGGGGCGGGACGATTAAATAGAATTGACGTTTCCTTTTCAAACGGGCTCCAGATGAAACCTATGCCAAGAAAAGCAAAAGCAAGGGATGCCGGGGCCACGCTGAGCGTCGATACGGTCAGCAAGACGCCGCTCCAGGGCCGCAGCAAGGCCTCCCTGGAGCGCATGCTCGTCGCCGCCGAAAAGCTCATGCTCGCGCGCGGCAGCGAGGACTTCACCCTCCAGGACGTCAGCCAGAGCGGCAACGTCTCGATCGGGTCGATCTACCTGCGCTTCGAGAGCAAGGAAAACCTCGTGCGCGCCGTCATCGGCAACCACCTGGCCAAGATGGCGCTCGACGAGGACGCGATGATCGAGAAGGTGCGCGCCGGCGCCACCTCGCTCACCACTTTCGTGCCCCGGTTCGTCGAGGGCTTTGCCGAACTGCTCAAGAAGCATGCCCCGCTCCTGCGCCTGAGCATGCAGCGCGCCTCCTTCGACCCCCTCGTCTCCGAACCGGGCCGCGCCAGCGCCAACCGCGCCGCAGCAATCTGCATCGAGGCCATGCTCGAATATCGCGGGAGTTCAGCGGCAACGACTGCCAGAAGAAGGCCAACGCCGCCTACCAGATCATCTTCGCCACGCTCGCAAGGCAACTCAGCCTCGGATCCACAGGCGAAGCCGTGCACCAGCAGGACTGGAACGAGCTCAAAACCGAACTCGGCAACATGTGCCTCGCTTACCTCACTGCCGAATTGTAATTTGCTGCAGGCGGCATGAATGGCCGCAGCTTTCCGGGCCTTCGGACCTGATTTCAACGACCGGAAACGATCATGGGGATCGGCGAATTTCGGCGATCCGTCCCAGCGCGCCATGATGGGCGTTCGTCATTCTTCAGGCACATCGCGCCGGGTAATGGCGGGTCGGCAAAAACGCGTCTTCCCGCTCGTCTTTTGGTAACCGTAGGACCCGCGCTAACCTAGGTTCTCGATCAGTCGGAGAGCCCACGCGAGACGTTTGGGTTTGAACGGCAAGTCCAGCTCGTGCCTCAGATCCCGCATGAGACGATGACGAAGCTGCCAAGTTTCAGGACCGTATCGAATACCCGTTCGAAAGCTTCGTCCACGCGGAAGTAGGGAACCTTCTCAAGCCCATCCCTATCCTTCGCAAAGCCGCCGCGCGCCGTTGCGCCAAGTGCTGCGTGTGGTCTTGCGTGCCGAGGCAGATATTACTATAAGAATCATAATTATATTTATAGGGAGAGTTCTGCTATGTTGCGAATGTCACGACAAGTCGCGGAGGGCGAAGCCGCGCCGGATTTCGATCTTCCGGATACTCTCGGTAACCGCAGAACTCTGGCTGAATTCGTAGAGAAGCCTGCCCTGTTGGTTGCATTCATCTGCAACCATTGCCCTTTCGTGCTGCATGTGATCGACGAGCTGGCCGCATTCGCCCGCGAATACGAGCCGAAAGGGCTTCAGGTGGTGGCGATCTCGTCGAACGATCCAGGCGAATTTCCCGAGGACGATTATGCGCACATGCGCCTCTTCGCTCAGGAAAGAGACCTCCCCTTCCCCTACCTCCACGACGAAAGCCAGGACGTCGCGCTTGCCTACGGCGCCATCTGCACGCCCGACTTCTTCCTCTACAACGGGGAGCGCAAGCTTGTTTACAACGGGCAGTTCGACGCCAGCAGGCCGAAGATAAACCGCCCGCCGGTGCCCGGTCTCCCCCCGCTCAGGACCGACCTTCCGGTGACCGGTGAGGACATGCGCCGGGCAGTGAATGCGGTGCTGGCCGGACAGGCGGTTCCAGAACCCCACCATCCCAGCGCCGGCTGCTCGATCAAGTGGAAGGAGGGCAAGGATCCGTGGTGGGGCTGAACCGGCGCAACACGTCGACTGTCTGGCTGCCCTCCGCCGCGGTCGTGCTGCAGGAGCGCGGCAGCGACTACATCGCTGCGATCGACGACGCTCCCTGGTCGCAAGGCCACGGCTTTCACCGCGGTTTCTTCTCCAGCTTCCGCATAAGGGCGGGCAAGAACGTCTGGTTCCATTTCCCGCTCCCGACGCCGACCGAGGCCAATGGCGTCCAGCGTGCGCTCGATGCCGTGATGCTCATGTGGGAAGTGATGGACGCTGCACAAATCAACTGGATCGTGCTGCAACATGGAGGGATGGAGCGCATTCCGCTGACCGAGATCGGCAATGAGCCGCCTTTTGAGAACGTTCCGTTCGACCCGCCCGAGCTATGGCGCGAATACTATCCCAAGGTAGCGCGGCGATTGACCCGGATCGCCATGGAACAGCCCCTACCGCTGCGCTTCGGGCTGCAGCTGAGCGTGGGCATACAAGCGGCCGATGGCGATGGCACCGTCCGTTTCTACGGCGCGGGCGCCGCATTCAGCGACTACAGCTGACCGATTGTAGAGGCATCCCGGGTTCTGGTCGAGGCCCGGGATTACTCGCGCACGGCGCGCAGTTCGGCGAGTTTCGCGCGGATGGCCGCCTGCTTCTCCGCGGAAATGTCGAACCGGCCGACCAGCCATGCCATCAGGCCGCCGGCAACGACGATCAGTCCCGTCACGAACCAGGCAAGTGCCTCGACCTTGCCCGGCGGGACCTGCTCCACGGGAAGCCCGGCCGGAAAGTCGATAATCCCGAGAAACGAACCGGCGAGCAGAGCGACCATGCCGCTGCCGACCTGCAAACCGATGAACATGAAGCTGGCGACCAACCCTTGCTGCGGCAGCCCCGTGTTCGCCTCGTGCTCGTCCCCGACATCGTAGGACATCGTGTTGAACGGAACAACATAAAGACCGTAGGCCAGCCCGCCCAGCACCCGGAAAATGAAGACGAACGTGCCGATCGCCACACTGGCTGGCGGCGGTGAGAGGCCAAGCAGCGGCAGCAGCACGGCGGCGGCCTGTACCACGAAGAAGGCGACGAGCCCGCTCACCATCGCAAAGCGGGTGCCGACCAGCTTCATCCAGGCTGGCGCTAGGAACATCGCAGTGATCGAGCCGAGCACGCCCGCAATCAGCAGACGCTGGGTGGCTCCGGGGTCGAGCAGCCAGAAATATGTCGAAAGATGCAGCGTCAACTGGTTCACGACCGAATTGGTGAACAGCACAAGGAGCGTCACCATGAGCAGCCGCCCGACATTGGGCGTCGTGCGAATTGCGGCCATGAGCCGGCGCAGCAATTGCGGCACTGTCTCGATGCTGGTGTCGCGAACGAGTTCGCGGTCTTCCGCCTCGACCTCGCGCATCCGGGCACGCGTACCGAGCAATCCGACGATCATCAGCGCCGCGCCAAGCAATGAGACGAAAAGGCCGAAGCCAGGATAAGGCTCGGGATTGAGTTGTGGCTTGGCGTACTCGGCGGACGGCACGAAAAAGACCGCGAATGCGACCCAAGGAACCGTCAGCACCGCCAACTGGTTGCCCATGTTGCGCATGACCGAGATGATGTTGCGTTCGGCCGTGTCGCGGGTCAGTTCACCGCCCATCGCATAGGCGGGAACGGTCCAGAACGAGATGCCCACGCGCGCCAGCAGGCCGGTCGAAAGCAGCCAGGCGAATATCTGCAACTGCGACATGCCGCCCGGCGGATTGAACACCATGGCAATGCCGAATGCGTATGGCAGGATCGCCGCGACCATGAGTGTGTGACGGCGACCTAGAGGAGCCTTGTCCATCCGGTCTGACAAGGCGCCGATATAGGGATCGACCAGAGCGTCGAAGACCAGAATTACGGCAAGCGCCGCGCCGATGGCGAAGCCGCCAAGCCCTACGACCTGACTGTAGAAAAACAGGACGAAGGCATCCCAGGCGAAGCTCTTGATGAGCTCCGGCATGGCGCAAGCCATGAAGGAAAGGCGGGTACCCCAGCCCAGGCGTTTGGTTTCCAACGTGATGATCCCTCTCCCTCAGCTTTGCGCTTGTTATTGTGTTGCGGCAGCCGTCTATTCCGTAACGAGCGCCTCCCAATCGACGCTCACGACGATGCCGGGATCTTCAACCGAGCGCGCGACGCGCAAGGCCACGCGATCGCCCAGCGGTTCCCAGCCACTGCCTTGCCACATCACGAACTGGCGCCGGCGTAGCGGCAGCACGACGCGCCTCTCGCTGCCCGGCGCGATCTCGCATTTTGCAAAGGCCACAAGCGTCGGTTCGGGTTCGTCGCGATAGACCTGGACGACTTCGCTGCCGACACGATCCGAGATATTGCGCAGGGTGACGGCCACGATGTCACCTTCCACGCGTGCATCGCTCCAGGCAAAGCGGGCATAACCTTCTCCGCTGCCGAAGGCGTGTCGCGCCCTTGCGCCGCTGCAGGCGATGGCGCGGTAACCGAAGCGGGTCCCCTCGGCATACTCGAGCACGCCGTCGGCATCGGGAACCAGGTTCATGCCCGAATAA
The DNA here is from genome assembly GCF_000253255.1 of Novosphingobium sp. PP1Y. NCBI lineage: Bacteria > Pseudomonadati > Pseudomonadota > Alphaproteobacteria > Sphingomonadales > Sphingomonadaceae > Novosphingobium > Novosphingobium sp. PP1Y. The sequence continues at coordinate 761,623 of NC_015583.1, read as the reverse complement.
TCCGATTCTGCCCCGGCGATCGTGACCGGCATGCGGCCGCCCGGCTCGCGCTGCCCGGAGAGAACTTCGGCAATCGCCTGGGCGAAACCCTCGCCCGGGTACCAGGCTGAGATGAGCGCCGCTGCGTTCTCGTCCCAGCTGGTGTCGAAGGCATGACCGACATTGGCGATTATAGCGGTTCGCGGATTGGCTGCCAGGACGCGTTCGATCAGTTCAAGTTGGTCGGATACGAGCAGCGTATCGGCGCGGTCCTTGCTCTCGACGCTCGAGTCGGACGTCTCACCCACGAACAGGAATACCGCGTCTGCCTCGGCCGCTGCCGCTTCGGCGCGAGCCAGAAGTTCCTCGCGTCCATCGGGGCCGCGAACGCCGTACCACAGGCCCTGCACGCGCGCGGGCCGGTAATGGAACTCGATGACAACGTGCACTTCCCTGCCCGCGGCGAGTTCGACACTGGTGCTGGTCGCATCGCCCGATTTGAGCTTGCCCATCACGTCCTTGGCTTCGATCTCGCTCGTCGCCAGGACCGGCTCGCCGTCGACGAACAGCCGCGCTTCGCCGGTCGCACCAAGGTAGAAGGCATGCGCTCCGTCCTTCTGCGGCGTGAAATAGCCGGAAGCCCGAACCGAACCGCCCTGATCGAACGGCCCCTGTTCGTGGACCCCCACGAACCAGACAATCGAATTGGTGTTGCGCGTTTCTTGCGTGAGCGGTTCGCCGCTGCAATCGGTGCTGGCGAAGTATTCGAGCGTCATGCCAGCAGTGCAGCCGTCGCCGATGTCCTGCGCCGGCCTTGCCGGCATCGACGGCAAGCGCGGCTGAGGATCGACGCCCGGCTCGAACACCACTTGCGTGGCGCCCTCGTAGAGCGCGGCGATGGCCTGCGCAGGCGTTGCAAGGTCGGGCGAAACCGAGATCTTCGCGAAAGTCCCGCCCTGGAAGCAGGGAGCAGCGGCATTCGGTCCGATGATCGCCAGTCGCTCGACCGCGCCTGGCTCGAGCGGGAGCATCTTGCCTTCGTTCTTCAGCAGCACGAAGCCGGCCGCCGATGCCTCGATCAGCAGATCCCTTGCCTGCTCGGCAGTATAGGGCATGCTCTTGGGACCGGTCACCCTGCGTGCCGTTTCGGCAACGCGGCGCGCGGCGTCGTCAAGGCGCTCAAGGCTCACCTGGCCGGCTTGCACCGCCTCCCCGACATGCGCACCCATGAAGCGCGCCGGTCCCGGCATTTCCAGGTCGAGACCGGCATTGATCGTGCCGAGTGTGGAATGCGTGCCGAACCAGTCACTCATGATGACGCCCTGATAGCGCCACTCATCCTTGACGATGGTGGTCAGGACATGGTGCTGTTCACTGCACCAGCTGCCATTGACCTTGTTGTACGCAGCAAGCATTCCTGCGCACCCGGCCTGCGCTGCCATTTCGAAGGGCAGCAGATAAACTTCGCGCATGGTGCGTTCATCGACGTGTACGTCCACGCGGTCGCGTTCCGTCTCGCTATCGTTGCACACCAGATGCTTGGCGATTGAACCCGTGCCGGTCGACTGCAGGCCGCCGATCCAAGCCGCCCCCAGCACACCGGCGAGGAAGGGGTCTTCCGAGAAGTACTCGAAGGCGCGGCCCGCCAGGGGGCTGCGCGCGAGATTGATGTTGGGTGCAAGTACCGCGTCGATGCCGCGATCGACCGCTTCGCCTCCGACAAGGGCGCCGATACGCCTTGCCAGATCGACGTCCCAGCTCGCACCGAGGGACATGGCGCAAGGGCTAAGCGCGGCAATGTCCCGCTCGTCGACTTTGCCGCTGGCAATGCCCATCGGGCCATCGCTCATCGTGAACGAAGGTATGCCCGCTTCCGGCACGGCGGCAGTTCGCCACATGGCCGCTCCGCTGGTGAGGGACGCCTTCTCGGCGGTGGTCGGCTCGCGCATGCGCTGATCTCTCGATTTCTTGAAGAAAAGAAGCAGGGCGGCGACTCACCGGGAGGAGAGGTCGGGGAAGCCGCCGCCCGTACTGGCTTAAGCAGCCAGATCCAGTTCCTTGGTATCCTTGGTGGTCGGCACGAATGGCAGGTAGGAAACCCGCATGCGCACCGCGAATTCGATCTTGTGCTTGCCGGGCGTCAGGCCGCCCTCCTTCAGCGCGATGATCGTCGCTTTCTCTCCGAAGTTCCAGCGGTCGTCATAGACCGTTTCCATTTCATCGAGCGTATAGGTCTTGCCGCGAACGGAGAAACGCACGTCCTCGCGCGCGATCTGCTCGCCATCGACGCTGACCTGGATGTCCTCGACCATCGAGAGACCAAGGCCGCGGTAGTATGGCAGGCGGCCCAGGAAGCTGAAGCCAACGGCCTTGCCTTCTTCCACAACGTTTTCGAACTGCTCGGTGCAGATCATCTTGTTGTCCATCATGTCGCAGTCTCCTTAGGCGGCCACGGGGGTCTTGAGAGTGGGCACGGTCTCTTCGCCCAGAAGACGGGCGAGCATGACCTGCTGACGACGGACCTGCTCGACGGAGTCCGGCTCCTGAGCGTCCTCGATCCAGCGGTTGCCTTCGTATTCGGAGCAGATATAACCCTTGTACCCGCCCTGCTGGAGCACCTTGACGATCTCGTCGTAGGGAATGGACGGTTCCACGTAGTCTTCGTCCATCTGGTAGAACTTGCCGTGCACGTTATGGATGCGGCCCATGTAGTCCAGCATCCGCTTGGGTTCGAAGGCTGCGTTGTGACGCAGCGTCTCGGCCATGCCGAGGGCAGGTCCCTCTCCGCCCATCTCGCGCACATTGAGAATGACGTATTCGGAGAGGACCCGGTCCTCGTAAGCCTTCTCGATGTAGTCCGCGATGTTCTTGGGAACGCCGATCCGCAGGAACTTTTCCTTCCAGACCGGCGGGAACTTGAACAGGAACATCCCCATGTCCGGCAGGAAGCCGAGCGCGTCCGAACCGCTCTTTTCGAAGGCTTCCGCGTGTCGGATGATCCAGGGATGGTCGAAGTGCAGCGGGGCGTGAACCTCGATCAGGATCTTGATGCCCTTCTCTTCGGCATAGGGCGCAGCGGCCACGAGCACGCTGGGCTCGATCGAAACGAGCGCGCGGATGTACTTCATGCCGAGGCGGGCACCGAAGTCGATGTCCTTCTTCACGCTGGCTACCTGCTCATCGAAGGGCATGATGCGGCCCTTGTAGCGCTTGTAGTCCAGCATGAAGTCATGGCTGACGGACACGCAGTCGTACTTCTTGATCAGCTCATGCCAATTGGCGACGGCGGCATCCTCGACGCCGACTTCGGGCCAACCCCAGAATGTCTGCTCACCGATGATCTCGATGCCCTTCGCACCGAGCTCGGCGCTGGTGCGAATGCAGTCTTCCAGAGTCATCTTCCCCTGGAAGGTTTCGTTCTGATAGCTGTAGAGGCTCACGCCCCGCTTGATCTGATTACTCATGCTTCTTCCCTTTCGCGAAGCAAGTGGCACTCGTTTACGAAGACGGGGGAAGCAATCGCCGCAAGATCTGAGGAGCCGATTTGGTATCGACGCCCAAATGGCCTGCTGGCTGCCACGCTCTCCCCTGGGGCTGAAACCCTAATTAAAATTACCGTTCCCATATATAGCCCTCTCAGTCAAGGCGTAATCCCCGACCTGGAGGCGACCGGTGTGAGATCCGGTTCTACATCGGCCAACCGGGTGTCGCTTCAGACGCCCAGCGCCTCGCGGGTCTTTGCCAGGGATTCCAGCGCAGGCAGGGTTGGGCGATACTCGAGTCCCAGAGCCCCAACATAGCCAAGATCCTTCAGGTCCGCGACAACACGCTTCCAATCTATTTCACCTGTGCCCGGCTCGTTGCGGCCGGGCATATCGGCAACCTGCACATGCTCGATGAGATGCATGCGACCTTCGAGCACCGCCTTGAGATCTTCGCCCATGACCAGCGAGTGGTAAACATCGTAAAGCACCTTCAGCCGGGGGCTGCCGATTTCCTCGACGATGTCGAGCGCAAGACAGGTGCTGTCGAGGTACATGCCAGGATGCTCGACCTTGGTGTTCAGGGGTTCAAGCACCAGCGTCACGCCAGCTTCCTCCGCCAGGCGTGCGGCCTCGCGCAAGACCTTAACGGCTTCGGCCCGATGCTCTTCCAGCGAGACACCCTCACGCAGGAAGCCAGATGCCACGATCAGCGGCGGCGAGCCGAGCCTTACTGCCGCTTCAAGCGTTCCGCGCACAGCCTCGAGCATTTCGGCATGCTGTGCAGGGTCAACGATCGAGCGTCGCGGATCGACGCAGAATCCAGTCAATTTCGAGCCGGTTTCCTCCAGCGCCTCGGCAATGCCGTCGACATCCTTGTCGCGCCAAAGATGAAATTCCACCAGGTCTATGCCGGCCTTGCTTGCGGCGCGAATGCGATCTGGCAGTCCGACTGTCTCGTCCCCGAACTGCCATTCGATGCAGGCTGAAAGTTTCATGTATTGTTTCCTGTTTCTTGCACTCGACCGGCTGGTGGGGAAGGAACTCCCCTTCCCCACCGCGTCGGATCAAAAATCGATGCCGACGCGGACGCCGTAGGTCCGCGGCGTGCCGAACTGCCAAGTATAGACGTCATCCGGACCGGCGGCGACATACGAAGCATACGTCAGCGGCTTCTCGTTCTCGAGATTGCGGACAAATGCCTGGACACTCCAGCGCTCGTCCTGCGGCTTGTAGAGCAAAGTGAGGTCGGTCTGGGTGAAAGCCTTCTGCTTGCTGTCGCGATAGTTGAAGATATCCGTGAAGTACGAACTCTTGAACTTGGAGAACACGCTGGCAGTCAGGGTTCCGGCGCTGCCGAAATCGAAGATGTGATCGTAGCCCATGGTGATGACGAACTTGGGCGTCTGGGGCGGCTTGTTTCCGGCTAGGTTGGGCTGGACGATATTATTCGGGTCGGGATCGAGATCGCCGACGCCGATATCACCGCAACCGACGCAGTAGACGACGTAGGAAGCCAGCAGATCCTTGTATTCTGCATTCGTGTAATTGAACGAGGCATTGAAGAAGTTGTGTTCGTCGAGCCCGATCGAGAGTTCGGCTTCCGCACCCCAGATGACCGCCTTGCCGGCATTGAATATCTGGCCACCGATGGAATTGTCCAGCAAGACCGAAACTTGCAGGTCCTTGTAGTCGTAATAGTAGCCGGCCAGGTTGAACTTGTGCTGACCCATATCGCCGAAAGTCAGCTTCGAGCCGATTTCGTAGGCCGTGTTCGTCTCCGGATCATAGGCGCCGACACTGTCGAAGCCGCCCGCCTTGTAGCCGGTCGACACCTTGCCGTAGATAAGGGTGTCGGCATTGGGCTTGTAGTTCAGGCCGGCAAGCCAGGTCACCTTGCTACCCTTGGCTTCGAGGTCGAGTTGCGAGGGCGCATTCCCGGTCTGCTCCACAGGTCCCGAGTTGAACACGAACCCGAAGTTATCGAAGATGCCATTACGCTTGTCATGCGTATAGCGCAGGCCGCCCACTGCAGTCAGCGTAGAAGTAAGCGGCACGTCGACCTGGCCAAAGGCTGCCCAGCTCTTGGCCGTCACATCGCGCCGGAAGGCATTGATGAAGCTGCCGTTGGGGCCAATGAAGGGGCTGAAGAGGCCGCGTGAATTGCGCAGATTTTCGTGGAAGTAGAACGCACCGGTTTGCCACTCGATGCCGCCCGTCGTCCCGTTCAGGCGCAGTTCGTGGCTCTGCGTCTTCGTACGATTGAAGAAGTCGTAGAAGTAGTATGCCGGGGCCAGCGCAATGTCCGCGTCCTGGTCGGTAACCCGGTATCCGCCGGTATAGGTCACGATCGCCGGTCCGAAGTCATAGGCAACCTTGCCGCGCACGACTTTCGATTCCTGCTCGCTCGGGCTCACGCCGGTAAGCGGGGCATCGTAGCTGTCGCGGTCGATAGTCGACAGGAAGTTGGTGTTGCTCGGGATGCACTGGACATTGGGTGTCAGCGGCGCGACTTCCTCAAAACCATTGAGCGAGCAATCCGCGCCCGGTCCGTTGCCGGCAGCATTGAGGTCGGTCCACGCATTGGCAGCCAGGATGCTGTCCACCTTGACGTACTCGCCAGCCAGGTCGATGCGCAAGCCGTCCGCGGGTTCAAGGCGCAGGCTCAGGCGCCCTGCCTTCTTCTCCGACGAACCGCTGTGCGCATCGATATTCGGGTGGTAGAAATAACCGTCATGCCTGTCGTAGAGGCCCGACAGGCGGATGCCGCCGATACCGGCCAAAGGCACGTCGACGCCACCGTCAAGCGTGATCTGGTCATAATTGCCGTATGTCCCTGTCAGATTGACGGCAAAGACGTCGCCGGGCTTGCGGGTCACGAAGTTGATCGCGCCGCCCGTGGCGTTACGACCATAGAGCGTGCCCTGAGGACCGCGAAGAACCTCGACGCGTTCCATATCGAACAGGGATACACCCAGGACATTGGCGCGGTTCAGATATTCACCATCGATATTGATCGCGATGGACTGATCCTGCGCTTCGTCGTTCGAATTGGTACCGACGCCGCGAACGGCAACGCGGGTGAACACGGTGTCATTCGTGATATTCAGCGCCGGGGCGACACGATCCATCTGGTTGAAGTCGGTGACGCCCGCCTCTTCCAGCTTCTCGCCCCCAAGGACGCTCATCGCGATCGGAACGTCCTGCACGTTCTGTGCGCGGTTCTGCGCGGTCACGATAATGACGTTGGCATCAAGCGCGGGCGCCTTTTCGCCCTGCGATTCCTGAGCGAACGCCGGCATTGCCAGAACCGCAACCGCACTACCCGCCAGCATTGCAGCCCTGAATTTAAGAGATTTCATTCAGCTTCTCCCATGTATACCTGGTTATTTCGAACGCCAAGGGACTGCGCCCCCACATGGCGTTGTCAGACTGTGTTGGCCCAGACAGGCAAACGTCGCCTGTCTTGCGCGGACCAGCTGCCAATTGTCTGAGATTTTCGTTGCCCGAGACCCTATTTCGTCCCCGGCACGGCGAAATTAAGCGACTTGCATGCCCTCCAGCGCCGGCATGACCTTGCTTGCCATGAGTTCGAGTGTCCGGTTCCCGAAGGCGAGGCGCTGGTCGGTCAGCGGACCGGTCGTAGTACCGCAAAGGATGTTGCCGATCCCCAGCTCCTGGTACGGTCGGAGATGCTCGATGACCGTTTCCGGCGACCCATAAAGACACCAGGTCCCGATATAATCTTCATCCAGAGCGCTGGGCGTGCGATCGGTCTTGGTATTGGCCTCGTCGCTTTCAGCGCGGCGGTTGAAGGCATTTTCGCGATCAACCGCATCCTGGTAACCGCGCAGGATGATCTCCAGCTCGTCACGCGCCTGCTCATCGGTCTCGGCGATGTGTACAGCCTGATAGGTATGCGTTGTCCAGTCGAGAGCCGACTTGATGGTCGCCTCGTCGTGCCCAGCTTCGTTCAACATGCCCCTGTAGATCTCGAACCACTTCTTGACGTGAAGGAACGGTTCCGTTCCGCCAATCTTCGGCGGCGTAAAAGCCGGAATGAACGCAGGCCAGGCATTCTCTGCCGCGCGCCGCGCGCTCGATTCCTTCATCGCGACCGGCATCAGGCGCGCGTGCCCTTCCGTGTACGGCGCTGGCGTGATCCGCTGCAGGACCTTGCCCTGGTAAGGACCGTTGTCGATCTCGACGGCAGGGTCCTCCATCCGCTTGGACCAGAGCTTTTCCGCAATGGCCAGGTTACCTTCCGAGATCGCCCCGGCATTGCGATAATCGACCGCAAAACCGATCATTTCCTCGGGCGTGGTCCCCGAACCGACACCGACCAACAGCTTGCCGTCGGTGATCTGGTCGAGAAGATTGATCCGTTCGGTCAGGCGCACGGGATGGTGCAGAGGCACTGATACGACGGAAAAGCCGAAGTGCATGTCCGGCATCTGCGCTGCCAGGTAGGCGGCGAAGATGAAACTGTCGCTGGCGATCGGCATGTAACCGTTGAAGTGATGATCGGGCAGGAAGATCGCGTCAAACCCGAGTTCGGACGCCAGTTTGGCATGGCCTTCCAGATCTTTCATCAGCTTGCGGTCCTGCTCGGGACCGAGCGAGCGGGCATTTAGAAAAACCGAAAAACGCATCGAGACCTCTCTCAAGAATCAATCAGGCGCCCAACTGGATGGACTTCCGAATCAATTTATAACTAGAATTGTCGTTATAGTTACTAGGCGAAGCCGCGGAACTGTCAACATAGTTTTCAGCCGCAAATTGGTTTTCCGCTGCAAAATGATACCCGGCATCCGACGAGCTGATCGGCCCATCGTCTCCACCGCGTGCAAAGGCGTGAAGCCCGAAATTCAGGGGCGACGCACATCTCCCGGAAAGCCTCGATCAAGGCGGAAACCGGCAAGACAGATCGTGCAGCTCCTCTCAGAACGAGAATTGCACCTCTGACGGTCGCAACGCCCAAAGCGCCGCCTGACCGAACGACCAACTTCGCTTCCTCGTGCGGAACCGACATGATGCTCCTCAACTCAGGCAAGATGATCGGCGCACCAAGACCCATACACGCCATACTTCCGCACCGGCTCTGTGCGAGATTCCCCGTTCTCCGGGCAGGAGCGCGCTCGGAAAAGCCGCGTCTCGCGGCAGGCAATAGCAGGTCCGGTTGAAGCAGGAGCGCGCTGCGGTTCGGTGATCCTTGCCGGGCACTCTGCCTCCAATGGACGGCTACCCGCTGCGACGTAATTCCCATGATAATCAGATAGCGCCTTCGCGCAGCATCTTGACTGCGGCATCGCACGCGCGCGCTGTGAGCGCCATGTAAGTGAGCGACGGATTCTGACAGGCCGACGAGCTCATCTGCGCGCCGTCGGTGACGAACAGATTGGCTATGTCATGCGACTGGCTCCATCTGTTCAGCACCGAAGTCCCGGGATCCCACCCCATGCGCGCGCCGCCCATTTCGTGAATGGCGGTTCCGCCAGGCCCCGGACGATCGAATCCCATGATGACCTTGCCACCGGCAGCGGTCAGCATTTCAGCTGCTTCGGTCTTTGCCTGTGCCAGCGCGGCAAGCTCCTCCTTGCCGAAGGCGAATTCGACATTGAGAAGGGGAAGCCCGCGCTCATCGGTTTTCGCGTGATTGAGCGTGAGTCGGTTTCGTGCCCGCGGGATGCAGTCGGCGAAGCCAACCAGGACAGCCCGCCATGGTCCGATCGCGTGCATTCGGTTCTTGAAGTCTTCGCCGATCCCCGCTTCTCGCTTCGCTCTTGTCCAGGTGCTCTGCATGGCGCCGCCCTGGAACGAGAAACCTCGTGTGTGACCTTGACCGTCCATTTCATCGAGATTGCGATAGCGCGGGATGATGATCCCGGTCGGGCGATTGCCAAACGTCGTGCGACCCTCGAAACCGGGCATGAGAGCGGCGGCTGAGAGGGTGTTGGCATGGTCCATGATATGCGTCCCCAACACACCGCTGGAATTGGCAAGACCGTGCGGCATGGATTCGCTTGCCGACTGCAGGAGCAATTGAACCGAATTGAACGCACCTGCATTCAGGAAGACAATGCGCGCCTTTGCAGACTTGCGCTCCCTGCTGGCGGTATCGATCCATCGCACACCGGTGACGCGCCTGGTCTTCGGATCGAAATCCACCTGTTCCACAACAGCGTCCGTTACCACCGTCAATCGCCCGGTCGCCGTAGCGGCAGGCAAGGTGGACGATTGGGTCGAGAAATAGGCTCCATAGGAGCAGCCGCGAGCACAGATGCTGCGGTATTGGCAGTGCGCCCTGCCCTGCTCCGGCTTCGCCCGGGTCAGATTGGCCGTGCGCCCGATGGTCAGGCAGCGCCCGGGCCACCGCTCAGCGATCACTTCCCGCAGATGCTGTTCGACCACGTTCAGCGCCATGGGTGGCTGGAACTTGCCGTCGGGTAATTGGGCAAGGCCCTCAGCCGCACCGGAAACGCCGATGAATTCCTCAACGTGGTCATACCATGGAGCAAGATCGGCATAGCGGATCGGCCAGTCGGTGCCATGTCCATCGCGCTTGTTCGCGCCGAAATCGTAATCCGACCAGCGATAGGACTGCCGCCCCCACGTCAAAGAGCGACCGCCGAGCTGATAACTGCGGAACCACGTGAAATCGGTGCCGGCAGCCGTGGAATAGGGATTAGCCTTATCGTTGACGAAATGATCTTCGGTAAACTCGGTGAAATGCCGATTCAGCATCTGCACCGGGTACTCCCGCTCGTACATTTCAATGTCGCCGATGCCCCGAAAGGGCATTTCCCAAGGAGCCTTGGTCTCCCGCTCGTAGTCGACCTGGTGGCTGATATTTCGGCCGCGTTCCAGCATCAGGACCTTCAGGCCCGCCTCGGTCAGTTCTTTGGCGGCCCAGCCACCGGTAATACCCGAGCCGACCACAATTGCGTCAAATTCCATCATTGATTCCTCAACCAAAGTCCACTGCGGTCCAGTCGCTGGAAAAGGCCCGATCGCCAGGCTCGAGGGGCAGGTTTGGATCCCAGCGCCCCGGAGTAAGCTCGTAGCGGAGATCCTGCGAACCGCCGACTTCAGAGGTATAATAGCCCGTCAAGATCAGGGCCTTGATCGTTCGCCACGGATGCTGTGGGTTGTCCTGTGCGAAGCCCTCGGCATCCAATGCTCGTAACAACTCGCGCCGGTGATCGGGAGAAAGGGTCATGAAATGCCCTTTGCCGCGAATGCCAAGCTCGTGCTCCAGCCACTGGAGATGCCGCAAGGAGCCGTCTGGTCTCCTGAAACGCGCCAGAACAGGCAAGGCCTGGGCCGACATCGGCGCACGCGATCCTTCGAGGCCGTGAGCCAGGGCGAGAATGACAAAATCGCCGACGCCAAGCTCTCCTGCGCCAGCGGTATCGGTCCTGGGGATCACAATATTGCTGACCTCGGCTATCAGGCGGCGCTGGAGGTCCGTTGCTTCATCCAGATCTTCCGGTCTCGACAGATGCACAGCTGCAGCAGGAATACCCAGCGCCAATGCCAACATGGCAAAGACACCGGCAAATTCCCTGCGCCGAATCCCTGCGCCTGCACCGTGCGTCATGATCGCCATAATCTCCCAAATCCCGCCTCCTGATGGCCGGGGACGATTCTCATTATTATAATTTTGGTTTTAGTTATAGCCTAAAATTGGCGTCGATCATCCCGAAAAAGGAGAAGGGGCAGAGACTGGCTCCGCCCCTTCCTGAAAATTGGACAATTCGTTCAGAAATCGGCGCCCACCCGGATGCCGTAAGTCCGCGGCGCACCGAATTGCCAGTTGAAGATGTCATCCGGTCCGGCAGACACAAAGCTGCCATAGGTGAGCGGTCGCTTGTTCTCGATGTTGCGGACGAATGCCGTCACGCTAAACCGCCCGTTCTCCGGCTTGTACTCAAGACTCGCGCCGGATTGCGTGAAAGCCCGCTGCTTGCCATCGCGGTAGTTATAGAAATCGGTATAGTAGGCACTCTTGAACAGGGTATCCATCCGGGCAGTGACCTTGCCGGCAGATCCCAGATCGAACACATGATCATATGCCATCGTAATGATGAATTTCGGAGAGAACGGGGTCGTGTTCCCTGCAAAGTCGGGCTGCTGCACTCCCGGCGTGTTCGGATCCAGGTCGCCAATACCGTTAAGATCGCATCCGACGCAGACCACGTTGAACTGGGCGAACAGCTCATCGTATTGCGAGTTCAGGTAATTGAAGCTGGCGTTGAAGTGATCGTTCTCGCTCAGTTCAATGGCGGCCTCAGCTTCGACACCCCAAATCGTTGCCTTGCCGGCATTGAAAATCTGATTACCGACGTTGGTGTCAAGCAGAACCGATACCTGCAGGTCCTTGTAGTCATAGTAGAAGCCGCTCAAGTTGAACTGGTGCTGCCCCCTGTCACCGAAGTTCTTCTTGAGGCCGACTTCGTAGGCTGTGTTGGTCTCAGGCTTGTAGGTGCCAACGGAATCGAACCCGCCACCCTTGAAGCCCGTCGTCGCCTTCGCGTAGACAAGAGTCATCGGGTCCGGCTTCCAGTTGAGCCCGGCAAGCCATGTTACCTTGCTCTCCCGACTGCCCAGATCGAGTGTCTGCACATAGGCAAGGTCGGCGAAGTTCTTCCGGTCCGGACCGGCACCAAGGAGCGCGGGGTCTGGCGGACCATTCCCGAAAGGCGCTGCATTGAGGTAGAGCGCCGAGCGCTTGTTGTGGGTGTAGCGCAAGCCACCGACAGCGGTTAGCGTATCAGCAAGCGGCACTTCTACCTGTCCGAATGCCGATGCACTTTCACTATCGACCAAGCGGCGGAAATAGCTGAGGAAGGTTGCCGGGTCGGCAGGCGATCCACCGAAGATGAAGGTCGGCAACAAGAAGCCGCTTTCACGTACCAGCTTCTCCTTGAAGTAGAATCCGCCAACCTGATAGATGACCCCGCCGATCGTGCCGTTCAGGCGCAATTCGTGGCTCTGCGTCTTGGCATCGTCCTGAAACTGGTAAGAACGATAGACCACGGGCAAGGTCAGGTATTCGTTACCCGATGGGTCGCCCTGCTTGAAGTTCCGGTAGCCTCCGATGTACGTCAGCGTCGCCTCGGGCGCGAACTCGTAGGCTACTCTGCCCCGCAAAGCCCAGGTCTTCTGATCGAGCCCTGAACCTAGCCCATAGAATGGCGCATCGTATTCACCGCGATCAATCTGACTCAGCAAATTGGTGCTTGAGGGAACACAGAGGGTCAAACCGTAGTCCGGCGCCACGGTTTCGAAGCCCGCTGCATTGCAGCCCGGCCCGGTGGGACCGTTGCCCGGAGCATTGAGATCTCCCGCCGCGAAGATAGCCGGTCGGAAGTGCCGCTCTGCATATTCGCCGGCCAGGTTGATCGACAGGGCATCGGTGGGGTCGAACCGCAGCGAGAGACGACCGCCGTAGGACTTGTTATCGTCAGAGCGACCTGCGTCATAAGCGGGAAAGACAAAGAAGCCGCCGCCTGCCGGATGCTTCACATATCCGTCGCGATCGTCATAGAAACCCGCGACGCGCACACCGGCCATGTTGCCGATGGGCATGTCGACGCCGGCATCCAGACGAATGGCGTTGTAGTTGCCATAGCTGGCCGTGGCGTTGACCCCGAATTCCTTTCCAGGCTTGCGCGTGATGAAATTGACCGCGCCACCCGTCGAGTTTCGTCCGTAGAGCGTGCCTTGAGGCCCGCGCAGCACTTCGACCCGTTCGAGGTCGAACAGGGCGACGCTGAAGGCATTGGGACGATTGATGTACTCGCCGTCCACATTGGCGACGACTGAGGTATCCTGCGCTTCGTCGATTGAAGTGGTGCCAACGCCGCGGACAGTAATCTTGACCTGCCCCTGATCTTCGTTGATCTGGACCGACGGTGAAATCTTACCGAGATCGCTGGCATTGCTGAAGCCGGCCTGCGAGATCTTTTCCTGTCCGACGACATCCATTGCAATGGGAACGTCCTGGACGTTTTCAGCCCGGTTCTGGGCCGTAACGATTATGATATTGCTGTCATTCTCTTCTGGCGACCTTTGTGCAAAGGCCGGCGCTACGCTCACCAAGCCAGTTGCAACCAGGCTTGCGCCGCCCATAAGCATTGCTCTTTTAGTCAAGAACATCCCCTACCCTCCCTGCGTGTTCAAACGATTTACTTCGATTGAAATATTATTGCTGTTCTAATAACGTCAGCGACGTCCGACTGTCAAGCGAGCGCCAAGCTCACTGCCTTCGGTATCGCAGAAAAATGCTGTCGACAAAACAAAAATCAGCATTATAGTTTTAAGTGAATGGGGCCGAACGAGTCTCGGGAACCAGATGACCAGGCCCGGTCGATTGACCGGATTTGCGCGTAATCATTGGGAGAATGCAGTGAACCGCAGACCTTTGAATAGGTTAGGTACCACAGGCTGGCGGCGAGAGACGAAACGGTGACTCGCGGCTCGACGATTGCCCGCGGGGCCAAACTCTCTTTCATAGAGCGCATCAGCTACGGCTTCGGGGATTTCGGCTACAGCCTACCGTATAACGCCGTCGGCGCGTTTCTGCTCTATTATTACACCGTAGTTGCAAAGATGCCGGCAGCGGCCGTGGGCACAATCTTCCTCACCGCAAGGCTTTTCGACGCCGCCGTCGACATGGGAGTAGGCGTTCTTGTAGACAAGACGCGCACGCGGTGGGGCCAGGCCAGGCCCTACATTCTGTTCACTGCTGTGCCCTACAGCCTTGTCTTCATCATGATCTTCATGGTGCCCGACTGGGGTGAATACGGCAAGCTCGCCTGGGCATTCGTCTCGTTCAATCTTCTGGGCATTCTGATGTCCTTCGGTTCGATACCTTATACTGCCCTGCTTCCGATGATGACGCCGGACACGGGAGAGCGCTTGAAGCTCAGTTCCATGCGCTCGATCGGGACTTCGATTTCCGTCATCATGGGCACCGCGGCAACGATGCCGCTCGTCTCGCTGTTCGGCGGCGGGGATGAACAGAAGGGCTTTCTTTGCGTTGCGCTGCTATTTGCGGCACTGTCGCTGATTGCACTGCTTTCACTGTTCCGTAACTGCCATGAGCGCCATGAACGTGCCGAGGCGCCCGACTTTCCCATCCTGCCGGCCGTCCGCGATATGCTGCGCAACCGCGCCTGGTTGGTCGCCTTCGTGTTCACCCTTCTCTATTTCGTGCGCTTCGGCGCCATGATCTCCGTCACGGCCTTCTTCGCGATCGATGTCCTCAGAAAGCCCTGGATGATCTCTTTCATGCTGCCGGCCATTTCGGGAATGCTTCTGCTCTCAGCATTCATCGCGCCGCCCATCCTGTCACGAACGGGGATACGGGCAGGCTGCGTCGGCGCGCTTCTCGTATCGATTGGCCTTTTTGCACTACTGCCGTGGCTCGAAGCTGCGCCGTTTGCTTTTCTTGCCGTCTATTTTACCGCTTCCATCACGACTTCCCTTACGATCACCGCCATTTTCACGATGATCGCGGAGGCCGTGGATTTCCATGAGCTTCTCTTCGGCGTACGCTACGAAGGCCTGCTGTCAGCGGGGGTGAGCCTGGCAACCAAGATCGGCATGGCAGTGGGATCGGCGGCCATCGCCTACTGCCTGGCTTGGGCCAGCTATTCGCCCGATGCAGTGAGCGAAGAAGCGCGCAGCGTGATTCGCTGGTCTTACTATGGTTGGCCAATCCTGCTTCTCACCCTGCAACTCATCTGCATCCTGTTCTGGCCCATGGGCCGGGCGAACAAGCCACATGGCGAAACCGCCGAGTACGACCAATTGGACTACGTTTCCGCGCAGTCCTGAGATTCCACTATACGGGAGAATCGAGTGAACCTTCTGAAAGGGGCAGCAACCGCGGCTATCATTGCGATGCTCGGTGTTCCGGCCATGGCACAAGTCATCGTCCATCCGCCTTATCGCCCCCCCGAGACCGTGCAGCGCGTCGCGATCCCGGTCGATCCGGCGGAAAAGCGGCTCAAGGTCCTGATCATCAGCGGGCAGAACAGCTATGAGCACGACTGGACCGGCGTTGACAACATGCTGCGCACACTGCTTCAGGACAGCGGCCGCTTCGACGTAAGGGTAACCGAGGATTTCGATCATGGCAGCCTTGCCTTGCTGAAGTCCTACGATGTCGTTCTCCTCAACTATTCCTCGCGATGGGTTTACGACGACAAGGAGGAGCATCGCTGGTCGCCCGAGGCTGAAAGGGCTCTCTTCGATTATGTGAGGCAGGGCGGCGGCCTGGTCGCCTATCACTCGTCATTCACATGGGGCTACAATTGGCCCGAGTACCGCGAACTGGTCGGCGCCGTCATGGAGCCGGGCACGAGCAGGCGATCTCCACCCGGGGCATTCCCGGTGCATATTGTCGACAGGCAGCATCCGATCACGGCAGGCATGCGCGAGTACGTCTGGACCTACAACGATGACATGTACACCAACATGAGCTTCGCACCCGGCGCCAAGATCCACGTCCTGGCTACTGCGCACGATGCCGCGGCGAGTTACGACCCGAAGCTGGCTGGCCCAAAGTATCCGGCAAGTGCCTACACCAAGGAAAAGCTTGCAAAGATGGAGGGCATCGATGCCGATCATCCTCAAGTGTGGACGCAGGACTACGGCAAAGGACGCGTCTTTTCGATCACCATCGGTCATGACGAAGTATCCCTGCATTTCGCCGGACTTCAGACACTGATCCTGCGCGGAACGGAATGGGCCGGAACTGGCAAGGTGACGCTTCCCGTGCCTGAAGATGCGGCGGACTATTCAACCACTCCGTAATACAGGGGCAATGTCGCATCCCACACGTGGGGGTTCCAATAAAGAGAGGCCCACCCTGCCACACAAGGCAAGGTGGGCCTTTTCCGCAAACGCCCCTCGAACTCTTAGTACGCGAAGGTTTCGCTAAACGTGCGATAGGGTTCCGGAGGCCTCGCTTCCAATTTCTGCGCGGTGTCGGTGCGGTAGGTATTGTTGAGAACCGAGGCCGGGCCGTCAGGCTTGGGCATGAATACCGGCTTGCCATCATCACCCATGTACATGAGATCGAAATTGAACGGGTCGTCCTGGGCTGCTGCGGCAAAAGGGATCCAACCCATTCCATAGGGCGCTCGCGCGACCTCGAAACAATGGAAATGCCAGATCTTCCACTGGCCGTCCTGCTTTATGAAGTCGATGCCGTACTTGAGGTAGACGTTGTGCATCCAGACTTTCTTGCCGTCGACCATATCCTTTTCAAACATCCAGTCAGGCATGTTCTTGGCATGCTCAGGATCGGTCAAGCCGGACTCGAGGCCATTGACAATCCATAGGCCCTTGGCCGTCTGACCATCGCCGGCCACTTCGATGATTGGCGTCGTCACATAGTGGAACAATAGCTTCCCGATCGGAGACGGCCGGTCACGGTGGTAGGAGATGATACTGTCCCAATTGGTGTAAACACCAAGGTTCGAATACTGCGCCCGGATGTCAGGAGTGCCCTTCTTGGCCCACAGATCGACAATCTGATTGTCCTGGAAAGCGTTGTGCAGGTACATGTACCGGGAGAACAGGTTCTCGACAGCCGACCGATCCGCATTCGCCTGCGCTGTCTTCTGCAATTGCGCGACCTGGGCTTCGAGAGCGGCAACCTGCCCTGGCTCGGTGCCTGCAGCCCATGCCATCTGGCCGGCAAGGCAGGTTGACGCGAGCATGCTGTACGCCCCGATCCGCCACATCACTTTCTGCAACATTCAAAATTCTCCCTCTTTGACAATTTTCATTCGCCTCGCGCCTAACAGCCCGAATACGCCAAGCAGTGCGAGCGAGAGGACACCGTTCTGCGGAAGAGCACCGAATTCTTCGTGAAGCGCATGAAAAAGCGCCGCGATCACTTGGTTTAAGACGAGCAATATGGCTGCCGCGCGGGCCACTCCCCGAGTGCGCACAGAAATCGCCCCGAGGAGAAGAATCGCGAACAGGATCTCACTAACGCCGACCACACGCCCAAGCCATTCAGGCAGCCAGATCGTCCATGCCCCGTATCGTCGCAAGTCCTCCAACGCTGTGAACGTCTTGTTCCAGCCAACGAAGATGAAGAACGCCGCGAGCGGCAATGCCAGGAGGACTGCGAGCAGGTGGCATACAGGCAGACGGTAAGACTTCATCGTTGGTTGCAAGTCCCGTGCGCTGATTTCGAGTTGCCCCCCACTTCCAGATGGGTTGCTTGCTCTTGCAGGCGACGTGGCGCGGACGTCACGTCCAATCCTTTGCGCATATGCATCCCGGCCCTCTCACACAGTAATGCTATAACTATGATTTTAGTTCAACGCGTTCGACCATTCCTGTCAATCGAAAAGCGCGTCGGCGCACGCATCCGACGGTTTGCGTCCCTTAAGATCGGCTTGATCGGCCCCAAAGCCGGTGGCGCACGGCGAAAAGCCGATCTTGGGGAATCAATATAAATTGACGTTATAGTTATAATATTGTTTGGTCGGCGCATGTCCGATCAAGCCGAAGTCGCAAAGCGCCCCAGAAAGACCACGAGCCGAACTCCACAGCAAAGCCGGAGCAAGGCGGCGCTTGAAAGAATGCTCGCTGCCGCACGCGCACTAATGCTGGAGCGCGGAAGCGAAGAGTTTACCCTGATGGATGTGGAAAAGCTCGGCAACGTCTCCATCGGTTCGATCTATCTGCGCTTCAATTCGAAGGAAAATCTGGTTCGCGCAGTCATTACCGACGCCCTGGCCCAGATCGAGGCAGCAGAAGATCTTCTGATGAACCAGTTGATGTCCAAAGCGACCAACCTTGGAGAATTCATTCCGCCATACACCGATGGGTTTGCCGAAATCCTGAAAGGCAATGCGCCGATACTGCGACTCAGCATGCAGAAGGCAGCCAATGATCCCTTGATTGCGGAATCCGGCCAGTCCGCGGCCCAACACTCAGTCATGCGATGGACGCAGGCGATCACGAATTTCTCCGATGAGATCGTGGGCCAGGCCGACATGAAGATCTTCGCGGCATATCAGATCATATATTCCGTCCTGGCACGCGGGCTGAACCTGTCCCCGAATGGTGGAGCCGAACAGCACTACCAGTGGGACATGCTCAAGCGTGAACTGGGCAAGATGGTCTTGGCCTATCTACACACGGACAACTGATCAACAGCCCCTGAATAGTCCCGTTTACGAGGGACCTCGCCCTGTCGCATCTCGCTGGCAATCAACGGGGCCGTCCTACAGGCCGTACTGACAGGACGATCACGGGATTTCTTGACCTGCAGCCCGGCGCATCTGCCATTTAGAGCAAGCACAACGCCTTGAGCTGCGAATACACTTGTTTTCACATTGCATGGGGCAAGGCGAAGCCCGGATCGCGCGCGAAGAGAAGCGTCGCGCCCAGCACGATACCCCCTGCCAGCAGTAGCGGAACGGCTAGGCCGACCTGAAGCAGAAGAAGAGCGCCCACGGCCGCTCCGGCGAAGATCGACAGTATTGCGCCGACACGGCGCTTGAGGTTTGGAGACCTTCCACCTGTCTGGTCGGCTGCGATACCGGTAATGGTAAGCGTCAGCACGGTAGTTGTCAGGTCTGGCACCTTGAGTGAACGAACCGTGGCGTTGCGCAGGCCCATCGCAAAGCCAGTCAGCGCTATTACCGAAAGCACGGCGATTTCGGGAGTCTGAGCCGCCACGTCGATCTTGGTCGAAATGGCAGCGGCGATCCACAATAGTGCTGCCTCAATTACGGCTGCCCAGAGCAGCCAACGGCGCAGCGGCAATGCGGCGTGCGCCCGCGCAAGATGGCCTGCGCACCACGCGCCGACCATGAAGGCA
This sequence comes from Novosphingobium sp. PP1Y, assembly GCF_000253255.1. Classification (NCBI taxonomy): domain Bacteria; kingdom Pseudomonadati; phylum Pseudomonadota; class Alphaproteobacteria; order Sphingomonadales; family Sphingomonadaceae; genus Novosphingobium; species Novosphingobium sp. PP1Y. Next base: position 742,303 of record NC_015583.1, on the reverse strand, counting down.
AACAGTGCCATGACTGCGGGCAACACCTTGAAACCCGGCGTTCCCACCGCTGCAAAGCCGAGGAAGACGACGTTGCCAGTCATGTTGGCCGTGAAGACCTTGCCAAGACCGAGCACCGAAGCGGCGTCCACGAGGCCAGTCGTGGCCGAAAGCAGCAGCAACAAACGGGGTAGAGCGAATGACTTTATGTCGGATGGTGCAATCATATCAATCTCCGAGGCGAGGCTTTGCGAGTGGCGAGTGTCGCGGTCGTTCTTGCAGGCACCGGAAATAATAAAGTCGATCTTTCACAGCGCAGGATAAGTAAGTCAGAATCGGAAATTGCTCTCCAGGCCAAGCATATGGATGGTCTTCGCAGATCCTGTGGCGCGGATGAAGGCGCCCGGCGCAAAGGCCGAAATCGAAGCGGAAAGTTCAAGTTCGGCATTGGCCTGCCACGAGACCACGCCTTCGATAAGGGTACCGATGAAGCGCGCGCGGGTACCGCCGGCGGCGCGAACCAGGTTCCCGGGAATGTCGTAAATGCCGTCCGCCGTCGAATAGCGCCAATAGGCTACCCCTGCGAGGCTGGCGGAAACCTTTGAGGAAAGCCTGAGCCCAAGCGCGGAGTAGGCGTTGACGATATTGTAAGGGCCGACCGGAGAAAGTTCCCCGAAGTACTTTCCCTTGGGAAACATCGCGTTGAAAGTGCCCAGGCGGTCGTCGCTCCGATTGCCGTCACCGCTGATGGCGTTCACACGCAGGGTAAGGTCCGGCGAGAGCGGCGCCTCCGGAAAGGCGTGGCCGATTTCGGTGCCCACCGTCCATGCGGAGATGGGGCCGCCGGCGAAGCGACCGAACTGGTAAACGCCCTCGATATTCCAGTGCCAGTCGTCGCGACTGCCGTGAAAACGGGCGCCCAGGCTGTGGCGGGCCTCCGTGCCTTCACGGTTTCCCCAGCGGGCGGCATCGCTGCGATAGCCGAGGTAATAGAGGTCGAGGCCCGGCAACACGGCATAGGCGCCCCATAGCGACTTGTCGTGCGAGGTACGGTCGTTGATGTCGCCCTTTCGCGCCTGTACCGGCTTCACCGCCAGCAGGCTAACGGTGACTGCTGCGCCCAGCCTTATGTTGGCGCGCAGGCCGTCGAAAGCAAGCGGCACGTTGGGGCCATAGCGCGTACCGATCAGGCGCTCGGTGCCCAGCGAGAGCATCTGCCGTCCGCCGCGCAAGATGACCGGGCCGAACTCGGCCTCGACAAAGCCCTGCAGCAGGTCGATGCCCGTCTGGTCGATTGGCCCCGGTGTGGGGGCGACGCTGGCCGAAGTCGAGGCGATAGGTTGCACGAAAGCGCGCAGCTTGCCAACGTGGAGATCGGCATAAGGCAGGGCGCGAAACCAGACATAGCTATCGCCGGGTGCTTCGGCATCGCCCCACAGGTTGTTATCGAGGTTCTCGTGGCGCACCCGCAGTTCGATTCCGGTCGAGAGCCAGGCATCTTCGCTGATCGGGATGTACTTGAACTGCCCTGTCCAGTGCTGATCACGCACGTCGGAGGCGGCAACGACGGACCAGTCTTCGTCGTAGCGGGTGATCGAAAGAGTTGGTGCCTGCCAGGCTTCGGTGGGCTCGGCATGCGCGGCCGCAGGCAGGAAGATCGCGGCAAGTAACACCAGCAGAAAAGACCTAGGCACTGCGCTGCGACCTGAATGCAAGGATTGCCACAAGCATGAATCCGCCGACCAGCCCCATGTGCTCGAAGAAGGCATTGGTGGCGCCGAAGCGCTCGGGTCCGGCGGGCATGGTCCAGAAGGCATTGGCGACAAGCGCGGCGAAGAAGGTGAACACCCCGAGCATGCCCGCGCCGAGCCAGACAAGGCGGTTCGTCAGGATCAGCAGCGGGCCGGTCAGTTCCAGCGCGATGGTGAGCGCCGCCCAGAGCGTGGGCGGGGTCAGGCCGAAGTGAACTTGTTCCGCGACCGCGCCCTGCCAGTCGGTCAGCTTGGTGAGCCCGCCGACGAGGTAGGCGCCCACCAGCAAGAGGCGGGCGAGGAACCCCGTCGGCGCGAAGTCCAGTACCGATGAAACGAATTTGGGCGTGTCGGTGCCGGACATGGCTCAGTCTACCCCATTCGAGTTCACTTCCGCGGAGTGGATCTCGGCGATGTAACCGCCAGGGAAGCGGACGATGGCGGACTGGCGCTTGCCGGTATCGAAGGGGGCGACAAGCGTCTCCACGCCCGCGGCCGAAGCCCTGGCGAGCGTCGCCGAAAGGTCGCTGACCGTGTAGCCGGTCATGTCGCGGCCATAGGGCCAGGGAAGTTGCCCGTCAGAGACGAAGACCACCATTTTGCCATAGCCGCTGGTGATCGCGACGCGGCGGATGGTCTTGCCGGGCTCGCCGATCTCTCCGCCATCGGCCGCCTTGTCGTCAGCGGTGACCTCGCCGTGGGAGTAACCGGTCCAGCTCTTGATAAAGCTGTCGGCAGCGTCCGCCGTCAGGTAGATGCGGTTCTCCGGCACGGTCTGGAGCGGGGTGTAGCTGGGCTTGGCGGTGTGCCAGTAAAGCTGCATGTTCACGCCGCCCGGCCACTGGATCACGGAATCGCGACCGATCGGATCGGGAAACGTTGCCAGCCGTCGTACCGCGCCGTGGCTCCGTGCCGATTTTACGGCAGCGTCGATGTCGGTCACCAGATAGCCGGTGCGCTCATCGCCGAAGGGATAGGGGATCGGCGTCTTGAAGCCGAATACCGATACGGTGCCCGCTGGCGTCAACACCAGTTGCGACTTGGTGAGGCTCTTGGTCGGCGTCACCTGAAATTCGCCCTGCTTGCTGGTGTTGCCTCCGAACGTGGCGACGAAGCTGGAGACGAACGTGTCGAATTGGCCCTCCGGGACGTAGACGTGGGTGGTGTCATACTGCGGCCCCACCGAATAGTCGGCGGCTGGTGCAGCCACGGCAGGAACGGTAATCGGATTCGCAGCCAGCACGGCGGCGAGGAGGAAGGTAAAACGCTTCATTGAAGGTCTCCTTGGGGGGAATCTTAACGTTGTTTCGGCCTGGTCCTGCTCCCGGTTGCCGAGGCCTCGCTGCGCGGAAGGGCCTTGCGGGATCACACCGCCCAGCAGCCGCAGCCCAGCGATCCCCAGAAGGTCTGGACATCGGCGGCGGGCACGTTTGCGCCGAGCGCGGCGGCATGGTCGTGGCCGTGGACACCGCAGGCGCTGACACACCCGCAGGCAGAGGCCAGCTTCTGCTTGGCTTCGGGCGTCTGGTAATAGCCGCCGAAGGTAGCGACCGGCGACCAGTCGGGCATCGGACGGGGCAATTCGGGGGCGAGCGGGCGATAGTCGCCCTCGCCATGCACAACCTTTCCGCCCAGCACGGTCAGCACCGAGCGGATGTGGACGATGTCGTGCTCGGGCACTGCGAAGTAGTCGTCCGACAGTAGCGCGAGGTCGGCCAGTTGACCCGCCTTGATCTGGCCCTTCTTGCCCACTTCGTTCGAAAACCAGGTGTTCTCGTGCGTCCACATGCGCAGCGCCTTTTCGCGGCTGACGCGGTTATCGCCCCGGTAGAGCGAGAGGCCGCCCACGGTGCGCCCGGTGACAAGCCACGAAAGCGAGACCCAAGGGTTATAGCTGGCGACACGGGTGGCGTCGGTCCCCGCGCCCACCGGAATGCCGGCAGAAAGCATCCTGGAGATCGGCGGCGTGCGTTCGGCGGCCTTGTTCCCATAGCGCTCGACAAAGTATTCGCCCTGATAGGCCATGCGGTGCTGCACGGCGATGCCACCCCCTAACGCGGCGATGCGGTCGATATTGCGGTCGCTAATCGTCTCGGCGTGGTCGAAGAACCAGTTGATTCCCTCGAGCGGGATGTCGCGGTTGACCTTTTCGTAGACGTCGAGCGCGCGGCCGATCGTCTCGTCATAGGTGGCGTGAAGGCGCCAGGGCCAGCGGTGTTCGGCGAGCAGGCGAATGACGGGTTCCAGGTCGCCTTCCATGCTTGGCGGCATGTCGGGGCGCTCGACGCGGAAATCCTCGAAGTCGGCGGCGGAATAGACCAGCATCTCGCCCGCGCCGTTGTGGCGGTAGGTGTCGTCGCCCTGTCCGGGGCTGACCTGCGAGACCCAGCCGGAAAAGTCTGCCAGTTCCTCTTTCGGCTTCTGTGTGAAAAGGTTGTAGCTGATGCGCACGGTCAACTGGTCTTCGGCGTGGAGCTTCTCGATGATCGCGTAATCGTCGGGATAGTTCTGGAAGCCGCCGCCCGCATCGATCACCCCGGTCACGCCCAGTGCGTTGACCTCGCGCATGAAGTGGCGGGTGGAGTTGAGCTGATAGTCCTGCGGCAGCTTGGGGCCCTTGGCCAGCGTCGAATAGAGGATCGTCGCGTTGGGCTGGGCAAGCAGCAGACCGGTGGGATTGCCCGCGGCATCGCGTACGATCTCCCCGCCCGGCGGGTTGGGCGTGTCCTTGGTATAGCCGACCACGCGCAGCGCGGCGGCGTTCAGCAGCGCGCGGTCGTAGAGATGGAGGATGAAGACCGGGGTATCGGGCGCGACGGCGTTCAGTTCCTCGATCGTCGGCAGGCGCTTTTCGGCGAACTGGTGTTCGGTGAAGCCGCCGACGACGCGCACCCATTGCGGGGCGGGCGTGTTGTCGACCTGCTGCTTCAGCATCGCCATCGCTTCGGAAAGCGATGTCACCCCGTCCCAGCGCAGCTCCATGTTGAAGTTCAGGCCGCCGCGAATGATGTGCATGTGGCTGTCGATCAGCCCGGGGATCAGGCGGCGGCCCTTGGCGTCGATCACGGTGGCGCCGGGGGCGGCAGCCTCGCGCGCTTCCTGTTCGCTGCCCACCGCGAGGAATTTACCGTTGCGGATCGCCACGGCTTCGGCCACGGGGTTTTCGCGATCCAGGGTCGAAACCTTCGCGTTGACGATGATTGTGTCGGTGGGGTGGGCCATGCGAATTTCGTCCTTGCTTCGACCCGTTCGGGCCGTGAGGGTTGTGGGCAGAAGCGACGCAGCAGCGGCTCCCAGTAATGTGTGGCGGCGGGTTATCATGCCTCGCGCTTGTCTGTGTCGTCGCCCGGCAGCCGACCGAGTACGTGTTCGCGACAATCGGTCATGACGAATTCTGCTACGTCTTTCTTTGTCATGAACCGGCTCGCCAATGGAATGATCTGCTCGCCGAGCAGGATGCCCAGCAGTCCCAAAAGGGCGATCATCGGTGGCGCAGGCGAACGCACGCCAAGGAGACTGTAGACGACGCCAACCAGCAACCCGGCGGCGATGGAGAGAAGGTAGGCTTTCATGTGTGGTCTCCTCGGCGTGCGCTCTTCGCTCCGGGTGTCCCTTGTTACCGGCAAGCGCGCACGGGGGTCCGCAAATGCCGGAAAAGCCGGAGGGAAGGCGTTCGGATCAGGCCTTTACGAAGGCGAGCAGATCGGGATTGATGGTCTCGGCGTTCACGGTGAGCATGCCGTGCGAGAAGCCCTCGTAGATCTTGAGCGAAGCGTTCGGCAGGATTTCAGCCTGCAGTACGCCAGCGTTCCTGTAAGGCACGACCTGATCGTCATCGCCGTGGAGGACGAGAGTGGGAATAGTGATCGCCTTGAGGTCGTCTGTCTGGTCGGTTTCCGAGAAGGCCTTGATACCGTCGTAATGCGCCTTGGCGCTGCCCATCATGCCCTGGCGCCACCAGTTGTCGATCACCGCTTCCTGCACGTTCGCGCCTTCGCGGTTGAAGCCGTAGAACGGACCTGATGCGACATCGCGGAAGAACTGCGCCCGGTTGGCGGCAAGCCCGGCGCGAAGGCCGTCGAACACGTCTATCGGAAGACCGCCGGGATAGCGATCGGTCTTGAGCATGATCGGGGGCACGGCGCTGACCAGCACGGCCTTGGCAACGCGGCCCTGGGGGATGCCATGGCGCGCGACATAAGCTGCCACTTCGCCGCCGCCGGTCGAATGGCCGATGTGGACCGCGTTGCGCAAGTCCAGGTGCTCCATCACGGCTGCGGCGTCGGCGGCGTAGTGGTCCATGTCATGGCCTTCGCTGACCTGCGTGGAGCGGCCATGTCCACGACGGTCATGGGCAACGACCCTGAAGCCCTTGGAAAGGAAGTAGAGCATCTGCGTGTCCCAGTCATCCGAAGAGAGTGGCCAGCCGTGGTGAAATACGATCGGCTGGGCATCTTTCGGGCCCCAGTCCTTGTAGAAGATCTGGGTGCCGTCCTTGGTGGTAACATAAGCCATGATGCTGATCCTTTGGTGCGAGGGAGAGAGTGCTTGGCTGGAAGTGAATGGGCGGGGACCGACGGCCAGCGGCAAGGGGGCTTGGCCCGCCGGTCCCGAAATGACCTCAGTGCGCGCCTTCGGAAGCGCCGAACATGGTCTTGGCATACTTGATGCCAAGGCCGTAGGCGCCGCCCCATTTGGCTGCGATGCCCGTCGTGCTGTCGTAAGTTTCGGTCCGGGCCCAGTCGCGCTGCAGTTCGAGCACGTACTGAAGCGAGGTCATCGGTACGGCACCGAGCTGGATCATGCGTTCCACAGCCCGTTCATGCGCCTCGGGCGAGATGTCACCGCAGGCATCGGTGATGACATAGGCTTCGAAGCCCTGATCGATGGCCGAGGCGACGGGTCCGACGATGCAGACAGACGTCCACAAGCCGGCGAATACGAGGCGCTTCTTGGCCAGACGGTTGATCTCGGCGATGACAGCTTCGTCTTCCCAGGTGTTCATGCTCGTGCGGTCGAGCATCGCCTGGCCGGCAAAGGCTTCGGTGATTTCGTCGAACATCGGGCCCGAGAAGCTCTTCTCTGCAACCGTGGTGAGAATGGTAGGCACGTCGAACGACCTGGCACCGTTTGCGATCAGCGCGGCATTGTTGCGAAGCAGCTCAGGCGCGATCGACTTGCTGGCGAATGCCATCTGCGACTGGAAGTCGATCAGGACGAGCGCATGGTTCTGAGGCGAGATGAGAGACTTGCCTGGCGTGGCAGTAGCGGTCGGGATTGCAGTTGAGGTCATGGGTCAGGTCCTGTCGTTGCGTGGTGAGAAAAGGGTTAGACGGAAGCAGAATTTCGAAAAATTCACATAAATCGGTCCATTTTGTTCTACCAAATAGAACAAAACCATTTCAGTGCAGGCGGACAAAAACAGCGGTATTTTTGGAGACGGGGGCTCCCGGGGGCAGCAACGCATCCGGTGCTTCCTTATAGAACACTTGTGCCCACATCGGAAATGATCTCCGATAGGCTCGCAAGACCAAGGCACAGCCGCGCATGAATACTGGCAGTAAAGCCGGACGAAGAGCCAGTACTCCTGAAAAACGGCAGCAAACCGGCGCTCATCAGCATTCACGGGTTCCCGCCGCGGTCAACTTCGCACGCGGGCGAAGGGAATCGACGATCAGGGCGAGCGCCGCAATCGTGGAAATTGTGTCGAGGGGGGCCGCCCCCTCCCGACCCGAGTCGGGACAGGGTCTGCAAGACGAGCAAGGCACGCGTGGATTCGATCTGCCGGTCGAGGAATGACTGCATATACGTGCCGAGGACCGACAGTCCGCGGCCCAGGGAGAGAACGATCTGCTTGTCTGGCGCAGCGATATTTGGGAAAGAGGTCATTCCAGCTCTCCAAGGGCCTAAAGCGTTCGGGCCTGCTGTAATGACAATGACGCACTGCGTGCCGAAACGTGAGTGAACGCTTGTGAAGAATTATTAAGAGGCTTCTGCGCCAGTTAAATTCCGGGAAGCCCCGCGAACCAGCGAAGAAGCGTGTCAACCCGGCCAATCCCGCTGCCGCGGCCTGCTGCGATGGCCGCCGAATGCTCCAGACCGTTACATCCGGTATCGACCACGCTCAAAGCCCCTGACTTATGACGGGGCGAACACAGCGTGTTTCAGGCAATCTACAATTGCATCAGCTATAATGAGGAGTGAATCCCGGCACTTCGGTCTTCACGACTGCATTGAACCTTATATCGGTAGTGTTGTTTTCTCGTATTTTCCGGATAGAGGCATCGGAAAACGACGAGATCCCGAAATCCTCCCGGATATGATCGGAAATGGTCGAGGTGGTGAGCAATGCCGTGCCGCAATCCACGACCAGAAAAGGGCCAGCTTTGCCGATGCCTGCCCTGTGCGACGCAAACGCCGGCACGACATGCGATTACTTAAGGCCCTCCTCGAAGCACATTCAACCGCAGGAAAAACTGAAGACACGCAATACCACGGAGCACCGTCAATACCGGTCCACTCCTCCTATTGCCGCCCCTCGACGACCGCCCTTTCCATCCGCCTGTCAGGCACAAACCACAGGAGCGCGAGCGCAATGAAGAATGCCATGCCGATCCAAGGCCGAAAACTCACGGCAAAAGCAATGCCGAGGAAATAGAACAAGGGCGAAAGCCAACCCTTGGCGTCGCTTCCCACCGCCTGCGCGATACGGCTATCTTTACCCGCAATACGAATGAGCCGACCCTGGAAGATCTTGTAGGCTATTGCCGCAAGCAAGAGATTGAGGCCATAAAGTGTGACTGGCCAACGGTCGAAATGATTTTCCCCTATCCAGCCAGTAGTGAACGGCAGCAGCGACAGCCAGAACAACAAGTGAAGATTTGCCCAAAGCACGGCCCCGTCAACCTTCTCGGCCACCTGCATCAGATGATGATGGTTGTTCCAGTAGATACCGACATAAATGAAGCTCAGAACATAGCTGAGAAACACTGGCCACAATTCGGCGAGTGCAGCGAGATCGGCGCGATGCGGCACCTTTAGTTCCAAAACCATTATAGTAATGATAATTGCGAGAACACCATCGCTGAATGCTTCAAGCCGGTTCTTTTCCATGTCTTGCCTTGCCGCTGCTGATCTGGCTGAATGATAGGCGACTTTTCCGACGTCTCAAACTCATATCCCCGTCCCGAATGTCGCACAGTCTCACCCCGTGCCCGCCCGTCGGACACGGCATCTCGCTCCCCTCAGCCTATAGTTGATGGCTGGAAGCGGTCTCCTTCAGCGCAGCCTTGTCCCGAGCCAGTATGTTGTGGAAAGTCCGGCTCAACATGCCTATCCAACCGCTGCGCGCCGGGAGTGCACCTGCGCCCATAGCAAAGGTGGTTTCATGTCTTTGACCGACTTATTGGTCCCCACGTACAAGCAAATGCTGAACGCGCTATCCGGATGGATTGACAAGGCCCGCACAGAATTGCCCGCCGACCAGGCGGAAGCCCTGCTTGCTGCGCGACTTGCTGACGACATGTTTCCTTTGTCCACACAAGTCCGGTTTGCCTGCGTGCAGGCTTACGAGGGCATTTGCCGCCTCAAGGGCGAGGAATTTCCCGCATCCGTCGCGATCCTACTGGACGAAGGGCGCGCTGCGACCGAGCAGCCCGGATCGCTAGCCGATGCGCAGGCCAGAATCCGCGAAACCATCGAAATGCTCGACGGCGTTGGCCCGGGGGCCTTGGACCTCTCGTCCCACCAAGCGATAGCACATGCATTGCCGAACGGCATGATTTTCGATCTGACGGCGGAGCAGTATGCCAGGGACTGGACCTTGCCGCAGTTCTATTTTCACCTGATGATCGCCTATTCGATCCTGCGCAGCGCCGGCGTCAATCTCGGCAAGGCAGACTACGTCACGCATATGTTCGCTTGTCTGCGACCGGGCACAATTCCCTCTCATTGACCTGGGGCAAGCCTCGTCGAATATTCGTACTTTCAAGGTATCGTGAGTTCTTTTCCCTGCCTGCCGTTCCCCCCGGCCACCGCGCAACGGCCGCAATCTGCGGGAGTGGACGTTCTGGTCATCGTTTGAGGCTGCTTTCGGCTGACCGCTCAGCGAATTGATGCAAGGTATTCTTCAATCGGTGCTATTGCCGCCGCATCGCGAGGCATCGGAACCGAGTCCCTCGCGGCTGAGGGATAAAATGTGCCCCCGCTTGACGCAGGAGGGCAGGTTGTGTGTCTCAATGAAGCATTCAAAGATAAGCAACTGGCCATGATGCGTCCATGCCGGACGGAAAGCGCCCGCGACATCGCTGCAGGCCAAGAGCATCTCGCCGATCTGAAGGCCAGATTCCGGTCGTCCCCCTAGCCCCATCACCCATTTTTCTGGCCGGAGCTGCAGGCGATGCCTGCAGCAATCACCACCATCCCTACGGTTTAACGACTGCCCGAACCGGGCACCAAACAGGAAGCATTCTGACATGGCGAAATCGCAAAAGCGCAGCAACCGAGAAATCCGGAAACCCAAGGCATCCAAACCGAAGCACCCGGTTGGGCTCCCACCGGTCGAGGCATCGCCGGTCCTGGCCACCACACGCAGACCCAAAGAGCGGCTCTAGGACAGTCTTTCGCCTTCCAGCCGACGGATTGCTTTCGTCGGCAACGCGTTGGCAGGTCGCTGCAGCATTGCCACGTTTGGAACCGAACCTGAACTTGCCGTGCGCGGCCTCGACGATGCCCCGCGCCTGCTGGTCCCTGCGCAGGTGAATTCGTCCGAAGGCCGGCGATATCACGCACACGGCATGCCGAACATTTGCACCTCGGTTTCCATAATCACCGATGATCAATGACATTCACGGATGGAATCTTCATTCCCGCGAATGTATTCATCGTATTTATCGCTCCGAACCCGCGACCCGCCTCGACCCAAACACCATACACCGCGGCGATGATTGACGATTTGCGCCATCGTTTCGAGTTTCGCTCATGCAGCTCACAGCCAAAGGGAGAGCCACATGAAGTTCAGCACACGATATGGGATTTGCGCGACTATCGGCGCCCTAACGATGACGGCGGGATATGCCCAGGCGCAAGTGCCCGGCGCCGGCGATGCACAGTCGCAGATGTCGGGTCCGGCGGCGCCGGCGCAGCAGCCATCCACTGAGGCCCAGCCTCCCGCGGGCGCTCCAGCACAAGCAGCCGGTTCGTTCAGCGATACCGAACTCGCGCAGTTTGCCGAGGCGGCAAAGGCGGTTCACGACATTCAGGCCGATGCCAGCATCGCCGCAAAGGACAAGCAATCCAAGGCCGCCGCAGCCGTGCAGGAAACGGGCTTGAGTCCGCAGAAGTTCAACGAAATTGCAATGGCATCGCAGTCCGACCCCGCGCTCATGCAGCGCATCCAGTCAGCCGCTGCCAACGGCCCCACTTCGGGCACACCCTGACCTTGTTGGGGACTTCCGGGATGCGCATAGCATCGCATCCCGGAATGCAATCTTCAGCGTAATCTGGGCCGAAAGGTCGGGATAGCGCGGAAGAATGCAGTTGGGTCCTTAGACGACACCTTCTGTGGCGAGCCTTGCAATTTCATCGGGCTCCATCCCCAGAAGCGCGCCGTAGATTTCTTCATTGTCCTGCCCCGGATGGGCTGGTGCAGGTCGACGTATCGATGAAGGCGTTTTCGAAAACTTCGGAAACGCATTCTGCATTCGGATCTTGCCGCGTTCCTGCGTCTCCACTTCCACGATTGCCTTACGCGCTGCGAAATGCGGATCTTCGAGCATATCGGCAGCGGTATACACGCGGCCCGCCGGGATAGAATGCTCGATCATCAGCGCATCGACTTCTTCGATAGTATGGCGGGACGTCCACGCGTTGATCAGGTTGTCCAGCTCCGTCTGGTTTCTGCCGCGCGCCAGGTGCGTGGCGTACCTTTCGTCCTCGGCGAGTTCCGGTCGCCCCATCGCCTTGGCGAGCCGTACGAAGATTGCATCCTTGTTCGCGCCGATCATGAACGGCCCATCCTTGCACGTGTAGACGTTGGAAGGTGCAATACCGGGCAGGATCGAGCCTGAGCGTTCGCGGACAATCCCGTTGTAGTCATATTCGGCGACCAGTCCTTCCATCACCTGCAGTACCGCTTCGTATAGAGCGGTATCGATGACCTGGCCCTCGCCGGTCCGTTCACGGTGATGCAGCGCAGCGAGAATGCCCATGCACCCGTAAGTCGCGCAAAGTGTATCGCCAATGGAGATGCCCATGCGCGAAGGGGGCCGGTCCGGCTCACCCACGACGTAACGCCAGCCGCCCATCGCCTCACCGACTCCGCCGAATCCGGCGCGATCGGAATAGGGACCATCCTGCCCGTAACCTGACATGCGCGCGATGATCAGTCCCGGCTTTTCCTTGAGGAGGTCTTCGGGTGCCAGCCCCCATTTTTCGAGCGTCCCGGGCTTGAAGTTCTCGACCAGAACGTCAGCGGTCAGAATCAGCCTGCGCGCCAACGCCTGTCCTTCAGGAACACGCAGGTTGCAAGTCACCGAGCGCTTGTTGCGGGCAATGACTTCCCACTGGACCTTTTCTTCGCCCTGCCCCCATTCGCGCATAGGATCGCCCTTGCCCGGCGGCTCGACCTTGATGACGTCGGCACCAAGGTCGCCCAGGAGCTGGCCGCAGAACGGTCCCGCCAGAAGCTGGCCCAGCTCGACCACGCGAATACCGGCAATGGAGCCGGAATTGCCCGCTATCATTGCCTCGCCTCCGGCATGGTGCAGTTAGGCCACACCGGTTGAACCGGCGCATCGAGGCCCGTTTCCTGCTTGCAGTGCTGTCGAAGTTCCTCGATCGAAGGGCCGAAATTGAATATCCGGCCCGACCCGCGCTCGCTGCGCATCGTATCGCGCAAGTTCGCCGTCGCTTCGGCGTCGATCTCACCCGCCGCGCTGGCCACGACGCCATAGGCGCGCGCGCCTTGCATGCTCACCAGACCTTCGCGGATTTCGCGTGCGACAACCGCGGGATCGCGTTCAAGCGGATCGCCCCAGCCGCCGCCGCCCCAGGTTATGAAATGGAGCTGGTCTCCTGCCTGCACTTTCACTTCATCGACCTTGTTACCGATGATCTCGGTGCTCCCGTCGGCGCGTTCGAGTATCTTGCGGGCGCGCTTGCCCGGCTGGCCGTCATTGACGCCCCATGGCGGGACGAACCAGCGATCGTCATGGATGGCAATCTGGCCATCGGCAAGGAATCGGTATGTCATGTGGATGCCGTTACCACCGCGATGCAGACCAGCGCCACCGCTGTCTGGCTCGGTTTCGTACCGTTCGATGCGCAGGGGGAAATAGCGCTCGAGGAACTCGTTCGGCACGTTGGTAAACCCCGGCCAAAGCGAATGTCCGTCCGGTCCATCGCCGAGCGGCCTGCCGGGGATGCCCCCGAAGCCGATCTGGAACAGCTGGAACCATTCCCCGCCCCGCCCCGGCCGATTGTCCCAGCCCGAATAGAACAGGTGCGGGGACGAGCTGAAACCCGCGGCATTGAGGAATTCCGGGGTCTTTTGCCCCAGCAATCCACCGAGAATGTCGAAAATCCGCCCGAGCGCATGGGTGCGACCCGACAGGGCTGCGGGAAATTTCGGCTTCAGCAAGGAACCTTCGGGAATGCGGACTTCGATGAGATCGTAGAACCCGTCGTTGAACAGGATCTGCGGATCGAAGACCATGATCATGTAGATGCCGAAGAACATCTTGAACATGTTTTCATTGAGATAGAAATTGATCGAGGCTGCGCTTTGCGGATCGGTGCCCTCGAAATCGAGGACGACCTTGTCTCCCTCGCGCCACATGGTGCACCTGATCCGATAGGGGCCATATCCCAGACCGTCGTCGCAGACATAATCCTCGAAGCTGACTGGTTCCTCGGCCACCGCCTGCGATATCAGCGCCTTCATCGCCCTGTGGTTACGCTTGAGCAGGTCCTGGGTTGCCGAGATGAACACATCGTCCCCAAAGCGGTCGGCAATTTCGGCGACCCGCCGCGCGGCCACTCGGCATGAGGCGATGATCGCATTGAGATCTGCCTGGCACCAGTCCGGCTTGCGGGTCTGGTGCATCACCAGCTTCACCAGGTCCTCGTTGTATTCGCCCTTGCGCCAGATCTTCACCGGAGGAATGCGCACGCCTTCCTCGAAAATGGAGCCGGCATCGATCGGCATCGAGCCCACCACTTTCCCGCCGATGTCCGACTGGTGCCCGAACATCGCCGTCCAGGCCAACAGGCGCCCGTCCTTGAATACCGGCAGAAGGACAAGCCAGTCGTTCGAATGACTGATGGCGCCATCGCAACTGTAGGGATCGGACAGGAAGATCATGTCGCCGTCTTCCAGCGTTCCGTCATAGGACTTGAGGAAACCGTCGATGAAGCTGCCGAACTGGCCGACGATCATCTTGCCGTCAGGGTCCGCGATCAGCGGGAACGCATCGCCCTGCTCGCGTATGCCTGGCGACATGGCCGTGCGCACGAGGGTTGCGTCCATTTCAATGCGCGCGTTGCGAAGCGCGTTCTCGATGATGTCCAGCGTCACCGGGTCGATTGCGACGCTATCGAAGGCCCTCGGGTTTTCCTGGATGATCCTGGCAGGCATAGGTTCACTCCTCAGGCGGGATTGATCAGGATGTTGCCGACAGCGTCGATCACGCCAACGCAGCCGCTTTCAATCAGCGTGGTCGAATCCATTTCCGTGACAATGGCGGGACCGGGAATCGTATCCCCCTGATGCAGGCGCGCGCGGTCGTAGATGGCCGCCTTCTGCTCGCGTCCGTCCATCCACAGTGTGTGATCGCGGATTTTCGCCGCTTCGGGATTGCCATTGCCTTCGGGCAATTCGGCAGCCGGCAATTGCGGCGCTTCACCCAGGGCGACCGCGCGCAGGTTCACGATCTCCTGCGGGGTATCCATGTTGAAGGTGAAAAGGCGATGATGCTCCTCATCGAAGCGCTTGAGGATCCCTTCGATCCCTTCCGAACGCAGCGTGGCCTGATCGATAGTAAGCGGCACTTCGAAGGCCTGCCCGGCATAGCGGACATCGACTTCAAAAGCGCTTGAGATCTCGCCTTCGGGAATGCCGTCCTCGATCAGCTCGGAACGGGTCTGGACGGCCATCTCATCGAGTATGGTCACCAGCTCCTCAATATCGGTGTCACCGGCGAGGCGACTGAAACTGCGGGCCGTTTCGGTCCGCATTCGAGTCGTGGCATCGCCCAGAGCGCACAGGACGCCCGGAGAGACGGGAGAGACCGCAGGCCAGCTTCCCATCAGCTTCGCCACGGCATTGACATGGAGCGGCCCGGCACCGCCGAAGCCCATCAGCGCAAAGTGGCGCGGGTCGTAGCCCTGCTGCACGCTGATCATGCGCAGTGCGCCGAACATATTCTCGTTGACGATGTCGATGATGCCGCGCGCCGCGTCCATCAGCTCGATGCCAAGGGCATCGGCAATTGTCTGCACCGCAGCCTTCGCACCTGCCCGGTCAAGCTTGAACGATCCGCCCAGCAGGTCCTCCGGCAAATAACCGAGCACGACATTGGCGTCGGTGACGGTCGGCTGCACTCCGCCCTTGCCATAGGCGACCGGCCCGGGCATCGCGCCGGCCGATTGCGGACCCACGCGCAGCGCTCCGGTCAGTTCTGGGACATAGGCGATCGATCCACCGCCTGCGCCAACCGTTTTCACGTCCAGCGAGGATGCCCGCACCGACAAGTGCCCCACCTCGGTCGTGCGCACGCGTCGCGGCTCGAGGTTCTCGACCAGCGCCACATCGGTCGAGGTCCCCCCGACATCGAGCGTGAGGATATTCTTCAGACCCGCATTCTTCGCGACCCAGAGCGCACCCGTCACGCCCCCGGCCGGCCCCGACATGAGGATATTGACCGGCTCCTCTTCCGCCTTTTGCGAACTCATCAATCCGCCGTCGGAGCGCAGCAGGGACAGCTTCCCCTTCACCTTGGCGAGCGAGAGCTTGTCGCGCAGACTGGAGACGTACTTGCCCACGACCGGCCGGACCGAAGCGTTGGCAACTGTCGTCAGGGTCCGTTCGTACTCCTGCATCTCGGGCAACACTTCATGGCTGAGCGAGATCGGAATGTCGGGCATCATTTCACGCGCAATCTCACCGATCCGCGTCTCATGGGCGCCATTGACGTAGGCATTGATCAGGCTGACGGTTATCGCCTCCACCCCGTCATCACGCAAGCCCGCCAGCTTCTCGCGGATCTCGGTTTCGTCGAGCGGCCTGATCTCCTTGCCGTCCGCGTCCATGCGTCCCTTGACGGTCACGGTATCCTCGAGAGAGGCGAGAGGCTGCGGCTTGGGCCAGACTATCCAGGCTGCCAGACCCCCGGGCACGAAACTGCGCCCGATCTGCATGATGTCGCGAAAGCCATCGGTTGTGATGAGACCGACGCGCGCGCCCTTACCTTCCAGCACGGCATTCGTGGCCACGGTCGTACCATGCAGGAAGTATTCGATCTGACCGGGATCGACATTGGCCGCACGGGTAATTGCATCCACACCGGTGAGGATGCCTTCCGAGCTGTCGCTGGGTGTCGATGGCGTCTTGTGCCGCCAGAAATTGCCCGTTTCGTTGTCGAACAGAAGCAAGTCGGTAAAGGTTCCGCCAACATCGACGCCCAGCCGATAACGCATCAGGCAAGCTCCTTGGGTTGTTGATCACGCGGGGGAAAGAGCCGCGCCTTGGCGACCATGGCTGGGAGCTGCTTTTCCATGACAGAGGCCAGCCATCCGTTGGTCTCGATCAGTGCTTCGAGATCCAGACCTGTCGAAATCCCCGCCCTTTCGAGCATATAGACGACATCCTCGGTCGCAACGTTACCGGCCGCGCCGGGTGCGAAAGGGCATCCGCCCAGTCCACCGATCGATGCATCGACGATACCGGCGCCTGCCTCGATGGCGGCCCAGACATTGGCAAGGCCAGTGCCGCGGGTATTGTGGAAATGAACGCGCACCGGGAGGGGATCGACAAGCTTGCCAATTCGTCCCACAAGCCGTGCGACATGTGCCGGATTGGCCACTCCGATGGTGTCCGCCAGGCAAATTTCCGTCGGGTTCGCCTCGGCAATGGCCTGCGCCATGGCGACCACGCGATCTTCAGCAACCTCGCCTTCGAACGGACAACCGAAACTGGCAGCGATCGTGGCCTGACCGGTCAGGCCGGCCGCCTTCGCCGCAGCGATGATGGTTCGGCATGCCTCGACCGAACCGTCGCTGGTCTGCCCCTGGTTCGCCATGGCGAACCGGTCTGTCGCCACGGCGACCGCACCGAGCTGGTCGATCCGGCCCGTGGCAATGGCCCGATCGGCACCGCGCCGGTTCATGACCAGCCCGATGTATGTCACATCGTCACGCTGCGGCAAGCCGGCGCAAACCTCCTCCGCATCGGCCATCTGGGGCACGGCGCGCGGGTTGACGAAGCTGGTCGCCTCGATACGGCGCGAACCGGCGGCAATGGCCCGATCGATCAGCGCCAGCTTGTCCGCAGCAGAGACCTGCAGCTTCTCGTTCTGGAGTCCGTCTCGCGGACCGACTTCGACCATTTCAATCGATTTTGTATACATCACTCAGCAGCCTCTTCCAGAGCATCGGCCAACAGCGCGCCCTTGTGGGCATCGGCGTAGGCATGGAAGGCGCGCCGCACATGAGCCGCCATGATGGCCTCTGCCCAGCCCCCATCCGCTCTTTCGAATGCCGCGATTAACTCGTCATGTTCGTGGTGCGAGCGCATCAATTCCTCGCGCCCGTAATGGTGCGCCGTGCGCCACACCACCGGCTGCTCGATCAGCGTACCGAGCAGGGCCGCCAGACGGGGCGAATCGGCCGTCTTGAGTATGATCGCATGGAACTCCCGATTACCGTCAAGGAATCCCCCGACATCGGGCTTCTTCGCGCAGATCGCCGCTTTAATCGCGAAATTGCAAGCACGAAGCTGCTCCAACGTCTGCGAATCGATTCGCTCGGCAGCGCGCCGCGCAACCATGCTTTCGAGGACCGCGCGCAAGTCGAAAGCTTCGGCTACATCGTCCAGAGACCAGTCCGCGACGTACATGCGCTGGGTGGCGCTGCGCTTGACGAGAAGCTCTGCCTCCAGCCGCCGCAGGGCCTCTCGAACAGGGGTTCGCGACACGCCGCAACGCTCCGCCAGAACCTCCTCGACGAGATGCGCGCCCGAAGGAAGCTCGCCGGATAGGATCATTTCGCGGACTTGTGCGTATGCCCGGTCCGAGGCGCGTGACATGCAGACTCCCAAATCACTTGACCAACCCAGTTTGTATACAATACAACTAGCGCCACGCAAATTGCAAGTTCCTTGAGGTGCCAGAACTACGCTCGATTACGAACCAACAGGGGGTCCGTTCATGCGTCCGATCAATCTGCTTCTTTCCACTTCCGTCGCCAGCCTCGCTCTGTTGAGCGTTCCGGCCATCGCCCAAGAAAGTGCGAACGACACAAACGCGAACAGTTCGGGCGACACGATCATCGTCACCGCACGCCGCGTGAACGAACGACTTCAGGACGTCCCGGCATCGGTTTCGGTTCTCACCGCTGCGGATCTTGCCAAGACCGGCGCCGAAAGGGCGCAGGATTTCGTATCCCTAACCCCGGGCGTGACGATCGTCACCGGTACCGCGGAAGCGGGCGACACCCAGATCAACATTCGCGGCATCAACGGCGCACGCGATGCCGAAAGCTCGGTTGCACTGGTCGTCGACGGCATTCTCAAGACGAATACCGCGCAGCTCAATCAGCAACAGGGAACGCTGCAGCAGGTGGAGATCCTGAAAGGACCGCAGGGCGCGCTCTATGGCCGCAACGCAGCGGCCGGCGCCATCGTGATCCAGACCCTCAAGCCCGGCAACTATTTCGAAGGCGGCGGCCGTGCCTCTTACGGCGAAAACAACACCTGGTCTGCAACGGCCTATGTTGCCGGACCGGTCACGAGCAATATAGGCGCGGTTCTGTCCGGCTACTACGCAAAGTCAGACGGCTTCTTCAAGAATATCCTCACAAACAATTCGCATACGATAGACGACAAGGAAGACTGGTCCGTCGACGGCCGCATCATGGTCGGTCGCGATACCGCAACCCAGTTGGACATAAAGGCCCGCTACGGCGAATTCCACGGCGCCTCCCTGCCCTTCAACGCCGCCTTCCACCTGCCCGGTTTCGCCGCTGTGAACCCGGCTTTCAACGAAGACGTGAACAGGCATCCGTTCAGCTTCTACAACAACATCCGTGCCACCAATGACCAGTCGAGCTTCGATGTCTCGGCCAAGGTCGATCACGATTTCGGCAACATCAAGTTGGTTGCCTGGGCGCTCTATTCGGACATCAAGCAGGATCTGGTCGCCGACGGAACGTCCGCGGACTTTGCACGCTATACCAGCGCCGTCGACCCGGCAGTGGCTTCCTCGGTCGCTTCGTGCTTCAGCTCCACTGCCGCGCTCACCGGTTTCCCGGTCAATCAACCGGGATTCATCGGCACGACGCCCATCCCTTTCATTTTCGATCCCGCGAATGGATCGACTTTCGGCCCCTATAGCCCGACCACTTGCGACGGCACGCAGTACCAGGTGCGAAACCAGAAGGACGTGAGCGGAGAAATTCGGCTCATGTCGGACAGCGGCGGGCCACTCGAATGGCAGGTCGGGGGCTACTTCTTGCACATCGACCGCAAGGTGGGTGTCAGCCTGGGCGCAGATACCGGCAACGGAGTGATCAAGCAGCTCTACAATGCGCCGGACTCGGCCAATCCAACCTCGCTGCTACTTGCCGACAAGTTCAAGACCGACGTCTATGCCGCATTTGGCTCGCTGGAGTGGAAACCTACCGATCAGCTGCGTACGGGGCTTGCGCTGCGCTATGATGTCGAGAAGCGCAAGTCGTCGTCGCTCGTACCCGGCGCGGCCGATCCGTTCACCGGTGGCCCGATCAATCCGGGCCAGGCTTTCGGTCCTCTGACACCGCAATCCGCGACATTCAAGCAATTGCAACCCAAGGTCACCGTGAACTGGGAGCCGACGCCGGATATCAACCTCTATGCCAACTGGGGCATCGGCTTCAAATCGGGCGGCTTCAATAACCAGGGGTCGGCCGCACTGATCGACCAGAACTTCAACGCCTTCATCAATGCCGATGTGACGATCAGGGACCAGTACGACAAGGAATGGTCGAGCGCATGGGAAGCGGGCGTCAAGGCCCAGTTCCTGGATAGCCGACTGACTTTCGACCTCGCCGGCTACTATACGCGCGTGCACGACATGCAGTTCTTCGAATTTTTCGTGGGCAGCTTCGGTCTGCTGCGCGTGGTTTCGAACATCGACCTTGTCGAGATAAAGGGCGCGGAGCTGAACGTGACGGCCAAGGTACTGCCGACCTGGAAGTTCTACGGCTCGCTCAACGTCACCGATAGCGAGATCAAGAGGAACAGTTCGCGCACTTATACCGTGGGCAACAAGTCGCCCTACACCGCAGACTATACGATCAACCTCGGCACCGAGATCAATGCCCCGCTCAACGACACGTTGAATGTCCTGGTCAGGGCCGACTACCGCATTACCGGTCCCACCTGGTTCAGCACGGTGCAGGATCAGACGCGGCCAACCCTGTTCTCCGGCCTCCTGCCGATCTCCGCGCTGGGACTGCCCGCCGCAGTTGGCGACGCGAACTACTCGACCGCCAAGCGCGACGCGTTCGGCGTCCTCAACTTGCGCGCGGGGATTCAATCCGACCGCTTCAGCATCGCCGTCTTCGCGGACAATATGCTGAACCGCAAATACCTTGCCGAAGTCATCCCCGCGATCGAGTTCGGCGGATCGTTCATTTCACCGGGAGCGCGCAGGGTCGTCGGCGTCGAGGCCGGTTTCAACTTCTGAGGAGAAGCGTGCCGGCTGGCTCGTAACGGAAAAGCGGGCCGGCAGGCACTTCATTTCGCATGTCCAGAGCCCGGATAAGTCTCAACCAACGAAATGAACGAGTGGATGGCGATCTTCCCTATCGCCGGCATGCGGGGCTCGAATGGCTTCTCATGGCCTGCGAAAGGGGTCGTGCCTTCCATCGAGACCGAGATGAACAGGGCTATGCATTCACGATCTTCCTGATGAAGATCGGGCCGCATTTCGCCGATAATCTCGATAAGAGGCGCGCGGGCCCTTCGATAGAGGTCCTGGACGCGGGCAAGGACGAAAGGATCGTGGTTGGAAAGGGCCCATAACTCGGGGAAGATCCGCGTCGTCTTCTTCGTGCGAATGTCCTCAAGGATCAACTCGCACATCTCGGTGAGGCGCTCGCGCGGATCAACGCCAGGCCGATGTGATATCTCGTCGAAGGCAAGCTCGTAGCTGCTGATCACAGCGTCCAGCAATTCGCGCACGAGATCTTCGCGAGTGGGAAAGTGGTATGTCAGGTTTCCGAACTTCATGCCGCACTCGGTCGCGACTCGACGCATGCTCATGGCCCGGTACCCTTCGTCGACCAGGATCTGAAGCGCCGATCGCAGGATTTCCTCGCGTGTTTCGTGGCCCTTGGTGTAGCCGCCCAGTCGCGGCGGGAAGGCCAGATCTTCGACAGTGATAGTCAATTTATTGCTATCGGCCATGCACTTAATCCCCCTTAATGATTTGCAGCGAATACACCTAACCTATACAATTTAGGTCACTTGACAGATTTTGTCAAAAAGCAGCACTATTCGAGCAACACAGAGCATGAGCTCGTATTTGAGGGGGGTTGAATAGATGCGCCTGACGCATGCCTCGATTGCACTTGGCTTATTGTCGCTAACGCCTTCTCCAAACGCCTCCGCCCAGGACCCGGGCAAGTTCGCGCAGCCGCTGCCGGTGGAAGAGGTTCCCAGCGTTCAGTCATTGCCTCCCCTCTATCCGAAGGACTGGGTCCTTATTCAGGATTTCCACTTCAACGCCCTGATCGACGGGCGCCTGGCGATTGTCGATACGAAATCGCCGGACTTGCCACTCAAGGGTACTTTGCGGGCTGCGCAGTTCGCGAACGTTTTGTATTCACGCTCGAAGAACGAGATCTACACCTCGGAAACCTTCTATTCGCGGCTTACCCGTGGCGAACGCACCGACGCGATTACGATCTGGGATACGGCTACGCTGCAACCGAAAGGTGAAATCGTACTGCCAGGCGGCAAGCGCCAGCAGTCGGTGACCTATACCGGGGTCTTCCAGTTCACCAACGCCGAGAAATGGGCACTCATCGCCAATTTCACGCCGGCACAATCGGTCACGGTAGTCGATCTCGACGGCCGCAAGGTCCTCGGAGAAATCGACCTTCCCGGCTGCACGCATATCTACCCAACGGGCAACCGCGGCTTCAGCAGTCTTTGCGCCGATGGCTCGATGATCTCGGTCGCCCTCGACGAGAACGGCAGCGTTGCCAGCTCGGCGACGATCGCAAACGTCCAGGACATCGACAAGCAGCCGCTCTTCGGAATGCCAGCCATGGTCGGGCGCACGGCGTGGTTCGTCAGCTACTACGGCGAACTGCGCGGGTTCGATCTGTCGGGCGATGTAGCCCGACCGACCGGCTCGGCCAGCGTCGGCACTGCTTCCGGCGGCGATCCAGAGTGGCGTCCCGGCGGCTGGCAGGTTATTGCCAGCGATGCCAGGGGTCTGCTCTACGTCCTGATGACCCCCCATGGCCGCGAAGGCAGCCACAAGGACGGCGGCACGCAGGTCTGGGTGATCGATCCCGCGACCGGCACGCGGGCACGCCGGATTGACCTTGAGGGCATGGCAACATCGATCGCGGTTACCCGCGAGGACGCGCCGCAACTTGTCATTGCCCGGCCCGATGGCGCAATTGCCGTGTTCGACGCTGCAACCGGAAAGCCGGTGCGCAATCTCGGCGCGACCGTTGCCTTCAACCCGCTCGTCATCATGCCGGTGCAGTGATGAGTACGCTGACCCTGTTCCTCGCAATCGTGCTAGCCGTATCCGCCGGGCACAAGTTTGCGTCCCCGCACCGATTGGGGCAAGCGGCAGCGCGCCTCATCGGCATCCCGGAAGCAATGGCGATCGTTGCGGCCTTCGCTGCCGCAGGCCTTGAAGGGACGGCAGCTGTGGCGCTACTGCTCGAACCTACCCGCACTGGCGGCGCCATGGCCGCAACTGCACTGTGGTGCGGCTATGGCGCCCTCCTTTTGAAACGCCGCGGCCAGACTCTCGACTGCGGCTGCGACCTTGCCCGGCGCGCCAAGCGGATCGACGTATTCTCGATCTGCCGCCCCTTCTTCCTGGCTGGCCTGGCCCTCTTCGTCGCCGCGCAGCCCACTCCCTTCCTCTGGACCGTCGATGCGCCGTTTGCAGCCCTCGCCATGCTGGCGCTGTGGTTTGCCTCGGCCGAACTCGGCGCGCTCCCTCTTAGTGCAAGGACCCGGTGATGATATTGACATCGCAAATCCTGCTTTGGGCCGTCGTAATCGTGCTCGCCGTCATGGTTGGGGCCCTGGCCCGACAGGTCGGAATTCTCCATGAACGCATTGCCCCGGCCGGCGCCCTGACGCTGCACCAGAAGGTTTCCGTCGGGGAAGTTCCCACCGCGCTGACCCTGCAGGCTATCGACGGCAGTGCCGTTACCGTCGGCGGCAAGCGACAAGGCAGGAGCCAGCTGGTATTTTTCGCCGCGCCCGATTGCCCGATGTGCAAGTCGCTGCTGCCGGTGCTGCGCTCTGCCGCCCGGGCCGAGAAGGATTGGCTCGATGTCGTGCTGGCCGGGGACGGCGATGCAGGCGCCTATGGCCGCATGGCTTCCGAGCACGGCCTGGCCGGTACGCCGATGGTCCTTTCGGAGGCACTGGGCCGTTCCTTCGGGGTCTCCAAACTGCCTTATGCCGTCCTTCTCGATGAGACCGGCCGCGTGGCATCGCTCGGCCTCGTGAACAGCCGGGAACACCTGGAAAGCCTCTTTGAAGCCAAGGAACGCGGGGTCTCCTCGATCCAGGAATTCCTCGGCCGCCGCAACGGGAGCGCATGACGATGTCCGGTATCGACAAACTCACCGAGACCCTTTCCCGGCGCCTTGCCAAGGGCACTTCGCGGCGCAGTTCGCTGGCATGGCTTGGCGGGCTGGTAACGGGAACGGCAGCCCTGCCGCTGCTTCCCGTGGCCCGCGCGGCAACCCCGCATGGCGGCGGAACCGGCCGCCCCCCAATCACCTCGGGGACCCCGCAGGATCCGGGCGACCGCGCCTCGTGCGACTACTGGCGCTACTGCGCGATCGATGGCTTCCTGTGCAGCTGCTGCGGCGGCACAGTCAACAGCTGCCCACCGGGGACGGAGATGTCGCCGATCACCTGGATCGGCACCTGCACCAATCCGGCCGATGGGCGCGCCTATGTCATCAGCTACAACGACTGCTGCGGCGCAAGTTCCTGTGGCCAGTGCCTGTGCAACCGTAACGAAGGCGACAGACCGCAGGTCCGCCCGCAGTCCAATAACGATTACAACTGGTGCCTGGGGACCGAAAGCAGCGTCTACAACTGCTCGGTCGCCGCGATCGTCGGTGTCGCACTGGAGGATGCGCAGTGATCCCCCGCGCGCAACTTCTGGCTTCCCTCACAGCCCTCGCCACGATCGCGGCGGGAGGTCTTGCCGCAGCGCAGGCCTCCTCCCCCACTCCTACTTCAGCCCAGGACGGTGCGGTGGTGTACAAGCGCTGCGCTGCCTGTCACACGGCCACGGGAGCCGGCATTCCCGGAGCCTTCCCCCCACTCCAGAGCGATTTCCGCGAACTCGCGGCGAGCAAGGACGGCCGGCGCTACCTATCGCTGGCGGTCATGCGCGGCCTTTCCGGCCCGATCGAAGTGGAAGGCAAGACCTATCGCGGCATGATGCCCGCGCAGTCCGGCCTAGACGACGGCGACATTGCGTCCGTCCTCAATCATATCGGCACGAAAATTGCCAGGTCGGGACCTGCATTCAGGGCTTTCACCCGCGCAGAAGTGGCAGCGGCACGCAAGTCGGGCGCATCGCTGAGCGCCGCGCAAGTGGCCAAGCTTCACGCCGATGCGGGATCGCAATGACACGCGCGCTGCGGCTCATCCTCCCCCTCGCACTGGGCTCGATCGTTGCGACCGTGCTGGCGACCCGAGTGGATGCAGGCGCGGCGTCAGACGCAGACTATCCAGGCGTACCCAATGTCGCGCAGGCCCGCGTAGACTACATGCTCAAATGCCAGGGTTGCCACCAGCCGAACGGTCAGGGCAATCCCGCGAACACACCGCCTCTGGCTGGAGAAGTGGCCCGCTTCCTCTCGGCACCGGGCGGACGCGAGTTTCTCGGCCGCGTGCCGGGAGTGGCCAGCGTCGACCTCGACAATGTCCGGACGGCGCAAGTGCTGAATTACGCCTTGTTCAAGTTCGACCGGGAACACGTTCCCACGGGCTTCAAGCCCTACACGGCAGACGAAATCGGCCGGCTGCGTAGCAGGCCGCTGCGACTGGAGCGCGCGACCGTGCGTGCGCAGCTGATCGAGCACCTCGAGGCAGGCAAAGAGGTGCCCAAGACACATCAGGAATAACAAATAAACTCAAACAGGGATCACAGTCACATGTCCAGGAAAACGTTGCGTCTGCTACCTTCCGGCTTCGCACTTGCCATCGCACTCACGTCCGTACCGGCCCTCGCACAGGCCACCGATGAAGATAGCGATCACCCGAACGGTGAAATCGTCGTCACCGCGGCCAAGCGCAGCGAAAACCTTCAGGACGTTCCGATCTCGATCTCGGCGATCTCGGGCAATGCCCTCGCAGCCTCGCGCACCAACAGTGTCGATGATCTCGTGACCAAGGTCGCTAACCTGCAGCTCACCTCCATCGTCGGCGACAACACACCGATCTTCGCCCTGCGCGGCGTGTCGATGTCCGACTACAGCCTCAATCAGTCAAGCCCGGTCGCCACTTATTACGACGAAGTCTACAAGGGCAACTTCGCCTTCCTCGGCGTCGCCATGTACGACCTGGAGCGCGTCGAGGTGCTGCGCGGCCCCCAAGGAACGCTCTACGGCAAGAACACCACCGGCGGGGCGGTCAACATCATCAGTCGTACCGCCAAGCTGGGCGAAACTACCGGCTATGTGAACCTGGGCTACGGAAACTACAACCGCATGGAAGCGAGCGGGGCCGTCAATGCACCGCTGGGCGACAATGCCGCGATCCGCCTGGCCGGCACTTTTGCGCGCGCTGACGGCTGGTTCAAGAATGTCGTTCCCGGCATGCCGGACCTCGCCAGTACGCGCGAATACGGCCTGCGCGGCTCGATCCTGTTCGAACCCACCGACACCGTTCGCTTCACCCTGCGCGCCTCGACCAGCTACCAGAACCCGCGAAACTACGGCATCTATGCGCAGCCGGAAGATATCAACCGGCCGGGCCTCAGCAAGTTCGAGATCGCCTCGAACATCGCGCAGCGTCGCCGCGCCCGCACGTATTCGGTGGCGCTCACAACCGATATCGACGTGTCCGACACGCTTGGGATCACCAGCGTTACGTCATGGGACAAGGGCAAGCTGTCCTTCTACGAAGATACCGACGGCACGGCGAGCCAGCTTCTCGAAATCCCCTATTACGACCGCGCCTCCCAGTTCGCGCAGGACCTGCGCCTGACCAGCGACACCGGCGGCCCCTTCGATTTCATCCTCGGCGCCTATTTCAATCGAGAAAAGGTGTTCAACCGCACGACCTTCGAGATCGGAAAGGACATCGACCTTACCGGCGACAACACGGTCACCGTCGACGATTGCGTCGAGGGCCTGACCAATGCCGATCCCACCGACGACGGTATCGCCTGCCTGTTCCGCAACAGCTTCACCCAGGTCAAGAAGAGTTATGCGCTCTACACCGACCTCAAGTACGAGCTCAGCAGCGCGATCACACTGCGCGGCGGACTTCGCTATACCCACGATACCGGTAAGCAATCGGAATTTCAGGCCGACGCCCTGGGCGTGGACGAGAGCCTCGTCGCCACTTTGATCCCGACGTCCAGCCTGTCCTACAAGACCGACAATCTCTCGGGCAAGATCGGCTTCGACTACAACCTGGCCGATGGCAACATAATCTATATTTCGGTCAGCCGCGGCTTCCGTGCGCCCAGCTTCAATGCCCAGGCCTTCTTCGATCCCTCGGAACTCTCGGTCGCCAAGGCGGAGAAGGTCACTTCCTACGAATTGGGCGCCAAGACGCAATTCGCCGGCCGTAGCATCACGCTCAACATGGCCGCGTTCTATTACGATTACCGCAACCAGCAATTCATCAACGTCGATCCATCCACCGCGGCGCAGACCCTGCTCAACTTCCCCAAGTCGCGGATCTACGGCGCCGAGGCGGAGCTGACCGTGCGCGCCAACGACATGATCTCGATCCATTCGGGGGTCGGCCTGCTGTCGAGCAAGATTATCGACGGCACGGTGAGCGGGACCGTGGTCGACGGCAACCGCCTGTCGAACGCGCCCAGCCTGACCTTTAATGCCAGCCTCGACCTGGCGATTATGGATAACGATACGGGCAAGCTCAGCCTGCACCCGGAAATGGCCTACCAGTCGTCGCAGTATTTCGAGGTCATCAACGTACCGCGCCTCCAGCAGTCCGGCTATGCCATCCTTGGCGCGCACCTCGATTTCGAGACTGCCGACGGGCGCTGGACGGCCTCCATCTGGGGCAAGAACCTGACAAACAAGCTCTATTTCACATCCCGTGTCGACCTACTGGCCGGCTTCGGTTTCGACTATAATCACATCGGCACTCCGCGCACTTATGGCGCCAGCGTCGGCATGAAATTCTGAGACGGACACCGTCCAGGGAGAGGATGAAGATGGCTGACTACCGCATGTTGATCGGCGGCGAACTCGTCGCCGGCGACGCGACTCTCGACGTCGTCAATCCTGCAACCGGAAAGCCGTTCGCCACGGTTCCCCGGGCTTCGCAAAGACAGGCCGACGAGGCTGTCGCTGCGGCCAAGGCCGCTCTGACAGACTGGGGTGCAACGCCGCTGGAAAAGCGTCGCGCATGTATCCTGAAGCTTGCCGATGCGATTGCCGCGAATGCAAGCGAACTGGCCCGAAAGCTCACGCTCGAACAGGGCAAGCCGCTTGCCGAGGCCCAAGGAGAAGTCGACTGGAGCGAAGGCTACTTGCGCCACTATGCGACCCTGGAGCTGCCCGACCGGATCATCCAGGATGACGAGAAGGGCTACATCGCAGTCCAGCACAAGCCGCTGGGCGTGGTCGTAGGCATAACCGCCTGGAACTTCCCGCTGCTGCTCGCTTGCTGGAAGATCGGCCCGGCCGTCCTCGCCGGCAATTGCATCGTGCTGAAACCCGCGCCGACGACGCCTGTCTGTGCGCTGCTGCTCGGCGCGCTGTGCCGCGACGTATTCCCGGCCGGCGTGGTCAACATCTTGACCGATGCCAATGACCTCGGCCCGCACCTCACCGCCCATCCCGATGTGGCCAAGATCGGCTTCACCGGATCGACCGGCACCGGCAAGGCCATTCTCGCCAGCAGTGCGGCAGGCCTCAAGCGCGTCACGCTGGAATTGGGCGGCAACGATCCGGCCATCGTTCTGGACGATGTCGATGTACGCGAAACGGCGCAGGCAATCTTCGGCAACGCCTTCCTCAACTGCGGCCAGGTGTGCCTCGCAATCAAGCGCGCCTATGTGCACGAAGCCATCTACGAAGCCATGTGCGACGAACTTGCCCGGCTCGCCGAGGAAGCCGTTGTCGATGACGGCCTCAAGCAAGGAACGCGGATCGGCCCGATCCAGAACCGCCAGCAGTTCGAGAAGGTCAAGGATTTCCTGGAGACCGCGCGGAAGGAAGGCCGAATCGTCGCGGGGGGCAAGGTGCTCGAGCGGGAAGGCTACTTCACCGAGCCCACGATCGTACGCGACGTGCGCGATGGGGACCGGATCGTCGACGAGGAACAGTTCGGCCCGATCCTGCCTGTCATAGCCTTCAGCGACATCGACGATGTCGTGGCGCGTGCCAATGCCAGCGAGTACGGCCTCGGCGGATCGGTATGGTCGCAGGACGTTTCCAAGGCGGCCGATATCGCCGGGCGGATCGAGAGCGGTCAGGTCTGGGTCAATCAGCACATTGCCATCGGCCCGCACATTCCCATGGCCGGATTTCGCAGTTCCGGGCTCGGCGTCGAGCAATCGGCCGAAGGTCTTGCCGAATATACCCAGCTCAAGGTTGTGAACATTGCACGATGAACGGGATGAGTTACGCCAGAGGGCCGGTCGACACACCGCTGCTTGAAACGACCATCGGCGAAGCCCTGCGCAATGCCGCCATGCGTTGGGGTGCGGGGCTCGCCCTCGTCTCGTGCCATCAGGGGCTTCGCTATACCTGGCAGGAACTCGACGAGGAAGTCGACCGCATCGCCACCGGGCTGCTGCGCCGCGGCGTGCGCAAGGGCGATCGCGTGGGGATATGGGCACCCAATTGCGCCGAATGGACCGTGATCCAGTTCGCTACGGCGCGGATCGGGGCGATTCTGGTGAACATCAATCCGGCCTATCGTCTTTCCGAAGTCGAATATGCCCTTAACAAGGTCGGCTGCTCCATGCTGGTGACTGCTGCCAGGTTCAAGTCGAGCGACTACATCGCCATGCTGCGCGAGCTTGGCGACGCACGCCTGCCGACATTACGCCACCTCGTTTCGCTGGGCGAGGAACGTTTCGATGGCTTCGAACCATGGCCGGACCTGCGCGAAGATCCCGAGGCGGGGCTCCTTGCACTGGCCGATGCTGCGCTTGACCGCAACGATGCGATCAATATCCAGTTTACCAGCGGCACCACGGGATTTCCCAAGGGGGCTACCCTCACCCACCGCAACATCCTCAACAACGGCTACTTCGCCGGCCGAACGATCCACCTTTCGCCAGAAGACCGGATCTGCGTTCCGGTGCCGCTCTACCATTGCTTCGGCATGGTGCTCGGCAACCTCGCTGCCCTTACCAGCGGCGCGGCGATGGTCTATCCCGACGAGGCCTTCGATCCCGGCAAGGTTCTGGCAGCAGCCACAAGGGAAGGCTGCACGGCGCTTTACGGCGTGCCGACGATGTTCATCGCCATGCTGAACCATCCCGGGTTCGACGCTTTCGACGTCTCGAGCCTGCGCACAGGGATCATGGCCGGGGCGACCTGCCCTGTCAGTCTCATGCGCAACGTCATGGGCCGGCTCAACATGCGCGAGGTCACGATCGGCTACGGCATGACGGAGACCAGCCCCCTCACAACGCAGACGGCCACCGACGACCCGGTCGAGGAACGCGTCGCATCGGTCGGGCGAGTCCATCCCCATGCCGAAGCGCGGATAATTGGACTGGACGGCCAGACCCTGCCGATCGGCGAGCAGGGAGAATACTGTTCGCGCGGCTACGCCGTCATGCTCGGCTACTGGGAGGACCCTGAGCGCACGGCCGAGGCGATCGACGCCGAGGGATGGATGCATTCTGGCGACCTCGCAGTGATGGATGCGGACGGCTACGTGCGCATCACCGGGCGGATAAAGGACATGATCATCCGCGGCGGCGAGAACATCTATCCGCGCGAAATCGAGGAATTCCTGCTCACCCACCCCCAGATCCTCGATGCGCAGGTCTTCGGCGTCGACGACGAAAAGTTCGGCGAAGAAGTCTGCGCCTGGATCATCGCCAGACCGGATGCCGATCTGAGCACGCAATGCGTGCTGGACCACTGCAGGGGCCGCATCGCTCACTTCAAGGTCCCTCGCTACATACGATTCGTCGAACGTTTCGAGATGACCGTCACCGGCAAGGCGCAGAAATTCGCCATGCGCAAGATCATGGAAGATGAATTGAAGCGGGAGGCATATCGTCCTGGCAAGGCTCAGAGCGGCTGAACAGGATCTCCTGACGCACCTGAAGCACGGCAGGCGCCCACTCTCGATTTCATACCCGCACGCGCCCCGCAAATATCGGCATTAGTCAAATTATCCTGTTAGAATTGCGGGACAAAAAAAGGCTTCTCGAACGCAGCGCTCGAGGGCCTCCAACAGCAGCCACTTCGCTATCCTCGCGATAAATGAAGATGCCGATTAACTTATGGCAGCTTACGAAATGCCCCACGCAACTTACTGTGTCTCAGGACATGAACGAAGACTCAATTTTTTCCTATATTAATAGTGATGCGTTTTAATTGTTGCATCGCACCGAAAAGAACTCATAATGCCAACGATTGCGGTCTTGCTCGCAAATTGGGGGGAGCAAGACCGTCTGGCGGGGGCCAGCAGTCACAGGTTTGACGAGGTGACCCTCCTCGGGGCATGTCTGCCGGTGGGCGGGCGTGTTTCGAGGAACGTGGAGCGGGTTCGTGAAGGGGTCCCTTCTTCTCGAACCCGCTTCATTTCCGGGCAATTGCCGGGTTCCCAAGTCTATCGGACGTTCAAGCCCAGTTCGCCGAGTAACTGGCCTGCCTGTTCGCGCGAGATCGTTGCACCGCGAAACAGGCTGGCATCGACGAGACGCACGCCGCCCAGATCGGCCCCGCGCAGATCGGCTCCCTCGAAGCGCGCGCCCTCCATGCTGGCTTCACGCAGGCTGCACTCGGTAAAGTGTGCTTGCCGAAAATCGCATTTGCGCAGATCCGCCTGGGAGAAATCGGTCCGCTTCAGGTTGGCCCTGCGAAAGGAATGCCCGGCAAGGATGGCATTCACGAGCAACGTTTCCTCGAAAGCGATATCGATACCGCGCAATTCGCTCAGTTCGGCACCGGTCAGCTTGCAACGCTCGAAGCGCGCGGACTGCAGGTTCGCGCGCTTAAAGGTTGCGTTGTTGAAGTCGCAGGCGACGAACCGCGCATCGCCAAGGTCGCTGGCAAGGAAATTGGCAAAGGCGCCGCGGCACGACTGCCAGACGGTACCTTCAAGATTGGCGCGCGTCACGTCGGCGTGACGCAGGGCGCAGCGCTCGAAAGTCCATCGTGCAAGATCGAGCCCGGAGAGATCGGTTTCCTCGAGCTCGCAGTCGATGAGCACTTGTTTGGTCCCCTGCATCGCCTCGAGATCGGTGCGCGAGAGGGTCTGGTCGCGCACGGCGCGATCGGAAAACAGATCATCCATCAGCTGACGCTAGCGCCTGTGCCCGTCTCGAACCAGCAGGCTCTATCGTCTTTGACCAGATTTTGCGGTTCTCCGTCCTGATCGGGAGGGCCAGCATACTGAGCGAGAGGCGAGCCCTGCTTAAATTCCTGGGCGCAGGGCCCTATCTTGAGGGCATGGACCGCATTCGCAGATCGATCGCCGGACAAGTCCATGCCCTTATCGGTTCAGGTTCGGGCGCGATCGACATTGAGCGCGCGGCGGGAGACGACGGGCTCTTCGGTCCGTCCTCCGTGACATGGCGGGTCCACAGCGATTTCACGACGATGATGATCGGCGGCCTTTCCGCACTGCTGCTCCAGATGCTCCACCCCAGGGTGCTTGCAGGCGTCTGGGATCATTCCAACTTCCGGGACGATCCATTGGGGCGGCTGCGTCGGACGGCGCAGTTCGTGTCGGGAACGACATACGGCTCGACCACAAAGGCCCTCGCGCTGATCGAACAGATCAATGCCATCCACGATCGCGTCCTCGGACATCTTCCCGACGGCTCACCCTACAGCGCGCGCGATCCCGAATTGCTGACATGGGTCCATGTCTCCTCCGTTACCGGCTTCCTGCGCGCTTATGTGCGTTATCGCGATCCGTTCCTGTCCTTCGCAGATCAGGACAGATACCTTCAGGAGATGTCAGAGATCGCTCGCAGGTTGGGGGCGATCTCCATTCCGGTTAGTCTCACCCAGTGCGAGCTCTACTTCGAGGCGATACGCCCCCAATTGCGTGTCGACATGCGAACGCGCGAAGTGGCCCGGGCACTGCTGTCACCCCGCCCGTCCCGGCTTGGCCCCCGGCTGTTCCGCACTGTCAGCAGCAAGGCAGCCATCGACCTGCTTCCCGGCTGGGCGGCCCGCATGCACCAGCTGACGCTTCCAGGGCCGGAGCGGCTGCTGGTGCGAACCGGCGCCCAAGGCGCACAAGCCCTGCTGCGCTGGGCCCTGCAGGATCGCACCGTCCGCCGCGCGAGGGAGACATCGACCGCAAGCTAGCATCATGCGCCCATCGAATGCACGACAGGCTTACGCAATTTCTTCATCGGCGAATGCACCGATATCACCGGGTTTGCGCAGCATCTTGTCCACTTCGCTCGCGTGGACCTCCTCGGCGTAGATCATCTTGCGCGCATATTCCTCCAGCGTGACGGACTTGCCGTCCACCGCCTCGAGCAATTGGCGATAGAGCTGCAGCGCTTCGCCTTCCGCCTCGAGGGATTCACGCAGGATCGCGCCGATGTCGTGCTCGTGGCTCTCCAGCAGAGGCCCGATCCGCAGCGAGGGATGGCTTCCCAGAAGAGTCACCATTTCGCCTGCTTCCTGCGCGTGCAGCAGGGACTCGTCGGCCTGACTGCGCAACCACGAAACGATCGGGATGCGACCGAAGCCGAAGACGAGGAACGAGTAATGCGTGTAGCGCACGACGCCTGCCAGTTCCTGCTCGAGAATGTTGTTGAGGAGGCCAATGACGCGCTCCTTGTCGATCTGCGACATGGGAGTCTCCTTTTCGGTCAGATCCCCCGCAGGCCTTTGCCGGACCCAAGCGGCCTCTAAGGCAAAAGCGCGGAGCCGACCGTACCATGAATTCGCTCCCGGCGCAGCACGAAGCGCGCCTGCATATCGGCACGAAAAGTGCCCCCGGCCTCGCCAAACGCCCTCCTCTCTGCCAAGGGCTGATCAAACTGGAGACCAAGACATGTCGGGCGACTCAGAGGACTACATCTACGACGAGGACAGCGGCGAATGGCTTCCTGCCTCGGAACTGGCGGCGAAGCGCGCGGCGGAGGACGTCGTGGAAGTACGCGATGCCGTCGGCAACCTGCTGGCCGATGGCGACGCCGTAACGCTGATCAAGGACCTCGACGTGAAAGGCGCCGGCCAAACGCTCAAGCGCGGTACGCTGATCCCCTCGATCCGGCTCACCGGCGATGCGCAGGAGATCGACTGCAAGTATCCCGGGATCAAGGGCCTGGTGCTGCGGGCGGAGTTCGTGCGCAAGCGCTGATCACACCTCGCCGCTGCACGAGACATCATCTGCTGCAAGTGTCCTTGCCGAACCTCGTCCTCGGGCATGATCGGCAAGGATCCCCAGCGTAGCCAGCGTCCCGCCGGTCAAGCCCGCGACACTGAACGCGATGATGGCAGGCTCGGCGATATTCGCGAGCTGCCTGGCGCACATACCGATCGGTTCGAAGTACTTGCTCATGGGGGCATCTCCAGTGGGTGCCAGCATCTATGCCGATGCCCGGACCTCAGGAGAATTCGGATAAATCCAGCCTATTCGTTCAGGTTTTTCGAACACCCGCCTTGCGACGGGGCCGCGCAAGGCAACCGATCGCAAGCCTAGCCGATGGCCCTGCCTTCAGTTTCCTTCAGCGGGGCCATCGCGACCCGGTTGCGACCGTTTCGCTTGGCCTCGTACAAGGCCGCATCGGCGGCCTGAACCAACGCATCGCGGTTACAGTGAGCCGGCGCGCAGGCAACCCCGGCCGATACGTTGATTTGTCCCAGGATCCTGTCCGCGTGACGCAGGCGCAGTCCGGCGATCGAAGCCCTGATGGATTCGACCCGTCGCCCGGCCTCTTCGGGGCCGAGGCCGGGCATAAGGAGCAGGAACTCCTCACCGCCATAGCGAAAGACATGGTCGTCGGAACGCACAGCGTCCTTCAGGGCCTTCCCGACTGCGCGCAGAACCGCATCGCCCGCATCGTGTCCATGTTCATCGTTGAAGCGCTTGAAGTGATCAATGTCGATCATGGCGCAGCTGATCGAAAGGTCAGGCCGGGCGCCTGCCACATGGCTTTCGAGGGCGACCTCGAGCTTGCGCCGGTTCGAGAGGCTGGTCAGGGGATCCGCCATGGCCATGTCCTGCAAGGCGTCGCGCAGGCGCAAGTTATCGAGGGCCAGTCCGACATTTTCGGCCAGGATATTCAGATAAACATCGGAGACGGTTGCGGAAGCACCGCCGGCAGCGAACTCGAAATAGAGCAGGCCCAGCGTCCCGCGCCGCGCGACCAGCGGAAGACAGATCGTCTCGGTGACGCCCTGTCCGGTAGGCTCAAGGTGATCGCAGGGCACATCGATCACACCGCCTGCCGCCTTGTGCAGGCCGCCGCGCCGCAGGGCCCAGCACGCGCTGACCGGGAATCTCGACCGTGACTGCTTCGGTTCGATCCATGAGCAGAATTCGACCATCTCGTCCCGCTCGGAATCGAGCAGGAACAGGCTCCCCGCAGCCGATGGGACAATGCTGGGAATGAAGCGTTCGACGATGCCGCGAAGGTCGCCGATCGTGTCGCAGTTCTGCATGCGCTGCGTCATACGCGAGAGCAGGTCACGCACGCTGCGGTCCGCATCGCGCTCCCGTTCGAGCCGTTGCCGTTCGATGCCGTTCTCGCGAAAGATCCGCAGGGCCTGTGCCATATCGCCGATTTCGTCGATCTGGTCATAGACCGGGGGTTCGACCGCGTAGTCCTGCGCTGCCAGCCTCGTCACGACGTCGCTGAGCTTCACGACCGGATGAAGGACGCGGCGACGGAATATGAAATAGAGAACGCAGAGGAACAGCAAACCGGTTACGCCCAGCATGATCTCCGACGTGGTCCGCCAAAGCCGCGAGGTGCGCACGGCTTCCTGCATCACCGCTTCGGTGCGCTGGTCGATCCGGCTCTGGAACTTGACGACCCCGACCTGGATGCGCTCCAGCTCGCGCTCATACTCGGGCGAGAACAGGACGGCGATGGCCTGGTCGCGTTTCCCTTCGCCGCGAACCTTGATGGCAGCATCCTGTTCGTCCAGCAGGGCGTCGGCCTGCCGGAACACCTGCCGCAGGTCGTACAGCTCCGCAGTGCTCGCACCTGCATCGCGAATGTGACGGGCGCGATCCTTAACTTTCGCGAGTTCCTTGAGCTCATGCCGATAGGCAGTGAGGTCGGCCAGGCTGCCACTGATCGCGTACTGACGCGCGAGGCCGCTCAGAACACCGATATCTTCCGCAACGAGCGATGTCGCATGATCGAGTTCGTAGCGTTGCTGTACGGCATCGCGCTCCTGTTTCTGGGCGGCCGACGCCATGAGCATGGTCGCACCCGATAAGAGCGTGAGCGCAACTGTCGCTCCATATGCCCAGTTGGTGATGGTCGATAAGCGCATGATGCAAGCCTATAGTCCACACCGGATACTCAAAGGTTAAAGGTTCGTTCGGATCTCCGGACCGGCAGGCATGCCCGTCACCGGGCCCGCTTCAGGCCGCGATCAGGACGCCCTTGTAAATCGGATCTTCCAGCGCCAGCCCTGCACCATTCGCCACGCACAGCAGCGGATTGTCAGCAACGGTTACGGGAAGCCCGGTCCCGCGCGAGAGGATCACGTCGAGGTGATCGAGCAAAGCGCCTCCGCCCGTCATCACGATCCCCTGGTCTACGATGTCCGCGGCCAGCTCCGGCGCGGTGTTCTCCAGCGCGTTCAACACGGTCTCGACGATCTGGTTGACTGATTCAGAGATCGCCTCGGCAATCTCGGCCTGACTGATTTCGATTTCCTTGGGCACACCGTTCACCAGGTCCCGTCCCTTGGTGCGGATCACCTGCCCACAACCATCGTCGGGCATGCGCGCGGTGCCGATGGCCAGCTTGATGCGTTCTGCGGTCACTTCGCCGATCATCAGGTTGTGCTTGCGCCTTACGGCAAGAGCGATCGCCTCGTCGAGCTTGTCTCCGCCGATGCGAACGGAGGTGCTGTAGGCCGATCCGCGCAGGGAGAGGACCGCGACTTCTGTCGTCCCGCCGCCGATATCGACTACCATCGCGCCAACCGGCTCGGTGACAGGCATGCCCGCACCGATAGCCGCAGCCATCGATTCCTCGACGAACCAGACCTTCGATGCGCCGGCCTGGCTTGCCGCATGTTGAATGGCACGACGCTCCACCGGCGTCGAACCGGAAGGTACGCAGATTGCGATTTCGGGCCGGCGCGGCAGGCGGCTTGGCCCATCGTGCGCCTTGTCGATGAAATGCTTGATCATCAGTTCGGCAACGTCGATGTCGGCGATCACACCCCCGCGAAGAGGCCGGATCGTCGAAACGTTGTCAGGCGTCTTGCCCATCATCAGCTTCGCATCGCTGCCGATCGCCCGCACGCGCGGAATTCCACCCAGCGTTTCTAGCGCCACGACCGAGGGTTCGTTCAGGACGATGCCCCGGCCCCGGACGTACACGAGCGTGTTCACGGTCCCCAGATCGATCGCCATGTCGTGAGATGAAAAATTGAATAAGCGCGATAATCGCATTCTGAAATCCGGACCCTAAAGGTGGCTTATTGCGCGTTGTCGATCCACGCTGCCTTGACCGGACGGCGCGTGTGAGGGCCCGGGCACGGCGTCAACCACCCGTGCGTCCGACTGCCAGTTGCATGCGATGGCTGGCCCGCAGCAGATGCAGGCGCAGTGAAAAACGCGGCAGTTCGAGACTCCCGTCCGCCCGGCCGGGGAATCGCCCGGGCTGCGCAATTGGACGAGGAAAGCCGCGACCTCGTGGATTTTAAAATGGCAGCCCGCGCAATTGCGTCACGCTGGGTTCGACAAACGATCGGGCAGTGACAGAACAGATCGACCTGAGGTGCGATTGAAGCAGACGCCCACTTGGCACCGACCGGTGGCTTTGCCGAGGGGCGAACCAGGCGGGCAATCGAACCTCACTTCTCCTTGGGTCCATAAGCCAGGAAGACATTGCCCGGCATCTTGCCCGCAAAGCCATAGCCCGAGGTAATGAAGAGCATTCCGTCATGCGGCATGGGTGCTGACCCACCGCTCATCGATCCGCCGTGGCCGATTTCCCCGTTCAGGGCCTTGTAGTCGACCGTGGTATCGAGATCCCACAAAACCGCGCCGTCGGCAGTCGCATAGGCGCGCATGTGCCCGTCGTTCGCCCCGGCGAAGACCAGGCCCGGTGTCGCGGTGATGGCTGCCGAATAGCCCGGGTAGCATAGCGCCTTGCCATTGCAGACGTCGGCCGCAGGTGCCTGCCAGACGTATTTGCCTGTCGCAATGTCGAGCGCGTAGAGGCCTGGCCTGGGCTGGATATCATATTCGTTGCCATCGGGGACGTCGGAAACCGGCACGAAGACCACGCCGTTGGCCGCGGCCATGCCGAAGTGGATGCCGCCTACGACGCCCCCGCGACCGACCCGGTTCTTCCACACCAGCTTGCCGCTGTCTGGATCGACGCCATAGGCGATGCCCGATTTCTGGCCGAGCAGGATCATCTCCCTGCCATCATGCGTCGCGGCCAGCACCGGAGGCGCTCCGAAGTCGAAGTCGGGTCCGTCCTCTTCGGGGCAGTTTGCCCGGTCGGACTCTTCACAGGCGCCGTTCCAGACGTCGGCGCCCAAGGCCTGATAATGCCAGGCAACCGCGCCGCTATCGATCTCGAGTGCCACCAGCGCATCGCTGAGATCTGTGCCCGGGCCGGTGTAATTGTCGCCCGTCGCCACATAGATCCGGCCACGCCTGGCATCGATCGTCGGTGCGGACCAGACCGGGGCGCCGGAGGGGCCATACAGGGCCTTTCCGGTCACGCCGGGGGAGCCCACTTTCGGCTCCGGCACAAGATAAGTCCGCCACCTGGTCTTGCCGGTTGCCGCATCCACCGCCAGCAGCGAGCCGCGAAAGGTGCAGCACGGATACCCCGCGCTCGAAGCTGCCCCTTCTTCGAGCGAGGAAACCGGGATGTAGACCACACCTTCGTGGACTGCCGGCGTGCCGGTCAGGGTCGTCGAGGCATGGTCGTCGGCGGAGATCTTCCAGACCTGCTTTCCGGTGAACGCCTCGACGGCGTAGGCATTGCCGGTGACATCGCCGAAGAATGCAAGCGGATTGGCCTTTGCGTCATCCCTATCCCAGCTCTGAACTACAATGCCCGTGCGCACTTCGGCATCGCTTTCGAACGACCAGCGCAGGCAGCCCGTCTTCTCGTCGAAGGCACGCACGGCATTGTCCTGCCCGCCGAGAATCACGGCGCCACCGGCGAAGGCGGGCTGCGAGCGCACGCGCGTCGCATTTGGAATGGCAATGGCCCACTTCAATTCCAGATCGCCTACGTCTTCCGGCGAAATTCCGGCCTTGTCTTCGGGGATGAAATGCGTGTTGCCCCGGTCGACGCCCCAGTACGGGTAACTCGTTGGCGCCGAACGATCAAAGATCGCAGCTTCTCCCTCGCACTTGGGCATGGCTGCGACATCGGTCGAACCGAAGGGACGACCGGCAATATATTCGGAAACGACCCGCTTCTCGCCATCATCGAGCGAAGTGGTCATCGGTACCATGACGCCGCTGGTCAGGACCTTGAAGATCGCTTCGGGCGTCATCTGCTGTAGAATGATCCGGGCCGGCGCGCGGGCCATGCCGGTGTCGTGACAAGCGGCACACGTCCCGCTCCAGATCGCGCTGCCCTTCGCTTCGATCTCTTCCGGCAACGATGAGGTGTCGCGATAGCTGTCGGCAGCCACGGCCTGATCCTTTGTCGGCGCGGCAGCCTCAAGGCTGCCACCGAACATCAACGCAGCCCCCAGGGCCGTCGCGGCGAACGCCAACGCCCCCATGCGAAGACTGCGCGCCTCTCCCCCGAACTTCATCCACGCTCTCCCAAGGCCATGAATATCTTCGCTTTCTCGACGTGCGATCACGACAAGATCTCTGCGGATCGCTGCCGGTAACACTGTCATGGCAGGCCCATTTGCAGGACCCGCCGGTCCCTTGCTACGGTCCGGCGCATCGCGCGAACAACTAGCTGAACGATGAGTACCGAAGCGCCGCGGCGCAAATGTGCGTCACCAGCGGTTGTCGCGCCACGCATCCCGGGTCGCGCGTGCTCTCATCGCTTCGATGAAGGCGCGCACGGCGGGCATTGCCGCACGGCTGGGATGGTAGAGCAGTTGCACGGCCAGGGGCGGGGGCGCCCGATCTTCAAGGAGGCTGACCAATCGGCCGACCCGCAGCGCCTCTGCCACCTGATAACTGAGCACATTGACCACACCGGCTCCCGCCTCGGCAGCCGCGATGCGCGCGGCAATGTCGTTGATCAACAATCGGGGTTGCACTT
Source organism: Novosphingobium sp. PP1Y (assembly GCF_000253255.1). NCBI lineage: Bacteria > Pseudomonadati > Pseudomonadota > Alphaproteobacteria > Sphingomonadales > Sphingomonadaceae > Novosphingobium > Novosphingobium sp. PP1Y. Next base: position 702,279 of record NC_015583.1, on the reverse strand, counting down.
CGACCTTGAGCGACCTGTCCTCACCGAACCGCCAGACATTGTCCGGCCGAATAGAGGAACCGTCGATGCAATCATGCCCAGCCAGTTCGGCAGGCTCGGTAGGCGTTCCGCGCTGTTCAAGGTAACTGGGGCTGGCCACGATCACCTGCCGTACCGCGCCGAGCCGCACCCGCATCAGCGTGCTGTCAGATAGTTCTCCGATGCGTACGGCGACGTCGATACCTTCCTCGACTATGCGCACATTGCGGTTGAGCAGCATCATCCTTGCCGACAGACCGGGATGGTCAGCCAACAGCCCAGCAACGACGGGCAGGACATGCATGCGCCCGAACAGCACAGGTGCGGTCACGCGCAGTTCCCCCTGCGGCGCGGCGCCGCGGCCCATCACCAGATGCTCGGCCTCGCGCAAGTCTGCGAGCAATCCCCTCGCGCGCTCGAGCAAGGCGGCCCCCTCGTGCGAAAGTGCTACGCTCCGGGTTGAACGGTGAAACAGGGTGACGCCAAGATGCGCCTCTAGCGCCGCGATGGTCCGCGTCATCTTTGCCGGTGACTGGCCAAGCGCCCGAGCCGCACCGGCAAAACTCCCGTGCTCGGCAATCTCGACGAAAGTGCTCAAGGCCTCGAAGCGATCCATCTATTATTCTATATTATGAAATAGTGACTGTCATATTTTGATCATTATCACAAAATCGGGCGAGTGGTAATTGTCCCGCCATGACGGCGAACTTTCTCACGACAATGCTCGGGAAGGCAGCACGGGCCATGCAGGCGCAGGCCGGATCGCGCGCTTCCTATGCGGCAATGGAATCGCGATCTGACGCACTTCCCGATCCCCTTGGGCAACGGGAGGCCGAATTCATCGCCGCACGGGACAGCTTATACATGGCCAGTGTCACCGCAGACGGCTGGCCCTACGTTCAGCATCGCGGAGGGCCGGCGGGCTTCCTGCGCCAACTTGGCGCCAATCGGATCGGATTTGCCGACTTTCGCGGGAACCGCCAGTACATGTCGGCCGGGAACGTCGCAGAGGAGGATCGCGTCGCTCTCATCCTTGTCGATTACCCGGCGCGGCGAAGGCTCAAACTGATCGGCCACGCCAGCCGCATCGCGGTTTCCGAGGATCCCGAAACGGTCCTTGCGCTGATGCCGGAAGGTTATTCGGCAATTCCGGAAGGCGCCTTCGTCATCAACGTCGTCGCCTTCGACTGGAATTGCCCGCAACATATCACGCCGCGCTGGACGGCGCAGGACATCGCCAACATGCAAAGGAGCGGAGAGTGGCCACAGATCTGACCCCCACGAAGCTTACAAAGGGCGCCCATCACGTAGGTCTTGCCGTGCGCGACCTGGAGGAAGCCTGCGGCTTCTTCCTCGATGCCCTCGGCTTCGAACGGGTCGGCGAAGTGCCGGACTATCCTGCAGCTTTCGTATCCGATGGCACCACCTTGCTGACCTTGTGGCAAGTGGCGGATCCGCGGTCGGCGCGAGACTTCGACCGACGCAGCAACATCGGCCTTCACCACCTTGCCCTGAGCGTACCGGACGAGGAACGCCTGGACATTGTATTCGAACGCGTCCGCAACCATCCCGGCACGCGTATCGAATTTGCCCCCGAACCGATCCGCGCGGGATCGCGAACAAGGCATTTCATCTGCGCGATGCCCGGCGGCATTCGCATCGAATTCGCGACACCTTTTGCATGACCGGAGGCCGAACCGTGACCCGACCGCCCTTGCCCCCGTTTTCCGCCGCCAGCGCCGCCGATAAGGTGCAGGCCGCCGAAGACGGCTGGAACAGCCGCGATCCCGCCAAGGTCGCCCTCGCTTATACGCCCGGCAGCATCTGGCGAAATCGCAGCGAGTTCCTGCAGGGTCGCGAGGCCATCCTGGCGTTCCTGACACGCAAGTGGGAGAAGGAAAACGACTACCGTCTGATCAAGGAACTTTGGGCCCACGACGGCAACCGCATCGCCGTGCGCTTTGCTTACGAATGGCGCGACGATGCCGGGCAATGGTTCCGCAGCTATGGCAACGAGAACTGGCAGTTCGATGCGGAGGGGCTAATGGAACGCCGCATTGCCAGCATCAACGACCTGCCGATCGCAGAAGAGGATCGCCTGTTCCGCTGGCCCATCGGTCCTCGACCGGCCGATCATCCCGGCCTTTCCGATTTGGGCCTTTGAAAGCTTCTCATGCAGGGGGCTCGGGGGCGACAGAAGCCGCGAAAAGGGGCATAAGGCAGGGCTAATGGGCGATGCGCGTAAGGAGTCCTGCGCGATGGGCATGACCAACAAGGAAACCCGCACCAACATTGGCGAGGTGGCAGAGGGGATCTGGCGCATCAATACGCCGGTGGCGATAGACGAAAATACGGCCTTCTCCTTCAACCAGTACCTTGTAGAGGCGGAACGCCCCCTCCTCTTCCATACCGGTCCGCGCCAGCTTTTCCCGGTCGTGCGCCAAGCTGTCGAGCAGGTCATGCCCTGCTCGCGGCTTCGCTATGTCGGCTTCTGCCACATGGAGGCGGACGAGTGCGGTTCGCTCAACGAATGGCTCGCCTGCGCGCCCGACGCCGTGCCGCTGTGCAGCGCGGTAGGCGCCATGACGTCGATCGGAGACATCGCCAGCCGCCCGCCGAAGGTCCTGTCCGAAGACGAGGTGCTCGATCTGGGCGGCCGGGACGTGCAGTGGTTCGATGCACCGCACGTGCCCCATGGCTGGGACAACGGCTTTCTGTTCGAAAGGAGCACGCGCACCCTGTTCTGCGGCGACCTGTTCACACAGCCCGGCGAAGGCCGTGAGGTCCTGACCGAAGGCAATATCCTCGGCCCCAGCGAGGCGTTCCGCCAGGTCATGGACTATTATGCCCACGCACCCGAGACCGGGCCGACACTGGCTCGTCTGGCTGCCAGCAGGCCGCAGGTCCTGGCCTGCATGCACGGCAGCGCCTGGCGCGGCGACGGCGAGCGGCTTCTGGGTGACCTTGCAAGGGCCCTGGCCGCCTGAGCCATGCGCGCAACGGCGACGGGCGATCAACCGCGGGCATATTCCGGGCCCGCCTGTTCCAATCTGAAGGCGTGCCCTTTCTGCGGCTCACGTGATGTGGGTTACTTCGAGCATGTCTATGCGCGGCAATTCTCGGTCATGTGCAAGACATGCGGCGCGGAAGGCCCGCCCCGGTCGGAGCACGAGGAAGCCGCGAAGCTGTGGAACGGGAGAGTGTAAGAGGATACAGGCCCTGACTGGCTATCACATTGCCAGCAAGAGGTCTCGCCAGCCGGTTGCGAACCTTGCCGACGATTGCTTTTCGAACAATAGCATGAGCGTAAGCATCGGCCGATGCGGCGCGCAGGCGACTGAAATTGCACGGCAGATCAGGGCACCCACTGCAAATGAACGGTGAATCGCATCAATCGCGTCCGGCCGCATGGCTGTGGCTCCTTGCAGGCCTGTGTTACCTGTCAGCCGAGATGATCTCCGCTGCCGCCTTCCCGGGCTATAGCTATGCGAGCAACTACGTCAGCGATCTTGGCGTGCCTTATGCCGATGTCATCGACGGCCGCGTGCTGCGCTCCGGTCTTGCCTGGGTCATGAACTGGTGCGGGTTCATCCTCGACGGCGCGCTGTTCGCCGCGGCGAGCGTGGTCGCTGTCTGGCTCATGCCAAGAACGAAAGTCGGAGCGACGAGCAGCGTAAAACCATGGGCCGCAATCTTTCTGGCGCTGGCCCTCATTCACTCAGCCGGAACGGTACTGGTCGGGCTCGTTCACAGCGGCAGCCGCGAGCTGGTTTCAGGCATCGGTCAATACCATGTCCTTGGCGCAGCCCTGGCGATACTGGGCGGAAACTTCGCACTGATTGCCGCGGCCATGCTTGCACGGCGCCTGGGCCTGCCGCTGGCCTGGCAGAGGGCGAGTGCAGCGCTTGGCCTGTTCGGACTGGGCAGCCTTGCCCTGCTCGAATTCAATCGGATCGGGGGTGCGGCCGTCCTGCCCGACGGCGTACTGGAACGAGCCAGCATATACCCGATCACCGCTTGGGAGATCGTGACAGGCCTGACGCTTCTAGTCGCCGGCTCAAGGTTCGAAACAGCCGCGCCGGCCGAAACCGGCGCGACCTGATCGCGTCAAACGATCGCGGCGATACCCGCCTTGGCGATCTGGGCGTCCTGGTCGGACTTGACGCCGGAGACGCCCACCGCGCCCACGAAATCGCCATCGACCACGATCGGCACGCCGCCCTCGAGCAGCGCCCCCATGGCCGGTGCCGACAGCATCGACACGCGGCCGTTGCGGATCATCTCCTCGTAGACATTGGATTCGCGCCGGCCCATGATCGAGGTCAGCGCCTTGGCCGGGGCCATGTGCGCAGTGCTCGGGGCGGCCCCGTCGAGGCGCAGCATACCAAGCAGGTGCCCCCCGTCATCGACGACGGCGATCGCCACGGCCCAGCCGTTCGTGACGGCTTCGGCTTCTGCGGCAGCAAGGATCGCCTTGACGTCGGCGGCTTCGAGACTGTGCTTGGTTTTCATGACTTTCCATTCCGCTTGCACGCTCCGACCAGGATAATCGGAGCGGTTCTGGTGAGGTGCAGGGCAGAGCCCTTAGCAGCGCGGACGCCGCACGCCAGAACGAATGTGCCTCCGGTTTGGAGACCCTTCGCTTGAAAGCATCGCCGCGCTCGATCCCGCTGGCATCCCTGCAAGGATGGGCCTAGGGGGCCCGCATGTCGATTGCCCGTAATCTCGCCGAGCTTGGAAAGCTCGTATCCATCGACCATGGATGGCCCGCAGCCAAGGCATTCAAGGCCTACCGGATGTCGGACAGCGATCGCGCCGCGCTGTCGGCGCGCGCGGTCGACCTGCTCAAGGTATTTCCTCCAATCCCGGGTGCATGTGCCCTGATGAGCGCCGCCCTCGCCGTAAGCCTTGAAGGGCGCCTGAGCGCGCCGGTCTATCTTGTCGCAGGCACGCTGACAGTGGAAGGTGTCCCGGTCTTCGGCAAGCGAGAACCCATTGACGGAGCGCAGGTCTTCGCGGCGTCCAATCCGGATTGGGACGGCCACGTCTGGGCAATGATCGGCCCCTACATCGTCGACATATCGATTTTCCGCACGGCCTATTCAAGCACGGGGCCGGCCAGGCTCGCCCGGCATATCCTCTCTACGTTCGGTCCCAACAAGGGGCTATACGTCGATCTCTGGCGACACACCGGGCGGGTGGGCCTTGGCTACGAACCGCATCATGTCCTGAGCAACGACGAAGTCACCGCCCTGATGCAAGGCGCCTACAAGGTCATGACGCAGGCTGCCCCCGACAAAGACCAGGCGAACGACTAGGGCGCTGCCCGTTCGAGGGCTGGGTAACGATCGAGCAGTGCGCTGGCGACGCCGTTGGTCCAGCCGAATCCGTCCTGCAACGGGTATTCTCCGCCGCCGCCGGGAAGGCTTTCCTCAACGTCGTACTTCTCCAGCATCTTGCCCGTCCCTTCATAAGTGCGTTCAACGGTCGCGGTCCAGCGCATGGCAATCGTTCGGGCAAGCCCTCCATGGCCATTGCGATCGAGGCCGCTCACCGCGATCCACTGCAGCGGCGCCCAGCCGTTCGGAGCATCCCATTGCTGCCCGGTACGTGTCAGCGTCGTCCTGAGTCCACCGGGCGCGAGGAGTTTTGCGCGGGTGAGCTCGGCAACGGCATCGGCCTGCTGCCTTGAAGCCATACCGACAAAGAGCGGATAGAGCGTTGCGGCCGATAGCGTGGCCGAAGGCTGCCCTTCGGCAAGCAGCCAGTCGGCATAGCGGCCTTCGCCTGCCTGCCACAGAAAGCGATCCATAGCCCGCTTGCGACGATCCGCGCGATGCGCGAAGTCCTGCGAGCAAGGAGCATCGCCTGCCTCACCGCAGCCCCGGGCAATGCGCCGCTCCATCGCCCAGAGCAACGCATTGAGATCGACGGGGACGACTTCGGTCGTGCGTATCGTGGGAAGCGTCCTGCCATCGGCCAGCCAGCGCGAGGAGAAATCCCAGCCGCTTTCCGCAGCGGCGCGCAAATCGCGATAGATCTGCCCGGAAGGTCGCCCCGAAGCCGCGTTTGCGCTCGCCCGGTCCTCGGCAAAGGATTCATCGCGCGGGCTGTCGCGGTTGTCCCAGTAACGGTTGAGGAGGCTGCCATCGGGCATGCGCACGACGCGCAAGCAAGCCCTCTGCCGCCCGGCGCACGCACTTCCTGCCATCCAGAACGCGTATTCGCTGCGCAGCGCCTGCAGCCGGCGTGCCTGCACTGCCGCATCGGGCTCCTTCGAAATGTCGAGCATCAGGGCGAAGAAAGGCGGCTGCGATCGACTGACGTAGTAGGTGCGCGTGCCGTTCGGGATATGGCCGAAGCGCTCGATCAAGCTGGTAAAATCGTCAAGCATCGATTCCACCAGCGCATGTTCGCCATCCGCGGCAAGACCCAGCATGGTGAAATAGCTGTCCCAGTAATAGATCTCGCGGAAGCGCCCGCCGGGCACGACATAGGGGCCCGGAAGCGCAATGCGCGATTCGCCCGGGATCACGGGTGCTGGCTGGCGAACCAGTTGCGGCCAGAGGTTGCGAATATGCGCGCGCAGGCCCGCTTTCCCGGAATCGTTGACACCGGGCACGGTAAAGCGTTCGAGGACGAAAGACCTGAGCGCCTTGTCGTCCACTGGGGGCGCAGCGCGGTAGTCGGTCATGATTTCGGCAGGCGGCTTTTGCGGGATGGCATCGGCAAAGGTCTTGTTGTCATCGAAGATACGGCGCTCCTGCACCGCTATGAAGAGGTTGCCGAAAAGCTCGGCCGGCGATGGCGGCGGCGCATTGCCCAGCGCAGCGCAAGCCAGCATGAGAGCGGCCAGTCTCGAAAAACGGCGCAAGGCCTGCCTCATCGCGTCATCTCCTCCATTGACCTTGTAAAGCAGTGGCATAACGCAAAGTGCAGGATCAGAGAAATCGTCCGCAGGGGCCTTCCTCCAGGTGCGAGGCAAGGCATAGCGGCGGGCGGCTTTGCCAACCACAGGATAACCCGCCGTACCGACTGGACGCGGCAATCGCGGCCCGGCTAACGGCCGGACATGAGTATCATTGCCACGATCATGAATTCGACCACGGGTCTTGCGATCCAGAAGATGAAATTCGAACGGATGCCCAAGCCCTGGGTCACCTTTCACCTTGAGAATGGTGAACAGGTGACCGCCGACCGTGTCCATGTCGGCAAGCCTGCTCCCGGCAAGTTCATCACTCCTGTCGAAGTCTGGGTTACGCCCAAGAGCTGATCACCGCGCCGGAAAGCGGATACGAGACACTCCCATCCATCATGAGGCAGGGTGCGAGCCCTGCCTCTAGCGGGTCAAGCGCACCGGTCGCAGACCGTCCGCTTCAGGCAAATCTGCTCTTCGCGCCGTGAAAGTGAATCTCCATTTGTCTATTACATAGGTAGAGTTTAAACCACGCAACAGGGATTCCGGGCGGACGAGCACCGATGCTCTTGCGCGCGCCGGGATTTTTGGGGGTCTTGGAACATGCTTGATCAACTGGATCTGCTTCATGCCCTGGCGGGGCTTCTGGTCGGCCTGCTCGTTGGCATGACCGGCGTTGGCGGCGGTTCGCTGATGACACCGCTGCTGGTCCTGATGTTCGGGGTCAGCCCCCAGACGGCGGTAGGTACCGACCTGCTCTATGCCGCGATGACCAAGATTACCGGTACGGCAGTACACGGCTGGCGTGATACGGTGGACTGGAAGATCGTGCGCAGGCTGGCCTATGGCAGCGTTCCCGCCACGATCCTGACGCTTGCGATCATTGCCAATCTTGGCAAGGTCAGCGACCGCAGCCAGCATATCATCCTGTTCTCACTGGCCCTTCTGCTGGCGATCACCGCATGCACCGTGATCTTCCGCAGCCGTCTCGCCCGTTTTGCGAAAGACCGCGGACCGCTTGAGCCGACATCTCGGGTGACCGGCGCTACCGTCGTGCTCGGCGCGGCGATCGGCACCGCCGTCTCAATCTCTTCGGTGGGTGCAGGCGCGATCGGCGTAACGATCCTGCTGATGCTTTACCCGCGCCTGCCTATGGTCCGCATCGTCGGCTCGGACATCGCCCATGCCGTGCCGCTCGCCCTGATTGCAGGCTTCGGCCACTGGATCATCGGAGATGTCGACGGCACCTTGCTGACGAACCTCCTCGTCGGCTCCATTCCCGGAGTGATTGTCGGAAGCCTGCTGTCCACCCGCGCACCCGAAAGGATCCTGAGGCCCTTGCTCGCAATCGTCCTGGCGCTTTCGTCGTGGCAGCTTTTCGTCAAGGCGTCTTCGCCTGCCGAAGCGGGGGCAAAGTCATCCGCAAGTTCCGCCACCGGCACTCTTGCGGCGCCGGGGAGCTCGGGTCAGAAGTGACGCCGGTGACCCGATGGCCCGCCGGTTGAAGGCTTGAACACATGGACGTGCAACTCGTGGTCATCTGTCTGCTCACTGCAGGCATCAACCTGATCGGAACGCTGGCCTACGCAGCGCGCATCGCCGGGGTGCGCACGCGCAGGATCGCGATGAGCTTTGCCCTCTTCAACATCCTCGTCCTCGTCAGCCGCACCTCGAACAGTTTCCTTGGGCCCTTCCTTGCCAAGCGGATCGAAAGCCGGCTGGCGATCGGCGGCGGCGATGCACTGCTGGGCGACTTCCGCATGGTGCTGATGTCGGCAACACTCGCCGTTGCCCTCGGGATCGCACTGATCCCGACTAGCCAGCGCCTCTTCGTCAATGCCATCGGCTATTTCCAGCGCCACCGCTCGACCAGCCGCATGTTGCTGCGTGCCGCATCTCCAGCCGGCTTGCGCTCGATCCGCACATCGGTGCGCGCCCCGCGCCTTGAGCATTTGCGCGAGCTGGCCAGGCCGCGGGGCGTTGGCTGGGGTGTCCTGTTGGCCAATTGCCTGGCACAGGCACTGATCACAGTCGGTGTACTGGCCTCGCTCTATGCCGGTTACCTCAATCCGCAATATCGCGTGACCGCCTCGCAGCTATCTGCCGTGATCAACGGCTTTGCGACGATCCTGCTCTTCGCGCTGATCGATCCGCAGCTCTCGGTGATGACCGACGACGTCGTCGAAGGCCGGGTCAGCGATCCGCTTTTTCGCCGCACGATCGTCTGGATCAGCTTCAGCCGCCTCGCCGGAACCGTGCTCGCGCAGGCCTTCTTCGTACCTGCCGCCCACCTCGTCGCCTGGATCGCCTTCGCAGTCTGATCGCAGCGGCCGCGAGCGCATTCTTGCCGCGGATCCTGTCCTTCCCCAGTGCCTGTTGCTGCAGCTCGCTGAAAGCATTGGGGAATGCAGGTCGCCGCGTCAGCTCATCGCAAAAGCTGACTCCGCGGGCAGTTTTACGCTATCCTGAACCCTGCGCGAGATCACCGATTCTCCCGCCGCAAGGGTTGCCAATATCCGTGTTGAAACCCGGCTCGCCATCACTTTGCGCGGGCCATGGCGAGGAGGGCATTATGGCATCCGTGATCGAAGCCTACAGAGACGAAAAGGGCAATCTCCACTACGAACCGTCGAGCGCCATCGTGGCCGACATCGCGGCCGCACTGGGGCGCGTGGGCGATGAAGGCGGCCTGACCGAAGGCGTCGCGCGCCTGATCCTGGAAAAGCGCGTCGCCATCGAAAAAGCCTTCAGCGATCTCGACCGGCTGGAAGGCAATTCGCTGACGGTCATCGATGTAAGCGACCACTTGCGGGTCCAGTCGATTTCAGCCTGACCTGCACAGAGCAGGGCCGGATCACTCCTCCTCCTGCGGCCTCCTGACGGAAAGCTCCTGAGCCCATGCGCGCGATCGACTAGCCATTTGGCAGGTTGCGCGCTCTTCGGGCCTCCCCTCAACTGAACCCAGCAGCAAGGCCGCGCGAGCGGCGAGCGCTGCAGCGAGAGGAGAGGGATCATGCATCTGGTCGAGAACGCGCGTGCCAACCTGTCACACGTCCTGTCGCCTATCGCGATCGGGCCGGTCCGCGTTCCGAACCGTGTGGTGCGCACCGGGCATGGCACCGGAATCGGCAAGGGGACGATGAATCCGGCCCTGATCGCCTACCACGTCGAGCGCGCAAAAGGCGGCGTGGGGCTGACCATCATCGAAGCCCTTGCCGTGGGCTCCAGCGCTTACCCCTTCCTCGTTTCCGGCGCGCCGGGTCTGGTCGAAGGCTACCGGGATCTCGCCGCGCAATGCGCACCGCACGGCATGAAGATCTTCCAGCAGATCGGCCACCTCGGCAACGAGGTTCCCGAACTGGACGGCTCGCCCCCGTGGTCCTCGTCGGACAGTGTCGGGGCCATGGTCGGCATCCCGTCGCAGCCAATGACGCTTGCACAGATGGATTTCCTCGTCGAATGCTACGTCAAGGCAGCGCGCGACTGTGCCGATGGCGGGCTCGACGGCGTCGAACTGCACATGGCGCATGGCTACCTCCTGCAGCAGTTCCTCTCACCTCTCTACAACCGGCGCGAGGATGCCTACGGCGGCAGCTTCGAGAACCGCATCCGCCTCCCGGTCAGGCTGCTCGAGGCGGTTCGTGCAGCAATCCCCGACACCATGGCGCTGGGCGTCCGCCTGAGCAGCGAGCCGTTCGAAGGCGGACTTTCGCCCGATGACGTCAGGCACATTGCCGGCCATTTTACGGAAAGAGGACTCATAGACTTCCTCAATCTCTCCTCAGGTACCGACTACAATCCGCACAAGATCATCGGGGCCATGCACGAGCCGGCGGGCTATGAACTGGAGGGCGACCGGCCCGCGGCCCACGCCAGCAAGGTCCCGGTCATTGTCACGGGTCGCTTCCGCACACTTGAGGAAGCCGAGCAGGTGATCCGCGAAGGCGACGGCGATCTGGTCGGCATGACCCGCGCGCACATCGCCGACCCCGCACTCGTGCACAAGACCATGGAGGGACGGGCCGACGACGTGCGTCCGTGCATCGGCTGCAACCACGGCTGTATCGGCGGCCTGCTCACTCGCGGCCAGATAGGCTGCACCGTCAATGTCGCGGTCGGGATGGAAGCCTCGTTGTCGGAAGAGCTGATCCGGCCATCGGCCGACCCGAGGCGGGTGCTGGTCGTCGGCGGCGGACCTGCGGGACTGGAAGCTGCCCGGGTTGCCGCCATGCGTGGCCACAAGGTCGTGCTCGCGGAGGCCTCCCCCCATCTGGGCGGCGCCGTCAATATCGCCGCACTCGCACCCCGGCGCGCCGGGATCGCCGATATCGTGCACTGGCTGGAGCGCGAGGTGCGCCGCTGCAGCGTCGACATCCGCCTGTCGACCTACATCGATGCCGAGGACATCGCAGACTACGCGCCCGATGCCGTCATCGTGGCGACCGGTTCACTGCCGCGCCTGGACGGCGCGCAGCACCGCTCGCCCGGCCTCGTAGCCACGGGCATGGATCATGGTTCAGTCGTCTCGAGCCATGAAGTGCTGACCGAGGGCAGCAACCGCCATTGGGGGAGCCGCGCCGTCGTGTTCGACGATACCGGGCACTACGAAGCAGTCGCCGCTGCCGAATACCTCGTCGCCAAAGGCCTCGCGGTAACCTTCGTGACACCCCACAAGTCCTTCGCCCCCGGCCTCGAACCCGCGCTCAGCGATGAAGCCGCGCTCGAACGGCTGGCCGCGAACGGGAACCTGCGCCTCGTCACCTATGGCGAATTGCTCGGGGTCGGCGACGGCGGCGTGGAGGTCAGGCAACGCTTCGGCGGCGGGGCCTTCCACATCGATGCCGATACGGTCGTGTTCGTCTCGCACAATGCGCCCAATCGGGACCTGCTCGACGAACTGGGCGATGCCCCCTTCCCCGTGATCGCTGTGGGCGACGTGCGCAGCCCGCGCTATCTGCAGACCGCAATCCGCGAAGGACACATGGCCGCGCGCAGCCTGTAATTCGCCCTCAACCCAAGGTGATGTAGCCCAACTGCGAGGCCTTGAAGAGCGTCTGGCAACGATTCACCGCATTGAGCTTGAGCGAGGCATTGTGGATGTGAAAGCGCACCGTCGCGCGCGAGCGCGAGATGATCATGCCGATTTCCAGATCGGTCTTGCCCAGCGCGGCCCAGCGCAGGCACTCGACTTCTCGCTTGGACAGCAGCGCGCCCGCAGGCAGAGCCTGCGCCCCGCCCATCAACTTGACGTATGTCGTCACGAAAAGCCGCGAATAGATCGCCAGCATGTCACCATGGGCGGCGAAGATGTCCGACAGGTCCGTGCGCGACTGGTCCTGCGGCGTCAGGCAGACAACGCCGATCTGGCCGAACGCCATGTGCACCGGCACAACGATTGCGGCGCTGGTCAAGGCCCGGGCCTCGAAGTCGACAAGGTCGATCGCATCGAGATAATGGTTCACCGCATGCGCATGGAAACCCTCGGCGTTGACCCAGAAAGGTTCGGTTTCGAACCGGCAGGCCATGGTTATCGGCGATTGCAGGGCGATGCGCGAATTGCGCCACCAGACTTCCTCGTCAGCCTCCCAGCCGAAAACATCGCGGGCCAGCACGTTGCCCGCCGCATCGACGGGCGTTCGCTTGTCGGTCAGGTCATGTGCACAAGCGACGCGCAGTCCCTTGGCTGCCGCCAGGTCACGCAGGAACTCGGCTGCCGGGCGAATGTCGCTCTCGCCGGAAATCCGCACGGCATCCAGTTCGGCCAGGGTCAGCTCGCCGACGGGTCGACGCACACGCCTGAATTCGACCTCGATCACCGATGACGGCCGTTGCCTCGCGGGCAGCCTGCTCATTGAGATCATCTTGCCTTCTCCTCCTCCTCGGCACGCGTTCAGGCCCTGTCGCCAGGCTCTCCCGTCACGTACTTCGTCATGGTGTCCTGGAACTGCCGGATGCGTATTTCCTGGTAATTGGCGTAGTTCACTTTGCCGCTTTTGGAGGCCTTCAACCCGGCCTGGACGTAAGGCAGATTCTCCATGTCCTGTTCGAAGACTTCCGCCAGCATTCCCAGTTCAGGTGCCTCGGTCCATTTCTGGTCGAGCGTGAGATACCTGGGCGGAGCGCCGTGCGGCACGGGCTGGCCCTTCTTCACGCGCGCGAGTATGCGCACTTCCATCACACAGGTATCGGGCGTCTCTCCCGGGATCCAGCGATAGACGATGTTCGGCATGAACCCGCCCCACGGTGCGAAGTTCGGGAAGACGTTGTAAACCAGTCCATCCAGCAATTCGCAGTCGCTGGCGTCCGCATGATCGTAGCCGGTCTGTTCGGTATAGACGGCACGCATCGCCTCGCCCAAGGCCTCGCGCGCGGTTTGCCCCTCGGGGACGGTGATCGCCATCGGGTCCGCTTCGGGATCGTAATTGTCCGAGGAGCGCCCGTTATACTTGGCGAATTCGTCGACGATCCACTGCTCGCCCTGCCCTTCGGCAATATGCGGGCTCATGATCCCGAAGGGCACCAGATTGACGTTCACGTTGTCACCGTACGTGCGATAGCCCGCGTTGCAGTCCCCGGTGAATGGCAACAGCTGCGGGTGGGTGACGATCGTGTGCCAGGCCTCCATGAAGGCCTCCATCACGACCTTCCAGTTCGCCGGGACTTCCTTGGCCACGCGCATGACGGTCGCGCATTCTTCGTGCCGCCAGCGCTTGAAGTGCTCGGGCAGCGGCGCGAGGTATTCCTCAAGGCTCGGCCCGCCCTTTTCCTCGCGGATGAAGACGTAGCCCGCCCAGCGGCCCACTTCGGCTTCGGGAAGCCCCATCTCCTTTTCCTTGAGATGCGGGAAGTCCCACTGGCAGGGCATCGAATTGAACGAGCCGTCCTTGTTCCAGGCAAAGCCATGGAAGGGGCAGACGAACTTGTCGGCGCTGCCGTCTTCGGTGCGCAGCTTGCGACCACGGTGGAGGCAGACGTTGTGCATCGCACGGATCGAACCGTCCTCCTGCCGCACGACGAGGTACGTGCGCCCGGCGTTCTCATAGACCACGAAGTCGCCCGGCTCGGGCAAGTCCTCTTCACGTGCGGCAAATTGCCACACGTACGGCCACATTTTCTCGCGCTCCAGCTTCGCGATTTCCTCGCTGGTGTAGCGTTCGGCCGGGACCGGCTCGGAGCCGCGATAGGTGTAGCTTTCCTTTGTCAGAAAATCCGGAACCGCGCGGGAATCGAGAGCCATCAACCCGTTCCAGTCGATGCCCTTGCTGCGCGCGCTACCGTCAGTCAATTCGGGATCCCTCTCCGCCATGGTCAGTCGTTTCCTTGCATCAGGCGATCTTCACGAGCTTGCGGCCTTTTACCCCGCCATGGAAACCGGCGAGTGCGGCATCGGGTACGGTCTCGAAGCCTTCCGAGATATCGAGCCATTCGTGAATGCGCCCTTCGACCAGCCAGCGGGCGAGACGCTGGCGCCCCTCCTCCCACAGGTCGACGTGGTCGAAGTAGAAGAAGCCGCGCATCGTCAGCGAACTCATCGCCATGTAGATGTGGTTGTAGATCGGCTCCGGCTTGGCCCCGTAATGCGCAGTCCCGCCGCAGATCAGCACTTGTCCGTAGTGCCGCATGTTGACGAGCGCAGCATCGAGCAGCGGTCCGCCGACATTGTCGAAAAACAGGTCGACACCTCCGGGGCAGGCCCTGGCGATCTGGCCGGGCAAGTCGTCAGCCTTGTAGTCGACCATGGCATCGAAGCCGCTTTCGAGCGCGGCCGCACATTTCTCCGGCCCACCGGCAATGCCCACGGGCCGCGCTCCGAAGAGGGGGACCAATTGTCCGGCAATCGATCCGATTCCGCCCGAAGCACCCGAGACCAACACGGTATCGCCGGGTCGTGGCCGGGTGAAATGGGCCAGCCCCAGCCAGGCGCAAACCCCGCTCATCCCCAATGTCACAAGGCCGCTGGCCGTGGCTACACCCTCGGGAATGCGCTGGAGTGGCACACCCATGTGGTCGGTACCGTCGCTGAGCGAATAGTCCGCCCAGTCGAGGAAGCCGGTCACACGCGTACCCTCTGTCCAGTCGGCATTGCGGCTCTCGACGATCGTCCCGGCAATGCCCCCGCGCATCGTCGCGCCGGGAGCGAGCGGGTCGAACTTGCCCGGCATGCCGCGCACCCAGGCATGGTTCATGGCGTCGGGCGAGAAGTACTCCGCCCTTACCAGCACCTGCCCTTCGCCGACTTCGGGCACTGGGCCCTCGCCGCGCTCGAAATGACCGCGCACCAGCGCCATGCCGCCAGCGGTATCGTCGTTGGGCTTGCCCACCTGCCAAAGGCGGTTAGGGACATTGCGCATCGCTGCCTCCTTGCGATCAGGGCAGCGTATGCATGCCGCCTTCGAGCATGACGGTCTGGCCGGTGATGTAGTCCGACCCCGGGCTCGCAAGGAACACGGCAAGCGGTCCGGCATCGCGTTCGGGATCGCCCAGGCGACGCATCGGGATCTTCTCCTTCAGGGCCTCGACGAATTCCGGGCGAGCCTGCTTCCACTTGTCGAAGGCGCGCGTCTCCAGCGCGGGATTGATGATATTGACGTTGATCCCGTACTGCCCCCACTCGCGCGCGGCGGTGCGTGAAAGTGCGCGGATCGCCTCCTTGGTAGCGTTGTAACAGGTATTGCCCTCGAACCCGATCTGCCCCGAACTCGACGCGAAGTTGATGATCTTGCCCCAGCCGGCCTTCTTCATGTGGGGAAAGCAGGCCTTCATGAACCACAGGCTGGCCGTCGCGCCGGTCCGGAAGGTATATTCCCACTCGTCCTCGTCGGTTTCCTCACAGGCAACGAAGACGGTCGAGGGCTGGGGATCGGCCTCGGTGCCGAAACCTTGCGCATTGTTGACGAGGATATGCACTGTGCCGAAGGACTCGACCGCCTTGTCGACGCAGGCCATGACTTCGGCCCGATGGCCGACATCGCAGGCGACCCCGATCGCAGTCCCGCCGGCATCGACGATTTCCCGGGCCACCCGCTCGACCGTATCGGGCGTGCGTGAGGCTACCACCACTTTCGCACCGGCCGCGCCATAGGCGAGTGCAATCGCCCGCCCTATTCCGCGACCCGCGCCGGTGACGATCGCAACCTTGCCCTGAAGAACCTTGCCTTCCATCGCTTTCCTTCCCATTGCCGCGCGGCATCGATGGGCCACGCTTGCTTTCAGTACTGGTTTCGCGAGCAGATTGCTCCCGCCCTGTACTCTTCGATACTATCCTATATTATAGTTTAGGTATCGACGCTATTGGCCCCGACGGCCAGGCAAGGCATATAGACGAGACATAACGATCTTCACGAAAAACAAGGAAATTTTGAGTGCCTGAGGTAGCTCTAGCCGATCGGATCGGCGAATATGCGACAGATCGCAGAGGCCGGAAACTAAGCAAAAATCGTCTATTGCGGCGCGCGATGATCATGCGTCAGACGCTCCATCTCGTCGCGGCGCGCGGGTACGATGCCGTCACCGTCGACGAGCTGGCCGCAGCCAGCGGCGTCACCAAGAAGACGCTTTACGACATCTACGGCAGCAAGCAGGCCCTGGTGGCGCAGGCGGTTGCCCTGCGCCTCGACACGCTGATCGCGGATTTCGAGGAAATGCTGTCGGGCAATGGGCTAGCCCGCCTGATCACGATCGTCGAACAGACCTGCCGCGCCGTGCTCGACACCCCCGAGCTGTCGCGTGCGCTGGCGCCGCGGCTCGTCAGCTCCGCCGACGAATTCCATCTGACGGCCTTCTTCGAACGCCTCCACTGTCAGGCGATCGCACAAATGAAGGCAGAGAAGCTCGTCCAGCCCTGGGTCAACGTAGACTTTACCGCGCGCTCGATGATGTTCGACCAGGTCGCAGTGCAGAACATGTGGGCCGGCGGCAACATCAGGGACGAGGACTATACCGGTTTCGCCCTCCTGGGCGCGCTGCGCATCGTCACCCCGTTGGCGCGTGCTTCGCTTCGCAAGGATCTGGTCGAAAATGTCCGCAAGCTCCAGTCCGAGCTGAGCTACGGACAGGAGCTTGCGGCAGAGGGCTGACGGCGGCGGGCCCCAAGGGAGGAGTAGCCGCGCCGGGCTCCGTCAGAATTCGATGCCGAAAGACGCGCCGAAGACGCGCGGCTCGCGCGGTACGGCATAGTGCCAAAGGTTCGGATAGGCTGCGACCGCGAAGGAGAATGAAGGCCCGCGATCGTCAAGCACGTTGCGCACGAAACCCGTCACGCGCGCCTTGGCGCCTGCGTCGTTCATCGGGAAGACCGCCGAGATGCTCAGATCGACGAGGTTCTGCGGATCGGAACGCACGCGCGGATCGTTGCGTGGCACGATGAACGGCACGTCGCTCGGCCCGTCCGCCAGGAGCTGGCCATAGAGCGCCGGATCGGGCGCGATCTGCTGGTCATAAGGCGCAAGGTAGCGATAGCCCGCCGACAGGGTGACGTCGACCTGGCCGACCGGAATCGTGTAGTCGCCATTGACCGAGACAGTCCACTTGGGTGCGAAAATCGGATCGACCCCCGAATAGTCGAGCGGACGCAGGAACACAGAGCCGTCCGCCTGGGTAATCGGCTGGCCGATGATGAAGCCCTTGAACTTGCTGTCCGTATAGCCAAGCGCGGCACGCAGATTTAGCCGATCTATCGGCTCGACCGCCAGGTCGGCCTCGACGCCCTTGATCTTGGCGCCGGCGGCATTGACCACGATCGTCTCGTTGCCTTGTGCGTTGGCTGCCGTGATGACGCTGCTTTGCTGGATGTCCTTGTAGTCGGTGTAGAAGGCGGCGACGTTGAAGGTCATCCGGCCGTCCCACCACTTGGTCTTGGCGCCCACTTCGAAGCTGTCGACCGTTTCGGGATCGTAGGGCGTGCTGGCCGAGAACGCAGTGCCGGCACGACCGCTGAAACCACCGGAGCGATAGCCGCGCGACCACGTACCATAGAGCATGACCGCATCGTTGGGGCGCCAATCGAGCGTCACCTTGGGGGTGAACTTGCTCCAGCTCTCGCTCACCGGATCGGTCAGGATCAGGGGGAAGCGGTAGCGCTTCTTGTCATGCGTATAGCGCCCGCCGCCCGAAAGGCGGACGGTGTCGAGCAGCTGCCAGTTGAAATCGACGAAGCCGGCGTAGCTTTCCGAATGGCCGATGACGTTGATGCCGCCGGCAGGCGCACCGAACACGGTCGTCGTCTGATCAAGCTCGTAATCGCTTTCGAAGTAGTAGAGCCCCGCGACATAGTCGAAACCATCGAACAGGTCGCCGGCAAAGCGCAGCTCCTGGCTGAACTGCTTGTAGGTCTGGGGACGGTCGGCGATGAACAGGCCGTTCGTGCCGATGTCGAAAACCACATGCTCGCGGCTCTTGCGGTAGGACGTAACCGAAGTGATATCGACCGGCCCGGTGTTCCAGTCCACGTTCAGTGTGGCAGCCTTGGCCTTGTAGAAGCCCGGGGAATCGATGCCCTTATAGACTGTGTAGAGGTCATCGGTCAGATTGCCGCCGCAGGCGCCCGCGGGCACGAAATTGCAGAAGGCATCGCCCGGGATCATCGTCGAGCCCATGTAGGATTCGAAATTCTGGTCCTGCTTTTCGAGCGTCAGGATCATGTCCAGCGAACTGTTCGGCTTGAAGCGGATCGCGGCGCCGTAGTTCTCGGTATTGCTCGCACCCAGGAGCTGACCGGTGAGGTAGTGCTTCTGGTACCCGTCGGTTTGCTGGTGGAACTCGAAGAGCTTCACGCCCAGCTTGTCTTCGATCAGCGGCACGTTGAGCACGCCCTTGAAGCCGAAGGTGCCGTAGCTGGATACGCTTGCCTCGCCCTTGCCGCTGAAAGTCATCGTCGGCTTGGTGCGCTGGATGGTAATGACGCCCGCAATCGTGTTGCGACCGAAAAGGGTGCCCTGCGGGCCGCGCAGGACCTCGATGGAATCGATGTCGAAGAAATCAAGGTACTGCCCGGTCGAAGTGCCGATATAGACGTCGTCGACATAAATGCCGACGGCCGGGTCGAAGCTCTTCTCGACGTCTGCGAAAGCGATGCCGCGGATCGAGATATTGGCGGCCGATGAACCCGTCGGCTGCTGCGTGATGAGCAGGTTGGGCGCGGTTCCCTGGAGGTCGCCGATATCGAGGGTGCCCTTGGCCTCGAGCTGGGCGGGCTGGATCGCGGTGATTGCGACCGGCGTGTTCTGCAGCGTTTCGCTGCGGCGGCGCGCGGTCACGATTATCGCGCCCAGCTCCCCGCCCGCATCGGCTTGCGAAGCCTTCGACTGATCGTCGCCTTGCTCCTGCGCGGCGGCAGGTGCAGCCCATGCGATGGCAGCAAGCGCTGCGGCTCCCGACAGGGCTGCCCGGCTTGCACGGCGAGATTTCGAGATTGTGCCAATCATCGTCCCACTCCTCTTCCCATTGATTCTGTATGTTCTTCGCCCGATCGTTGGCGCCGGGCGATATAACTTTAACGCAGTTTATTTTCGATTGCGATTGTGCAAGTCATGCCAGTCACCGGAAACTTGCTCATCTATTCATTTCGATAGTGGAGTCGAATGGCATGATGAGGTTCCATTACCCCTCGTGCGCGAATTATAAAACATAATGATTTCTGATACTTAAGGTTTCCCGCAAGCAGCGCCGGATCAAGGCAAGAGGAGAGATTGATGTCTGGCAGCATTTATGACGAAGTCGAAAAGGTCATCGATTTCGAATCTGCACGCGTCGGACCGAGGCCTGATTTTCCTCCTCTTCCCGAGATTCCGGGCGGCCGCTACACCAGCCCGGACTTCCACGAACTGGAACGCAAGCACGTGCTTTCGAAAAGCTGGGTCTGCGCCGGTCGTGACGAGGACTTGCGCAAGCCTGGTGACTATCGCCTCTGGGACCGCCTGGGCGTGCCGCTTCTCCTGATCCGCGGGCAAGACGAAAAGCTGCGTGCCTTCTACAACACCTGCCGCCACCGCGGCGCTCCGGTGGTGCGCGACGACAGCGGCAACACCAGGCTGCTGCGCTGCCAGTACCACAGTTGGTCCTACGGTCTCGACGGCAGGCTCAAGGGCGTACCCGACGAGCGCGACTTTGCTTGCCTCAACAAGGCCGAACGCGGCCTCATTGAAGCCTCTTGCGACACTTGGGGGGGCTGGGTCTTCGTCAATCTCGATCGCGACGCGCAGCCCCTGCTGGAGTACCTTGCCCCGGTCGTTTCCGAACTCGATTGCGTGGGCATGGAGAAGCTGCGCACCGTCCACGTGCAGGACTATCCGATCGCCTGCAACTGGAAGGTGGCGATGGACGCCTTCCTCGAGGTCTATCACATCAACACCATCCACCCGACCAATGCCGGCATCATGCTCGACAGCAAGGCGGCCGCGATGGGGCTGATGGAAGGCGGCCACTCGCGCATGGCGACACGCAAAAGAATGAACGAGGGCCTGAACTTCGTGGAATTCGAAGGTGCACCCGACATCCCATCGATGCCGGACTTCTACCGCCTCAACAACGTCGCCTACATGATGTTCCCCAACCTGATCACGCCGGTCGAGCCAACCGGCTTCCCGGTTCTCCTGTTCTGGCCGGACGGGGTCGGTCACTGCACGATGCAGGCCATATACGTCGCGCCGGACTGGGGCGAAGGCGAGCGTCCCGCCTTCTGGGACCGGTTCCTGCCAATCTTCCACGACGTCCTGCAGGAAGACATGATGAACCTGGGCCCTATCCAGCGCAGCCTGGAATCCGGAGGTTTCACCGGCATGATGATCAATTACCAGGAGCGGCGTATCTACTGGTTCCACGAAGAAGTGGACCGGTGCATCGGCGCAGACCACATACCGGAAGGGCTGGCGGTCGAACAACTCCTGGAACCCTTCGCCGAGCAACCGATCAGCGAAGCCGCGGAGTAAGAGGGATGAGCATGAAGCGCGCGTTTTTCCAGCAAGCCTACTTCGTCCGCAGCATCGACGAGGCGGCCCGCAAGTGGTCCGATGCCTTCGGAGCCGGCCCTTTTTGCATGGTGCGCCATCACCATTGCGACGAGTTCACCTATCGCGGCACAGCCGAAGAGGCGGACGTCTCCTATGCCTTCGGCTACCTCGGCGACCAGATGATACAGTTCATCGAGCAGCACGATGACCATAAGTCGATCTATCGCGACATGTTCGCCAAGGGTGAGGAAGGCTTCCACCACGTCGCCTATCTCGTCTCCGACTTTGCTGCAGAGCGCCAGCGCTGGCTCGACATGGGTTTCGAGCTGGCCACCGAACTCTACGCCGACGAGGTGAACGCGGCATACTTCGATACGCGCGCGCTCAATGGCGTTTTCACCGAAATACACGGAGACCCGCCCCATATCATGGGCCTCTTCGCCCACTGGAAGCGGCTCCATGACGCGCGAGAGGCCGACACGCCAGCGACGTACGAAATGGAAGACCTCTCGTTCTTCGAGCGCGCGCCGCTCCTGCCCAAGCGCGAGCCCGCCAAGGCCTGATACCAGCTACATTGCACTTCCGGCGCCTTGCGCCCTGCTCTTCGCAGTTCGGCGCCCGGTGACACAGGCCAGACTGGCAATGTTGCGCCTTGTGCTTTCCCATTCTCACGTCTATTGTATCACAGGCATACACAATGGCGCCAACCGGACTCATGGCTGGCGACCGGTGCAAGACAACAAGTACAAGGAGCCTGCCTGATGTCAGAAACCGAAAACGAAGCCGATACCGTCACCTTCACGATCGACAACGGCATTGCGTGGGTCTACTTCTCGCGCCCCGCCAAGCGCAATGCGATGAGCCCCAAGCTCAACCGACGCATGATGGCAGTGCTGGACGAACTGGAATTCCGCGAGGACGTGGGCGTCGTCGTGCTTGGCGGCGAAGGATCGGCTTGGTCGGCCGGCATGGATCTCAAGGAATACTTCCGTGAAACCGAGGCAAACGGGCTTCGCGGCGTGCGCAAGTCGCAAAGCGAAAGCTACGGATGGTTCCGTCGCCTGCGCTGGTTCCAGAAGCCGACGATCGCGATGGTCAACGGCTGGTGCTTCGGCGGCGGCTTCGGCCCGCTGTTCGGCTGCGACCTGGCAATCACTGCCGATGAGGCGAAATTCGGCCTTTCCGAAATCAACTGGGGGATCCTGCCCGGTGGCGGCGTGACAAAGGTCGTGGTCGATCTTCTACCCATGCGCGATGCCATGTGGCTGACCCTGACCGGCGATCTGATCGATGGCAAACAGGCCGCAGCAATGCGCCTCGTGAATGAAAGCGTGCCACTGGACCGCCTGAAAGCGCGCACCGAGGAAGTCGCGCGCATGTTGCTCGAGAAGAACCCGGTCACGCTCAAGTTCGCGAAGGATGCCGTGCGCCGCGTCGGGTTGATGACCTATGACGAAGCCGAAGACTATCTCGTGCGCATGCAGGAAGCCTGCAACTTCCATGACAAGACCGAAGGCCGCAAGGAAGGCATTCGCCAGTTCATCGACGAAAAGAGCTACAAGCCGGGCCTGGGCGCTTACGACAAGTCCCGGGCAGCCGTTACCAACGAGGGCTGATCCAACTTTCTCCGGTTTGGGCCTGGTGAACCACCCTCTCTCCTATCGGCCGCCAGGCCCACTGGAACTGCGTTCCGGGCAGGACTTCGGTCCCTGATCGAAACTCTCCCGGCACAACCTGCAAGGCCCTGCCCGTCAATTCGGGCAGGGCCTCTTCATGCAGCGGACCGAGGGAAAATCGCGGACCGGAGGATCACCCCGAGATCAGGGCATCCAGCGCAACAACGCCATCACCTTCGGGCAGGACCAATACGGGATTGAGGTCGACTTCGCACAGCTCGGGCGTCCCGCGCACGATTGCCGAAAGCGCCTCCACGGTCTGCGCCAAGGCATCGATATCGGCGCGCGGCGCTCCCCGGAAGCCGGTCAGCAGCGGCGCAAGGCGCAGGGAGAGAATGCGTGCCTTGATATCCTCCACGCCCAGATCCGGCGGGAGTAGCACGGCATCGTGAAGCAACTCGGCAGTGACACCGCCGAAGCCGACAAGAATGACCGCCCCCCAATCCCGATCGCGGCGCGCACCTACGATCATTTCCACGCCGCGCGGGGCCATGGCCTCGACCAGCAAGCCGTCAAGGACGAGGCCCGGTCTCGCCTTTGCAACATCTGCCTGCATGCGCTCCCATGCCGAGGCAAGGGCCGCCGCATCCGGAATGTTGACGATGACGCCGCCTGCATCGCTTTTGTGGCTGAGTGCCGCGGCCTGAGCCTTGAGGACGACCGGATAGCCGATCCGTTCGGCAATTGCCTGCGCTTCTTGTGCAGTAGTCGCCAGTTCGCCCGCGGAGAAGCACACGCCGTGCGCAGCGAGCATCTGCTTGGCGCGGTATTCGGGCACGATTTCACCGGGGGCAATCGCGGCAAGGCTGATGGCGGGTTTCGGTGAAACCGTCTGCGGACGGCCGGCGTATGAAACGAGCCGGGCGACAGCGGCCAATGCACGCTCAGGCGTCGGAAAGTACGGGGCCCCAACTTCACGCAGCGCGGCGATGTCTTCGGCAAGTACGCCGCCGCCCTCGTCGACCCCGGCCACGATCACCGGCTTGGCTCCGTTCAATGCGGCGATGGCCTTGGCCACCGCAGAGAACTTCACATGAGCGGTATGGGTGTCGGTCTGGATCAGGGGAATGAGGATCGCATCGATCCGGTCATCGGCGCCCAGCGCCGCGATCGTGCGATTGTACAGGGTCGAATCGACCAGCCCCTGCGCGGTGATGTCGAGCGGATTGCTGACCGGCACGAAAGGCGGCAGCGCCTCGCGCAGGGCCGGGCTGTCCGCGTCGGTCAGCCTGGGCAGGGCCAGACCGATGCGCTCGGCACCGTCCAGCATCATCGCCTTGAGCGCACCCGATTCGGAAACCACGCCGATCCCGCCCTGGGGCAACCGGGGACAGCGCAGCGCGATCTCGCTGACATCGCCCAGTTCCTCGAGCCCATCGACGATGATGACCCCGGCGCGTTCGACCAACGTGCGCATGACCGCGTGATCGCCAGCCATCGCGCCAGTATGGGTCGCAGCGCTCTCCCGTCCAGCCTCGCTGCTGCCGGGATGGAGCAGCACAACCTGCTTGCCCTTCTCACGCGCAAGGCGTGCCGCGCGCAGGAACGCGTCGGGCTTGCGGAAGTGCTCGACGATCATCGCGATCACGCCCGTGGCCGGGTCATCGGCGAGATAGGCTACGTAATCCTCGACGCCGCTTGCGGCCTCGTTGCCGGTGGAGATATAGCAGGACAGCGGCACGTCGCGGGCGATCATCGTGGTCGCAAGCACAGCGGCCATGGCGCCCGATTGCGAGACTACGCCGACGCGCGGTTCGCCCTTGGCGCGGGCCTCGGGCAATTCGACGAATGTCAGCGCAACATTGCCTGAGAAATTAACGAGGCCCAGGCAATTGGGGCCCTCAATAACCATGCCGGCTTCACGGGCGATACGGCCGAGCTCTTCCTGCTGGGCGAGGCCCTCTTCCCCGCCTTCGGCAAAGCCAGCGGAAAAGATGACAGCCGCCCCGCATTTGCGATTGGCCAGTTCCCGAACCGTATCCAGAACCGCGGGCTGCGGAATCGCCAGAACCGCCGCATCGATCCCTTCCGGAAGAGTCGAAACGTTGGGCACGCAGGGCCGTCCGTTGATCTCGTCGCGCTTCGGATTGACGAGGTGGATCTCTCCGGAAAAGCCGCGTCGTTCGAGGTTAGTCAGTACCGATGCCCCCAGCGATCCCGGCCGGTCGGACGCGCCGACGATCGCCACGCTACGCGGGTTCAAGAGCCGGTCTATTCCGGCCCGGTCGAGCGTAGGGGACGATAGTTCTAGGGTTGTGGACATCTGCTTCTCCCGGCTGGGCAATAGTCTTCACCCGCTCTGTGGCGGACCGCGCGCCTTGTATCCCTATGATACATAATGCGCAAGACTGGCCCGCACTCTACGCTGCCGACACGCTTGTCATCCGAAGACAGTCAGCTACCATTTTGGCGGAACCACGCTATCGCAGCGCTTGCGTTATATGTATCATCGGCATACATATAACGGCGCCGCACGGCCACAAACTCGATGCCTTACGCTGACGGAGCGAAACTCTCTGTCCGTCAGGACGCTAATCAAGGAGAGCGATCGTGAAAACAGATTTCAAGCTGCTGGTGAACGGAAACCTGATCGACGGAGCCTCAACCTTCGACGTCATCAATCCCGCGACCGAGGAAGCCTTCGCCCAGTGCCCGCGTGCCGACGAGGCAATTCTCAATCAGGCCGTCGCTGCTGCCAAGGCGGCGCTCCCCGCCTGGTCGGCCCTCACCGCGGACGAACGCGGCGGCTATATCAACCGCCTTGCCGATGCGATCGAAGCCCGCATCGAGGAGTTCGCCCGCCTGCTCACAGCCGAACAGGGCAAGCCGCTCGATCAGGCCACTTACGAGATCGGCGGCAGCATCTACACGCTGCGCGCTTTCGCAGCGATGCGCCTGCCCGACCAGACCCTGCGCGACGAGAATGGCAATACGGTGATCGAACACCGCACGCCGCTTGGCGTCTGCGCTTCGATCACGCCCTGGAACTTTCCCGTGATCCTGCTGGCCAACAAGATCGGGCCGTGCCTGATTGCCGGCAACACGATGGTCTCCAAGCCCGCGCCCACCACGCCGCTCACCACCCTCTTGCTGGGCGAAGTCGCCGCCGAAATCCTGCCGGCAGGGGTCTTCAACGTCGTGTGCGACCAGAACGAGCTCGGTCCGCTGATCACCGGCCATCCGGACATTGCCAAGGTCGCCTTCACCGGCTCCACCGCGACGGGCAAGAAGGTAATGGCTTCGGCCGCCGAAGGCGTGAAGCGCGTGACGCTGGAACTCGGCGGCAACGACGCTGCGATCGTGCTCGACGACGTGCCGGCCAAGTTGGCAGCGCAGAAGGTCTATGCCGGGGCGATGGCCAATGCGGGACAGATCTGCGTCGCGATCAAGCGTGCCTACGTTCCCGAAGCGATGTACGACGAATTCTGCGCGGAAATCGCCAGTCTGGCCGAAGCCGCCGTTGTCGATGACGGATCGAAGCAGGGCGCAACGATCGGTCCGGTCCAGAACCGCATGCAATACGAAAAGGTCCGGGACCTGATCGAGGATGCCAAGACCCGCGGGCGCGTCCTGGCTGGCGGCGAGATGCCCGATCGCAAGGGCTTCTTCATCCCGCCCACCGTCGTCGCGGATCTCGACGAAGACGCACCGCTTGTGCGCGAGGAACAGTTCGGCCCCGTCCTGCCCGTCCTCAAGTATGCCGAAATCGACGATGTTATCGCCCGCGCCAACGATTCTCCATATGGCCTCGGCGGCACTGTCTGGGGGATGGACCAGCTGCGGGCGATGGATGTCGCGCGTCGTATCGATGCCGGTACTGTCTGGGTGAACCAGCACCTTGCGATCGATCCGAACATTCCGTTCCGCGGCTCGAAGCAATCCGGCCTCGGCACTGAGCACGGCCTTGCCGGGCTTATGGAGTACACCCAGGCGCACGTCATCAATGCCGTGCCCCTCGCCGCCGAACCGGCCTGAGCGGCAGCCTCAGTCGATTGATAACTGACGCAAGGGGTCGGATAAGTCCGGCCCCTTCGCGTTTTCAGAGCCTTGCGGCACATTGCCATGACAAAATTCATGATTTCGCAAATGCGAATCTATACACACTTGTGAATTCATGGCAGGCAGGACTCGAAAGAGGAGCTGCCTGATGACCATTGCCACCACCCACGTCGGAAGCCTTCCGCGCGGAGACGAACTGACCCCGCTGCTGCTCGCGCGTGACAAGGGCGAGCCTTACGATGCCGCCGAATTCGACCGCCTGGTGCAGGCGGCGGTCGATGAGGCCGTGCGCCAGCAGGTAGCGAGCGGTGTAACCTGGGTCAGCGACGGCGAACTCGGCAAGGTCGGCTATTCGACCTACATGATCGAGCGCCTCGAAGGGTTCGGTGGTCATATCGACCGCAAGCCCGCCGCCGATCTGGCCGAACACCCGGACCTGTCCCGCAAGCTGTCGGCAATCATGGGCAGCCAGGAGTTCACCCGCGCCTCCTGCATCGGCCCCGTACGGCTGCGGACACTCGACCCGCTACACGAAGACACCCGCAGGTTCCGCCATGCGCTCGACAAGCACGGCCAGGGCGTGCGCGGCTTCCTCAATGCCGCTTCGCCCGGCCTGATCACCGCTTTCCAGGTCAACCGCCACTACCCGAGCCACGAAGCCTATCTCGCCGATCTCGTCGATGCCATGCGCCCGGAGTACGAGGCCATCGTCGCAGCCGGTTTCGACCTGCAGCTCGATTGCCCCGACCTCGCAATGTCGCGCCATACCGGCTACCAGGACCAGGACGAAGACACGTTCCTGCGCACGGCTGCCGCCAACGTGGAGGCGCTCAATGCCGCAACCGCCAACATCGATCCCGATCGCTTGCGCATGCATATCTGCTGGGGCAACTACGAGGGCCCGCACGACCACGACATTCCGCTCGAGAAAGTCGTCGATACCGTGATCGCCGCCCGCCCCGCGACGGTCCTGTTCGAAGCTGCCAACCCTCGCCACGAGCACGAATGGACAGTGTGGCGCGATGCCAGGCTGCCCGATTGGAAGGTGCTGGCCCCCGGCCTGATCGACACCTGTTCCAACTATGTCGAGCATCCCGAACTCATCGCCCAGCGGATCGAACGGTTCGCTTCCTTCGTCGGCAAGGACCGGGTCGTGGCGAGCACGGATTGCGGATTCGGTACCTTCGCGGGCTACGGCAAGATCGATCCCGGCGTGACCTGGAAGAAACTGCGCGCCCTGCGCGAAGGGGCCGACATCGCGGACGCCCGCCTGTGAGCGGCACGCTTTCCCCCGATACTATCCGCGCGATCGAGCACGACTGCGCGAAGCTGGTCGCCCGCTACGCCAACCGCAACGATGCCGCGGACTGGGTGGCGGTTGCAGCGCTCTATGCGCCCGACGGCCGCATGGCGCGCCCAACGGCGCCCGACGACTGGATCGCCGGGCGCGAGGCCATTCTGGCGGCCTTCAAGGCTCGCCCGCCGCGCGTTACCCGCCACATCTGTTCCAACGTCGAGATCACCGTTGTTGACGCGGACACCGCGCTGGGCGAGAGCGCAATGCTGCTCTTCACCGGTGAAGGCGCACCAAAGGTCGGATCTTTCCACGACCGGTTCGTGCGCCTGCCCGATGGCTGGCATTTTGCCGAAAGGCGCGGGTTGTTGACGTTCTGAGGGGACAATGGCGATAGCGGGGGCACCGGGAAGCACTTCACCGACGGTCAAGTCGGCGATGCGTACGCTCGACATCATCGAGTATGTCGTCGCCAATCCCGACGGCGTCGTGGCTCAGGAAATTGCGCAAGCCCTCGCCATTCCCGTGAGCAGCCTGTCCTATCTGCTTGCGACGCTGGTGGAGCGCGACTACCTCGCGCGCACCGGACGCCACTACCAACCCGGCGCCGGGCTCGAACGCCTTCGGTCAAGCCCGCGCAAGCTGCCGCTGGTCGAGCGGGTTCGACCTCTGGTGCGGACACTGCGGGTACGCTCCAATGAAACGGCCAGCTTCTTCCTGCAGCGTGACTGGTTTCTCGAAGCGGCGATCACCGAAACTGCCGAGCATACGCTGCGCTATTCGATCGGGGTCGGCACGCGCACGCCGCTGCATTGCCTCGCCGCGGGCAAGGCCCTGCTTGCCGCGCTCGATCCGGAAACTCTGGAACATTACTTCCGGGAATCCTCGCGGGAGCGCTATACAGCGGCGACGATCACCGAGGAAGCCGCGCTACGCCGCGAAATCGACGAGGCACGCGAACTCGGCTTCGCAGTGACCCGTGAGGAAATGACCCCTGGCATCTGCGGCGTGGGCACGGTCCTGCGCGAGGATGGCCAGCCGGTGGGATCGCTGGCCATTGCCATCCCGACCGTGCGCTGGACGCCGGAAATCGAGGAGGCCACCAGCAAGGTGCTCATCTCCGTGGCCGAGAGCTTCTCCCGCTAGATTTCACGAAGACGAAGAAGCGTGCGTCTGCGTCTGCGGGCGAGGGTTCCGCCTGCGTAATGCACTGGACAGGCGGAGCTGTCATGCAGATACGCGAACAGGGCCGGGACAACGCCCGGCCCTGCTGCCTGTTCTGTCTATCCCGCCCCCCAGCGTGCCAATCATGAACACGCAGGAGGTCCGTCTTCGGATAGCTGAAGAGGTACTGCCTCAGTCAGCCGACTTCGTGCGCCAGCCTTCTGCGTAGGAGTCGCGAGCGACTTCCGAGTAGGGAACCGGCGCAACGGTGGCGCGGATCTCGGTCTGGACATGGCGCTCGACGGTCGGCTTGCGGGTGCCGCCATTCGGCTCACCCCACAGCAGAGAAACCTGCGTGCCCGGCTCCGCAACCGATTCATCGACCATGGCGAGGGCCAGGAAACGGCCTTCGTTCTGGGTGTAGCCAATCCATGTCGACAGACCGACTTGCTTGCCGTCCACAAGCACGCTGTCATAGGGGTGCATCGCGTAGACCGCGCTCGGGAAGTCCATGTACTTGGCGCGATCGCCCTTGGTCAGCATCGAGCTGATCACGCGCATCACGTCCTCGTTGTCGAGCGCGAGGGTGACCTTGCGACGCTTGGGCTGGTCCTTCATTTTCTCCAGCGCTTCGCGGCCGATGAAGTCATGGTCGAACTTGACCATGATGCCGTAACCCAGCTCCCAGGGGTTCAGGTAGTAGTCTTCGATGTTGTCGGAGACGAAGCTGCCGCCGATCGAAGTCATGCCACCGTACGACTTGGCCGAGAGCCATTCGCGGTATTCGCGCATGGATTCACCGGTGTAGATCGCCGGCAGCGGCGAGGGAATCCAGCCCGATTCAAGAGTGTTCGAGCTGTAGGTGCGACCGCCCGAGGGGAGCAGGCCGAAGTCCTTGCCGGCGTCGAGCAGCGCGTTGCGCACGGTGTCGTAGTCCTTCCAGGGTCCGAACAGCTCGTAGCCCGGCTGGCCGGCCATGCCGTGACGCAGGGCGCGCACTTCGACGCCGGCGATCTGGATCGGTGCCATGTGGAAGAACTTGAGATCCGGCGGCGTCTCGCCCATCGCCTTTTCCAGCACCTTCATGGCGTTCGGGCCCTGCAGCTGGAAGCGGTAGTTACGACGGTAGCCCTGCTGGTCGAGAGGACGTGCGGCGGTGCGCTCGTCGCGCTCGACCTTGACGTCCCACTTGCCCGAGGCCGCGTGGAATTCGACCCATTCGATCGTCGGCGCACGGCCGACCAGCTCGAACTTTTCTTCTTCGAGATAGAACAGGATGACGTCGCCGATGACATAGCCTTCCGGGGTCACCGGGGCGAACTGCTTTGCGCGGTTGGGCACGAAGCCCTTGAAGCTGTTCGGCGCAAGGTAGGACAGCATCTTGAATGCGTCCGGGCCGGTCACCAGCAGGTCCACCATGTGGAAGCTCTGGTTGAAGAGAACCGCGGTCTCCGCCCAGGCACGCTGTTCGTCGCGCCAGTTCGAATATTCACCCGGAACGCCCGGATAGACGTTGGGGCCGGTCTGCTGATTGCGCAGGAAGTCGACCATGTCGCCCTTCTCTTCGATCAGCTTCTGGAGGCTCTTCTCAGTCATTATATTCTGCCTTTCAGTACTTTGGTCAGGTTCTTCTCAGGTTGTGATTCATTTGATGCGAGCCATTCGCGAATGACCGCATTGAAAGCGACGGGCCTTTCGGCAGGAGCCATGTGGCCGGCGTCCGGCACGATGGAGAGCGGGCAGCCGCCAATGGCTGCAGCAATCTCCCGGTGCTGTTCGACCGGCGACCAGGCATCGTCAGCTCCAACAATCAACGAGACCGGACAGGTGAGCTCAGAAAGCACACCGGAGACGTCCGGCCGATTCAGCAGCGCCTCGATCTGCGCCTCGAACACGGTCTGCCCCGCGTCCAGGCACATCGCGCGCAATTGGCCGACGAGATCCGCATCATCGCGCATTGCCGGGCCGATCATCGGCGGCAACCAGGCATCGACAAGCGCGGCGAAGCCCTGCTCCCGCCCTATATCGCGCAAGGCATGGCGCTGCTCGCGCTCACCCGGGCGCGGCACGTGAATACCGGTATCGGCAAGCGCCACTCGACTCACGCGGTCGGGCGCCTTGCGCACGATCTCCAATGCCACGCGTGCTCCCATCGAGTGCCCGAGGACGGCGCAGCGCGAAGGCATGCGTTCCAGCGCATAATCGGCCATCGCAGCAATGCGATCTGCGCCGCCGTAGAAGCCGTCGATGCTTCGGCTTCCGGCGAATTCCGCAAGCTGGCCAGCGAACATACGTCCGTCGCACAGCAGCCCCGGGAGGATCACGAGGATTTCAGATTCGGCATCTATATTCGCATTCATGAATTTTCACCTATACGAATCTTCTTTGACGCGCTAGAGAGAATTCCGCAATCAGTTCTCGAAAAGCCCATCCCCAATTCCGGTTCGCAGGAATGCGGGCAAGAAGGGCGCGGGGGGAGAAGGAAGTGACTATGACCACCCCAATCATCCATCCGAACTGGGCGCGCCCGGCTCTCAACATGGTCGACGGCTATTCGCTGGAAATAACGGCCAAGGACGTCGATAGCCTGCGCGCGGCCGCCCCGGGGATCCTCCCAGAGACCCCGATCGCCCTGACTTTCCTGCCGGGAGAGGAATTCGACGCCCGCGTCGCCGCGGCGCGCACGGTGCGGGAACTCGGTTTCGAGCCGATGCCCCACTTCTCCGCGCGTCGCATCACTTCACGCGATGAATTCGAGCGTTACCTCGCGGCCGTGACGCGGGAGGCCGGCGTGAAGCGCAGCTTCATCATCGCCGGCGACCCGGCAGAGCCGGAAGGCCCCTTTGCCGACAGTATGGCCCTGATCGCCACGGGCGATTTCGAACGCAATGGCATCACGGCCATCGGCATCGGCGGCCATCCCGAAGGACATCCCAACATGTCAGACGAACAGTGCTGGCAGGTCCTCGAAGACAAATGCAATGCCATTGTGGCACGCGGCATGGCTCCTCTGATCGTCACACAGTTCGCCTTCGACGCCGATGCGGTGCTTGCCTGGCTCAAGGAACTGCGCGAGCGCGGCATCGAGGCACCGGTGCGCCTGGGCGTACCCGGCCCGGCCGGCATCAAGACCCTGATGCGGTTTGCGGCGCGCTGCGGCGTCGGCGCTTCGGCTTCCGTCATGGCCAAATACGGCATTTCCATCACCAGGCTCATCGGCTCGGCCGGTCCCGACAAACTCGTGAAATCTCTCGAACAGGGACTGGGCGAGGAACACGGCCCCGTTCGCCTGCACTTCTACCCCTTCGGCGGCCTCGAGAAGACCGTCGCATGGATCAACGAGTTCGCGCGCAAGAACTGACGCGGCACTCCAGAAAGAGAGGAACCTTCAAAGGTGTCTGAGATCTACACCCTGCGCCTGCAATGCGATGATGCGCCCGGTCTTGTCGCCAAGGTCGCAACTTATCTTGCCGAGTGCGGCTGCAACATCGTCGACGCGCAGGAATTCCACGACCGCCCTGCCGGTCGGTTCTTCATGCGCGTCGAATTCCAACCCGGGAAGCCCGGCTCGGTCGAGGTGCTGCGCGCCGGCTTCGCGCCCATCGCCGAGGCTGCAGGCATGGAATGGAGCCTGCGTGACAAGGCCCGCCCCAAGAAGGTCATGCTGCTGGTCTCCAAGTGGGACCACTGCCTGGGCGACCTGCTCTATCGCCAGCGGATAGGGGAACTGCCGATGGAAGTCGTCGGCATCGTCTCCAACCATCCGCGCGAAGTGCTGCATACCTCGCTGATCAACGGCCTGCCCTACATGCACCTGCCGGTCACCAAGGACACCAAACCGCAGCAGGAGGCGCAGATCCGCGCTTTGGTCGAAGAAAGCGGTGCCGAACTCGTCGTCCTGGCACGCTACATGCAGATCCTGTCCGACGAGATGGCAGGCTTCCTCTCCGGCCGCTGCATCAACATCCACCATTCGTTCCTGCCTGGGTTCAAGGGCGCCAAGCCCTATCACCAGGCATTCGATCGCGGCGTAAAGATGATCGGCGCGACCGCCCATTACGTAACCGCCGACCTCGACGAAGGTCCGATCATCCATCAGGACGTCGAGCGCATCAGCCACGCCGACATGCCCGAAGAACTCGTGCGCCGCGGCCGTGATATCGAACGGCGAGTGCTCGCCGAAGCGGTTCGTCTGCACCTCGATGACCGGGTCTTTGCCAATGGCGCCCGCACCGTCGTGTTCCGCGACTAGGCCGCACCGGAACCGAAAGGACAGTCTCCATGCGCGAAGCGACAGACATCGCCAGTTACCTGGCGGACCTTGAAGATATTCCAGGCACGCAAGTATTCACGGCGCAGAGAGCCCGGCAGGGTTATCATCTCAACCAGTGCGCCATGAGCCTGATGAAGCCGGAGAACCGCGAGCGGTTCAAGGCCGACGAACGGGCCTATATCGACGAATGGCCGATGAGCGAGGAGCAGAAGCAGGCGCTTCTTGCCCGCGATTACAACCGGCTGCTCAATCTGGGCGGCAACATCTACTTTCTCGCCAAGGTCTTCTCCACCGATGGCATCAGCGTGGTCCAGGGCGTTTCGACGATGACCGGCATGAGCGTCGAGGAATACCAGGCGATGATGATGGCGGGCGGGCGCTCCCCTGTGGGGCAGCGTTCGATCCGGGAGAACAACTGATGGCACGCATTACTCACGGCATCGGCTGCAGCCACATTCCCGTGCTGGGCTATGCCCACGATCACGGCAAGGACGGCGACGATTATTTCAAGCCCGCCTTTGCCGGGTTCGACTGGACCCGCGAATGGATCATGGCGCCTGAAAGCCGTCCGGACGTCGTCATCCTGGTCTACAACGACCACGCCAGCGCCTTCGACATGAAAGTCATCCCGACTTTCGCCATCGGTTGCGGCGAACGTTACACTCCGGCCGACGAGGGCTTCGGCCCGCGCCCCGTGCCGGTGGTCGAAGGCCACCCCGATCTTGCCTGGCACATCGCGCAGAGCCTTGTCCTCGATGAATTCGACACCACCATCATCAACGAGATGGAAGTGGACCACGGCCTGACAGTGCCGCTCACGATGATGTTCGGCGATGTCGACAAATGGCCGGTGAAGGTAATCCCGCTGGCGGTCAACGTCGTCACTTATCCGCCGCCATCGGGCAATCGCTGCTGGGCGCTGGGCGAAGCGATCTCCCGCGCGGTTTCAAGCTTTCCCGAGGACCTCAAGGTCCAGATCTGGGGCACTGGCGGCATGAGCCACCAGTTGCAGGGGCCGCGCGCGGGCCTGATCAACAAGGAATGGGACAACCGCTTCCTCGACGGCCTGACCGGAGAGGGACAGGATCTGCGCCACGTCCCCCATATCGAGTACCTGCGCGAGACCGGCTCGGAAGGCATCGAGATGGTCATGTGGCTGATCATGCGCGGCGCCCTGGGCAAGAGCACCCGCGCCTTGCATCGCCACTACCATGTGCCGGTCAGCAACACGGCGCTCGGCCACATTGTGCTCGAACCCGTCGATCCCACCGTACCGCCCAGCCGCACGCTGGAAGGCAGCAGCGCCATTCCACAGGACATGGTCGCCTGATCCACCGAATTCCCCGCCTGTCCTGCCATGAGCAGCACGGGCGGGGAAGCAGCCTTCCAGGCCTTGAACGCGCCTTGTCCGGGAGATCCCCGACGCAAGGCGCAGTGGTCTAACGTCGTGCGAAATCAGAAAGAGTTCTTGGAGTCCGCATTCCACAGGACAGTACCGTCCGGCAACTTGATCGAGATGACGCTGCCCACCTGAGAACCGTCCCGCATCGGGTGCATCGTCACGCTGATGCGATCGCCCTGTTTCAAGGTCTGGCGGTTCCACCCCTTGCGTGCGATGATATTGGGCGCATGACATTCGCCCGACCACTTGATCACCTTGCCGCCCGACTGGGGCAGCGTCATGTAGATCCATACATGCGGCATCTGCCAGCGATACTGCTCGACGGTTCCGGTCACCGTGACCGTCTTTGCATTGTCGAACATGGCAAAGCTGTGGTGAGCATCTGCCGAGATCGAAACCAATCCCACGCCACTCGCAGCCGCTACGGCAAGCGTCGACTTCAGGAACGCGCGCCGCAAGCTGCGCCGAACGGTCGGACGAGAATGAACTTCAGACATCTGGTTTTCTCCACGAATTTCTGCCGCGCGTTCGGAGACTGAGGAACGAACTTCACCCAGTCTCGCGCCGGCGGGACCAAGGGACGACTTCAGAGGAACCCGATCCAGCGACCGGCGGCGATGGTGCTGACCCACAGGATGATCGAGGCTCCGCCGGACACCTTCATCGCCGGACTCGCAACGGCATGCCCGCCCACCACCTGCCACTGCTTCATCGCGTGAGTGTGGAAGAACAGCACGTTGACCCCGGCTAAGGCGAGAACGATGACCTTGATCCGGAACGCCGGGTTATCGGCAAACATGATAGCCGAGGACATGAACATCAGCGCGCCGGTGATCAGGGCAAGTGCAAAGACAATCCAGGTGACCGGCAGCATCTCGTTCATGACCGACTCGATGCTGCGCCGCTGCAACAACAGGCCCAGTATTCGCAGGTCGACGATCCAGATGCTGCCGACCACGAGCGCAATAGCCATGACATGCAGTGTTTCGAGGGTGGGGTAGGCCCAGGTCGATTCCCGGACGTACTGCGCCGCACCGATCGATTCCAGGGCGGCAAGGAAAGGAAAAGCAGCGCTTCCCATCGCGTATCTCCTGCTAGTGGCAGCCGGTAGGCGCCGGTTCAGACGTAGGCGATCCAGCGACCAGCGAAGATGATGGAAGCCCACAGGCCGATGAGGACGGCGGCCAGCAGCTTGCCACTCAGTCCGCTCCAGGCCTCTTCGCTGCGATCGCTTTTTCTGATGTATAAAATGACTGCGCCAGTGATTGCCGCGACCAGCAGCATCTTGATCTGGAACAGCGCGTTGGTCAGCTCGCGAGCGGGCTCACCAATTATCAGGACAATACCGCTGAGCAACAATACGAAGCCTGCACCGATTGCCACGCGACCGTCGCGCCTGGCCGCCCCCGCCATTGCATGGCAGGGAGCGGCGAGGCCAAGCAGACGTAGGTTGATCATCAGCAACGCGCCCGAAAGAGCGGCAATGGCCAGAATATGGATGCTCTGCACAAAGGGCGTGACCCAAAGATGGTTGGCAACGAAAGCGCTGGCCGCGGTTTGCGCTATCTGCTGGCTGATTTGTTCGAACAATGCGGGACCTCATCCTCAACTGTCGGACGAACCTTAGTCGAGCCACCGGTGATCCGTTTTCAGATAGGCTTTGAAGGTCTTCACGAATCGTCCGCGATGCGCATCGACGCTGCCTGTGCGAAAGATCGTGCAGCAACAGAAAGCCCCGGCTTTCCTCACAAGCAACCGCCAGTCAATTCAAGCAAAGCATCGGAGTACGATCCATGCCCTCCGCCATTTCAAAGGCTGCGACCCTGGCCATCGGGCTCGCCATCGCGCCAACGGCTCAGGCCGATGACCTTCCCATCGAAGGCATGTGGAACTACCGCGTCACGGAGTGGACCGACGGCGTCGCCGTGCCGGAGCCGGAGCTGACGCAGGAAGCGAAGGATTTCCTCGCCAAGAGGAAGGCGGCGGAGCAGGCTGGCTATGTCCGCGGCGTCACGAGCATGCTCTGTCTTCCGGGCGGTTTTCCAAGCGTGATGTTCCTGCGTACGCCGATGCAGATTCTGGCGGGCATCGGGCGTGTTGCCATTACCGCAGAATCCTCAATAGAGCCGCGTACCGTCTATCTGAATGTCCCCCACCCGGACATCATCGATCCATCCTGGTACGGAAATTCGGTAGGTCACTGGGACAACGGCGACCTGATCGTCGACACCATCGGCCTTAACGGACGCGGCAAGAGGCACGGAATCTGGCAGGTTGGACGAGACCTTCCCGGCACCAGCGCTGAAGCCCACATTGTCGAGCGCTTTCACGTCGAACCCGGCGGCAAGGTCCTGACCCTGACGATGACCGTCGACGACCCGGTCTACTACGCGAAGCCCTATTCGGTGACCGTCCATTACGACCGGATGCCTGATGACAGTCCGCGCTACGAGGCCGTATGCGAAGTGGATCTCGACGCACTTTCCAAAGTCGATCTCGAGGCGATCAAGGATATCGATATCGAGGCAGAACGCTTGCTCGAAGACAAGGTCACGGGCGATCCCTTCGACCACTGAAAATAGGCCGTCCTGTCGGCATTCCCTGGCCCGATCGGCAGGGAGGGTACTTTTTCGGCCCATCGGCCACTCAACTGAAACACCCGGGCCCCGGCCCTTCCCCATGATGAGGCAAAACATGAAGAAGATCTGCAGCCTGGTTGCCATCGGCCTGGCTCTCTCGTCGCCGGCCGCATTCGCGCACCATTCCTTCAACATGTTCGATTCGAACAAGTACGTCGAATTCGACGGCGTGGTCAAAACCTTCACATGGCGCAATCCGCATGTGATGATCACGGTACAGTCCGGAAACAAGGTGTGGACCGTCGAATGCTCCACCCCCAACATTATCGGCCGAAAAGGCTGGAGCCCCACGATCATGAAGGCAGGCGACAAGGTCCGCTTCCGCGTGCACCCGCGCAAGGACGGTGTGGACTATGGCCTCGCGGTATCCGCGAAGCTGCCCGACGGCACTGTCATTACCGACAAGCCCTGATTACCGGTCGCACGCTAGCTGAGCTCCCATGCCTTCATCTGCTCCAGGCCCCGGCGCGTCCGCCTTCGGAACTATCGCGCCAATTCCGCTCCACTCGCCCCCACACAGCAGTTCGACAGACGGCGCACGCGTCGTGGCGCGCTGCGACTTGCTCAAGTACGAACCGTTCAGCGATGCCGGCGATTACCTGTTCAGACCCTACCTGGGACCAGCCCATCACGCGACCATACGGCAGGTGATCGACTGGGCCGGTGAAGCCGGAATGACGGCAAGGATCGACGGCATCGGGAACGTTGTAGCTCGTTATGAAGCAGACACGCCCGACGCGCCTGCAATCCTCATGGGATCGCACATCGACAGCGTGCGCAATGCGGGTGCCTATGACGGGCCACTGGGCGTGCTTCTCGGTATCGAGCTTGTCAACCGTTTCCATAACCGAGGCGAACGCTTTCCCTTCGCTCTTGAGGTCATCGCATTCGGCGACGAGGAAGGATCGCGCTTTCCCGGCTCGATGATGTGTTCAAGCGCCGTAACAGGTACGCTGGAGACCCACAGCCTCGAGATCTGCGACGGCGAAGGTGTCAGCGTGGCACAGGCACTTGATACGTTTCCGGAAGTGGCTGGCCAGCGCATTTCCGCAAAAACGGTAGTGCAGGCCCGCCGCACTGCGGCCGAACTGCTCTGCTTCGTCGAGGCCCATATCGAACAGGGGCCCCTGCTGGAAGCTATCGATGAAGCGATCGGCGTTGCCACCAGCATTGCAGGGCAGCAGCGTTACCTTGTCACCTTCAGTGGTCAGGCAGGGCACGCAGGCACCACTTCCATGTCGCTGCGAAAGGATGCCCTGGCCGCGTCAGCCGAGGCAATCCAGATGGTCGAGACCGTCGCCAGGCGCTTTGGTGAAGATCTCGTCGCCACAGTGGGCCATGTCGAGGCCCGGCCCGGCGCCGTCAACGTCATCCCCGGCCAGGTCGAATTCACGCTGGACATCCGTTCGGGCGATGATGTCCTGCGCAAGCGCGCTGCCATGCAGATCCTGCAAGGCCTGGGAGACATCGGGGAGCGCCGCGGGATCCCTGTCATGCATGAGCTGATCCAGGACCTGCCTCCCTCTCCCTGCGATCCGAAACTGATTGAAATTATGTGCGAAGCCGTGCGCAAGACCGGAAGCTCCGGCCGCAGGATGGTTTCGGGCGCCGGTCACGACACCATGGTCATGTCCCGCTTCGTACCGTCGATCCTGCTTTTCATTCGATGCCTCAAAGGCATCAGCCACAATCCCGCGGAAAGCGTCACCGTGGAGGACGTCGATCAGGCCTTGGAAGCTCTTGAGCACTTCATTCGGGCCTTCCCCCTTGCCCGGGATCGAGCGGAGGACTGATCGCCCGCTACTTGAAAGTTTGCCGGTCCCATCCTGAGAAGAGCGGCGCCCTGGAAGGGGCGTCGCTCTTTTTTTGATCGTATGCGCATGCTCCAATAGCCGGGAGCAGGCTGGCGAAGATCTCCCGCCCATGCGGGCCGGCTCATTGGCCGTCCTCCGGCAGAGCGCGGTCTCGTTCCGACGAAGCGGCATGACCGTCAGCCCTCGATGTGGACGGAACTCACAAATATGGCCGCTGACCGCGAAAGGCGGTTGCGATGGTTGCAGCTGCGATCATCTCGTCTCGCGGATCACCCTGCCTTATCATGTCCTGCCCTGCCAGTTCCTGTCATCCAACCGCCATCGCCGACCCGGCGTTTGACGCAGGCTGCACGAAAAAAAACCGCGCCACAGGGGATATCCTGTGGCGCGGAGAGGGAATGACCCGGATCATCGACGTCCCGGCCAGCGGCATCTATGCAGTCAGGTGATCAGAAGCGCGTATCGAGGACGACGCCGAGCGTGCGCCGGGCTTCGAGATCCAGCACGTTAACAAGCGAGCCTTCGTCGAAACCGCCCAGTTCAATTCCTGAAACGTAGTACTTGTCGAAGAGGTTGCGGGCGAACACGCCGACACGCCAGGTATCGTCCTGGGCTCCGACCCCCAGGTTGACGTTGACAATGCCGCGGCCGTCCACACGGGTATTGGGATCGACGCCGTTGGTGTAGAAATCACTGCGATAAGTATAGTTGGCTGTCGCATCGACTGCCAGATCTTCTCCGATCGGCTGCTCGAAGCTTGCCGCCAGCGCCAGGTTCCACTTGCTGGCGTTCGGCGCGGGCGATCCCTTTGCCTGGATATAACTCAGCCCGGTACCGGGTACGGTATAGCAGGCCCCGACGACATTGGGATCGTCCGTGACGGGCGGCTGGATCGGTTCGTACTCGGAATAGCAGGCGCTAAGGAAATCGGTGTACTTGGCATCCTGGTAAGTGCCGTTCGCAATCAGCGTCAGCCCCGGCGTCGGCTTCACAGAGAATTCCACCTCGATGCCCTGCGTCTTCATGCCACCGGCATTACCCAGCGCAAAGCCGGGCGGCAGGAGGGTCGTGTCGGGAACACTGGTCTGGAAATTGCGAAACTTTTCACGAAAGGCAGTCAAGTTGAACAGCAGGTTGCCGTTCAACCACGTCGTCTTGATCCCGGCTTCGAGCGACTTGACGGTCTCGGGATCGACGATCCGCGCCGAAGAACCGGCGACGGCAATCGCCAGCGGTCCCTTGTAGCCGCGCGCAGCAGTAAAATAGGCCATTACATTCGGCGTGAAATTGTACTGCAAGCCAGCGCGCCAGGAAAAATCGGTATTCGCGGTCTTGGCACTGCCAGGGCCTGAGACCATGCCCGTCAACGGGTAAACGCCCTCGACTTCGACGGTATAAAGGCTGGAGGATGCCTTGTCCCGGGTCAACCGTCCGCCGAGGATCAACTTGAGATCGTCGCTAACATTGACAGTGCCGTCGATGAAGCCGGCAATGCTGTCGACCGAATAGCTGAGGTAATCGCGGCCACCGCTGAACGAAAGCAACGCGCCCGGGCCATGAAGCAGCTCGGCCAGGCCGCCGAAATCGCCCGCAAACATGCTGACTTCCTTGGAACTGCGGTGATAGTAGTAAAGCCCCGAGGTGAAGTCGATGAACTGGCCGCCCGACGAACTCAGGCGCAGTTCCTGAGAGAACTGGTCGCTGCGCACGCGCACAGGCCCTTCGGCCGCAGTGATCGGCGTGCTGCCCAAAGTTGCGAAGGCATCGCGTCCGAGCATGCGATATCCGGTTAGCGCTGTCAGGGTATAGTTGCCGAAGTGGTAATTCGCCTCGAACGTACCACCGCCGACGCGGTTGATCTGATAGCTGTCGCTGGCAAGACCTGTTTCGGTGTTGTTAGGCCCCGGTTCGATCCCGTAGTCGAGGATACCGAACCCGGGTGGAACAGTGCCGCTGCCGATGCCCAACCGACGATAGCTGGAGAGAAATGCGGGGCTCGAGTAGGAGCGACGGTAATCGACGCTGGCGAAGATGTCGAAATCAACAGTGGGCGCCCACTTGAGCTTGCCCTTGAGACCGACCTGATCCCTGTCGCCGGCGTTTTCCTGGCGCAC
Source organism: Novosphingobium sp. PP1Y (assembly GCF_000253255.1). Taxonomy (NCBI): domain Bacteria; kingdom Pseudomonadati; phylum Pseudomonadota; class Alphaproteobacteria; order Sphingomonadales; family Sphingomonadaceae; genus Novosphingobium; species Novosphingobium sp. PP1Y. The sequence goes on along the minus strand of NC_015583.1, from coordinate 661,024 downwards.
CGGGTTCCACGCCCAGCCATCGCGGTTCTGGTAGGATGCGACACCCATTACGGCAAGGGTATCGGTTACAGGAACGTTGACCCGGTAGCTCGCATTCGTGTCGTCGTAGGAACCATATGAAGCGTGAAGGACGCTGTAGGTCCGGTCGGTAGACGGACGTTCAGTGGTAATGTTGATCACGCCCGCGGACGCGTTCTTGCCAAACTGCGTGCCCTGTGGACCGCGCAGGATTTCCACCCGCGACACGTCGCTCATGTCGGCGCCCAGATCATTGACGAAACCATAGACGATGCCATCTACGACGAGACCCACGGTCTGCTCGGTCGCGGCATTGAAACTGTTGGTGCCCACGCCGCGTACGTTGAAACCGGCGCCGCCGCTGGAGCTGACCTGCACGCTGGGCGAAAGGTACTGTAGCTCGGAGGGGTCCTTGTAGTTCGAAGCGACGAATTGCTCGGCGCTGATCGCCGTCACCGCGATCGGAACGTCCTGAAGCTTCTGCTCACGGCGTGTTGCCGTCACGACGATATCGAGCGAAGTGCCGGTCTCCGTGGCGGCACGATCCTCCGAGGCAAATGCCGGTTGCACGATGCTCGCCAGGCTCGTCGATAGAGCCAGGGCGAGTGCTGTCTTTCCTGTCATGGTTCAAATTTCCCGCTGCTTTCCCACCGCGCGATGCGGCATGAAATATGCTGCGAGCCCACCGCTCGCTGCAATGCAACATCAGGCAATTTCCCGGAAAGTTCTCGCTGATTTGATTTGAAAGTATTTCGCCGATGGGCGAAATACGTGTTTGTAATAAAGGTTCTTAAGAAACAAAAATGCGCAGGCCGGTCGGGACATTCATCCCACCGGCCCACGCTCGGGGTCGAACTTTCTCAGGCGAGAATTCAGCCCTGGAACTACAGGGCCGTAGGATCATCCTTCCATCCTACCATGCAAGGGCTCTCCCATAGCTCGGAGTCTTCCGGAAGGCGCTTGTAATGGCGCACGATCTTGTAGGAATCGGTCAGATACCGAGGATCGCGCAAGGTCATCTCGTCGACCAGCATCTGGCCGTCTTCGCTCAGGCTGATGCGCTCGGTCATCGTGGTCGTAGCGGAATGAACCGCGTTGCCGAAACGAAACGGAAATCCGGTATCGTTGAAATTGTCGGTCTCGATGACCAGCGTCTCGCCTTCCCAATGGCCCATCGAATAGCCATTGTACATCGGCGGCAGCCCTTCGGTAGCCTTCTTCCGGTTGAGATAGACTGTCCGCACAAGCGGGCTCATCTCGGAAATGATGGTGATGCGCCCCGGCGTCTCCAGGATCTCCAGCGGAAATTCCGAGAGCATTATCCCGGGGAGGCCGATCGGCTCGCAGGCCCGGGTTTCGTCGTCGATGACCTTGCCCGCATTCTCTTGGGCTTCGCGCTCCTCGACCATCGCCCTCGCCTCAGGCCTATAGGGCGGCTCCACCGGCGTCTCGAAATCGTCCTGTTCCAAGAACCACATGCCCGTCAGACCGGTGACGGTACTGGGTTTGCCCGCCGGCTGCGCCTGCGCAATCGTCACAGGCATACCGGCCAGGGCAATGGCGAGGATGCCCCGAAGCGCAGCGCTTCCTCGCTTCTGAAAATGAGATTTCATCGTCATTCCTTCTATCATCGGTCCGCAACCAGGCTCGGCGCTGCCTTCGCGTGGATCGAAAGCCCCTGCATGATGGCATTCCGCACTGTCCGAGGTGGTAGCGCGAGATCTAGCACCGCTGTGCTCCCGGGTTTTTCACATAGCGCTTGAAGGTATTTCCGCAGCGCCGAGCGGACCCGCGCTTCATCGGTGTTCCTTGTTTAGCAGCCAATTGAGGGCCACGGCAGAGATCGTCGCCAGGACGATGCCGGAATGAACGAAGGGCTGCAGCGGCTGCGGTAGAGAGGCAAAGATCCCCTCCGAAACGAGCGGCACCATGCCCATGCTCAGTGAAACCGCGAGGATCGTCTGGTTATGGGGATTTCCCGAGAGGTCGACCTTGCCAAGAATCCGCACACCGGTAGCTGCGATCATCCCGAACATGACAAGGCCGGCCCCGCCCAGCACGAAGGAGGGAATCGATGCAATGGCGACGGCAAGCTTGGGGCTGAGCGCCAGGCCCAGCATGATCACCGCACCGGTCGCGCACACGAAGCGCGAACGTACCCCGGTAATCGCGATCAGGCCAATATTTTGAGAGAACGAGGTGTAGGGAAAGGCATTGAACAGCCCGCCGATAATCGTTCCCAGGCCGTCGGCACGCAGACCACGCGTCATCAGCGCCGTATCCATTTTCGTCCCCACGATCTCCGACACGGCGAAGAACATGCCCACGGATTCGACCATCACGATGATCATGACGAACATCATGCTGATCGAGGCACCCAGTTCAAAACGGGGCAAGCCGAAAACCAGCGGTGGCGTAAAGCCCAGTATCGCAGACTCACCGACCGCCGAAAAATCGGTCATGCCAAGGCCCGCAGCCACAAATGTACCCACCGCGACACCGATCAGGATCGCGGCATTGCGCACCATGCCCTTGCCGAAGCGCAGCACCGCCAGAATCAGGGCGAGGACGAAAAAGGACATCGCAGCGTGCGCGGCATCGACTTCGCCGCTCTTGCCCTGACCCACGATCCAACCGACGCCGATACCGATCAGGGATACCCCGATGACGAGGATGACCGTGCCCGTTACGACCGGCGGAAAGAACCGCGCGACCTTGCCGAGCACAGGTGCGATGGCCAGTCCGAACACGCCGGCGACCAGCACCGCGCCGCAGATCACCTGCAGGCTGTGTTCGGCACTCTGCCCGGCGGCGATATTGCTGTTGGCGATAGCCAGCATAGGCCCGATAGACGCAAAGGTAACGCCCATCATAATCGGCATGCGCAAGCCCACACCCTTGATGCCCACAGTCTGCAGCAATGTAACGAGCCCGCATCCGAACAAGTCGGCACTTACCAGAAGACCGATTTGCGACGCCGAAAGGCCAAGCGCGTGACCGAGTACGAGCGGAACCGCTACAGCACCTGCATACATCACCATGACGTGCTGCAGACCCAGGACAACCAATCGCGACAGTGCGGGTATTTCATCCACCGCACCCGGATCGGGCTCCGCTTCGGCAACAACCGCCTCGGCGGAAATCTCGGATTCCATGAGCATCAGACCTGGGCCTCCTTTGCGCCAAGCCTAGTACGCATATTCCGATTTGACCTGCTATTCAGCGATGGATCATTTTCAAAGAAACTTTCACGATGCGAGGAAACCTGATCGCCAAGCGAATACCGCGCCGTCAGGAACGCGATCAGAAGCTGAACTTCGCGCCGACCTTCACCGTACGCGGTTCGACCACGCGGCTCAGCACGCCCTCTGCCGGCCCCGCCGGATCGTAGGCGGGAATGTAGGACTCGTAGAAGTAGGCGATATCCTTGTCCCGGCTGTCCAGGATATTGAGCACTTCTCCATAGATCTGCACATGCTTGCCCTTCCAGGATGCGCGACCGTTTAGCACCGTACTGCCCTTGTTGCGCACGCTGTTGTCTTCGATCAGCGGATAAGGCCCGAGATGCCGCACACGCAGGCTGGCCTCCCACGGATCGAGCACCACCGCGACACCGCCGGAGGCGGCATTCTCGAAGGCATTGGGAATACGATCGCCGTTGTCATAGCGCGAATGGCTGGCGGTGTAGTTGCCGTCCAGCGCCAGCCAAGGCACCGGCCGCCAGAAGGCGACGATCTCGTATCCATGACGGCTGCTCGCCCCGGTCGGTTCCACGGCATTGGAATCGCCGACGAAGCGCAACTCGCTGCCAACGTCGAGCCACCAATAGGTCGCCGTCAGCGAGAACTCGGAGAGCTGCAGGCGCCCGCCAAGTTCCTTACCGGTGCCGCGCACGAGAACCGGCACTGGCGTCTCCACGTTCACCGCGCCGCGCACGTCGTTCGAGTGGAAGCCGCGCCCCCAGTTGGCGTAAAGTTCGAACTGCGGAGAGATCTCATAGGCTGCCGAGAGCTTGGGCGACACGATCGAATCGTGCCCACTGCCCTCGCCAAGCGCCGCGGCCGCCGAATCGCGCGCGCGCACCGAATAGCGAAAGTGGTCCCCGCGCAGGCCGCCCGTCAGCCGCAGTCCCGCCAGCGGTTGCCACGTCGCCTCTCCATAAAGCGCGGCCGAAAGCTCATCGACACGGTAGCGCCCCAGGGAATAGAGCAGTTCCCGCATGGCCGTGCGTTCGACGCCAACATTTCCCATGTTGTCGTAGCGGTTCTCGGTGCCCACGGTGAAGGTAAGCCCGGCCCCAAGTTTCCAATGCTTGCGGGCGGACATGCCAAGGATCCAGCGCCGGTCGAACTGGCGGATCTGCGCACTGGCCCCGTCCGGATCCGCATAAGTTGGATTCGAATACATCGACCAGTCATAGTACTGCGCATCGAGGTTGGCGCTCCAGCCGGGTTGCGACAGCGCGATATTACCGACGAAGCGCGTCGTCTGGCCGCGCGCAGTGGGATCCGGGGAACAAAAGACATCGCCGCACTGGTCCGATCCGATGATGCGCTCTGGGATTTGCTCCGTGGGTCGCCAGGTACCGCGATAGCCGTGCAGCGAAGCTGCGAGATCGCCTTCATCCACTGAGACGAGATACTTTGCAAAGCCCGAATAGTGGCGCAGGTGTTCCGGCTCCTGCCAGGGACCGTCGTAGCGCCTGGCCTGCGCGACGAGCGTCAAGTCGCCCGGCCCCAGGTCGCGGATCGTTCCACCCATGGCCAAGCGCCGCGATCCGTAAAATCCACCCTCCAGCGACAGCCAGGTATTCTCGAACCCGTCGATCGTGGTCATGTAGGCCGCGCCAGCCAGCGCGAAATCACCGCCATCTGCGCGGTAGGGACCCTTGCGGAAATCCTCCCGCGCAACGATCTCCGGAATCAGCCCGTTGAGATCGAGGTAGCCCTGCCCGTGACCATGCGTGCGTAAATTCATCTGAACGCCATCGACATAGGTCGTGAAATCCGAACCGTGATCGAGGTTGAAACCGCGCAGAAAGTACTGGTTGGCCTTGCCACTGCCCGAGTGCTGCGCAGCGACCATGCCGGGCACGGCTTCGAGAAGCTCCGCCACACGCAGCAAAGGACGTACCAACAGGTCGGAGCCGGCCACGCTGCCTTCGCTCGACGCATTGGCCACGCCGATCTTCGCCTCGCCCCGTCCGAATACGACGATCTCATTCTCCCAGCTTCGAACCGCGCCCGGCGCCTCACCGTGTTTCCCGGCTGCTTCTGCCCCGGAATCCTCCTCAGCGTGGACGGCAGGTGAGAGCAGCGCGACGAGACCACCGGCGACGCAGGATGCAAGCAGCTTCATGCGCAAGGCATCGCAAGAGATCATGAAGGGTCCTTCCGGTAATTTTTGGTTTTGTCGAAGAGGCATCTGCCAGACCCTTCACAACGTGCCGAAGCATCGACCGATAAGCTGTATCGGCTGATAAGATGGTCTCTGGATCAGTCCCTCAGCTTCCTCGATACGTCGAATATCCGTAGGGAGAGACGAGTATCGGCACGTGATAGTGCCCCGACGCTTCGGCCACGCCGAAATCGATGGAGACACGGTCCAGAAATGGCGGATCGGGCAAGTCGGCGCCAAGGCCGCGAAAGTAGTCGGCGATTTCGAAGCTCAGTCGGAAGCGCCCGGCTGCGACTGTCGGCAACTGAGGACAACGTCCGTCGGCATCGGTCGCCCCGATAAACAGGATGTCCCCGTCACCATTGGCGAGGGCAAGCGCAACACCGGCTGCAGGACGGCCAAGCGCCGTGTCCAGAACGTGGGTGGACAGCGTGATCATGCCGCATCCTCCTGTGCCATAGGCCAGGTCTCCTCGAACTCCGGCTCATCGTAAGCGAGAAAGTCGGCGATAAGCGCCTCGCGATCGTCAAGAAAGAGCTGGTCGGCCACCCCGCGCACAAGCCGTGGAAGTGCGGCCTGCAAGCCCGAGAGCGCCGAAGCCGAAAGACCGAGACTCGCGAGGGCCGAGTAATTGAAGACGAACAGGCCATGCAGAGCCTGGGAAGGGGAGCCCTTGCGCGGCAGGAACTCGAATGCCGGGCCGAGATAGGGATGCGCGTCCAGCAATGCGTTTTCCTTGCCGGGCGGGGCGCGATAGACGTCCGACCAGCGGGCGATCGCATCGCTAACACCGGCAAGTTCCGGGCGCAGCCCGGGATCGCTGAGCAGCCCGGTCGACAGGACCAGGAAATCGAACGCAAATTTGCCGCGTGGCGTCGTCACCAGGGCCCGCTCACCTTGCACCTCCACCGAGAGCCACGGCGAGCCGAGATGAAGGCTGAACCCGGACCTGGCGGCAGCGCGACGGAAGGTATCGTTCGTCGGCGGCTGGTTGTGGCCGAGGAAGGCCGACATGACCGTGTATTTCTCGGCATCATCGAGAGCCGGATAGCGCGCGGTAAAACCCACGCGCTCCATGAAGCGGATCGGGTTGATACGGGGCAGCACCTTGCGCCTCATATGCACTTCGACTTCGCGCACGCCCGCCGCCAGTGCGACATTTGCATTGTCGAAGGCAGAGGCTCCCCCGCCGAGAATGGCAATGCGCTTGCCGGCCAGCGCCGGGTAGTCGATCGCTTCGCTGGTATGCGCATAGAGGTGACGCGGCAGGGCTCCACTGATGAGGGCCGGGGTGTGCCATTCTCCGCCGCCCTGTATCCCGGTAGCAAGGATCACCTTTCGGCTCAGGAGAGTTCCCCCGCCCGCGAGCTTGAGGCGGTAAAGCCCCTGCCCGATCGGCTCTATCAGTTCCAGTTTCGTTTCATTGCGCACAGGCAAGTCGAGCACACGCCGATACCAACGCAGATAGGCCATCCAGTCGCCGCGGACGATCTTGTCGACCTGTGTCCAACTCTCGGCACCGTGCCGGGCTTCCCACCAGGCGCGGTAAGTCAGCGCCGGGATGCCGAAGTCGATCGGCGTCAGGTCCTTGGGCGTTCGCAAGGTCACCATTCGCGCATAAGTTTCCCATGGCCCTTCGAACCCGGCAGGATTCTCGTCGATCACGAGGATGTTGCTGATGCGCTCGCGGATCAGGCCGAAAGCCGCCGCCAGCCCGCTTTGTCCGCCGCCCACGATGACGACGTCATGCACATGACCTTCGGGATGGCTGCGCGGCCGGGTCCAGTCCTGCCCGCCAAAGCCGGTAAGGGTCAACTGGCGGGCCAATTCCGCTTGCAGGGCTTCAAGACCGGCCGCTCCGGCGGGGGAACCTGTTTCACTCATTTCAGATCTTCCAGTCGGAGGCGCACGATCTCGCCGATCTGGGCAAGAGCAGTGGCTATTTCCTGCTCGCGGTCATTCTTCAGCCGCGCCCTCATGGCCGCGAGAATTCCGGCCTTGTCGGTCAACCGCACACAGATGATGAAGGGGAAGTCGAAGCGCGCGCGATAGGCCGCGTTCAACGCGTGGAATTCATCGAATTCCTCAGGCGTCAGACGGTCCAGCCCCGCCGAGGCCTGTTCCGAGGCGGAAGCTTGCGTCAAGGCGCGATTGACTGCGGCCTTGCCCGCCAGCTCGGGGTGTGCACGGATCAGTGCCAACTGGTCGGCAATCTCGGCTTCTTGGACGACTGCCATGAGATCTGCATGACGGTCGCCCGAAGAAGGACGGGCATCGGCCCGTTCCTCGACCCAGGGACTGTGTTCGAAAAGAGCCGTCATGACGTTGCTCCCTCCAGGCTGACATGGGCGGAGACGACCTTCCAGCCGTCCGCGAACCGGACCCAGCTTTGCGACTGGCGACCGCGCCGGTCGCTGCCATCCCGGAAGAATTCGGCGTCGGCCGTCGCGAAATTGTCACCATAGACCGTGATCGCGACCTTCCCGAGGCGACGCTGCGGTGAACCGCACCGCCCCTTGCGAAAGGCGCGGATGGCGTCGATGCCGTAGAGTACCTCACCAACGCCGTAGCGATTGGTGGTCGGGGCATCGTGGAACAGCGCATCCATCGCCTGTAGGTCATCTTCCATCAGGGCGCGTTCGTATTCGTGAAAAGCTGCCGTCACTTGCGCCAGTGCCTGCGGATCGTCGATCGTCATGCCGGGTGGTTCGCAATCCAGTGGCGCGCGATATCGATGCGCCGCGCAATCCAGGCATCGCCGGTCGCCGTGACGTGATCCACGAACCGCGCGAGCGCTCGGGCGCGCGCCGGGCGCCCGGCAATGCGCCCATGAAGGCCGATCGACATCATCCGACCGCCTTCCTCGCGCAATTGTTCGAAAGTATCGTGCAGGTAGCGGAAGAACTGCTCGCCCTCGGTAAAGCCATTGAGTGCGACCATCTTCATGTCGTTCGCGTCGAGCGAATAAGGCACGACGAGCTGCGGCTTGCCATGCCTGCGATCCCAGTAGGGTAGGTCGTCGGCGTAGCTGTCGGCATCGTAGAGAAAGCCCCCTTCCTCGACGATCAGGCGGGCGGTGTTGGGCGAAGTCCGCCCTTGGTACCAGCCCAATGGCCGCTGTCCGGTAAGCTTTTCATGCAAGGCAATTGCTTCGGCGATATGCGCCCGTTCCACCTCTTCGGGCACGTTCTGGTAATCGATCCAGCGCAGACCATGGCTCGCGACCTCCCAATTGGCGACCAACATCGCCTCCACGGCCTGCGGATTCATTTCCAGCGCACGCGCGACGGCGAAGACCGTTACCGGTAATCCGCGCTGTACGAATATGCGATGCAAACGCCAGAAGCCAGCGCGGCTGCCGTATTCGTAAAGGCTTTCCATCGCCATGGCGCGGTCAGGATGGCTGGCAGCGCCGACCATGTCGGACAGGAAGCATTCCGAACCGGCATCGCCATTCACGACGCAGTTTTCCGCGCCCTCTTCGTAATTGATCACGAACTGTACTGCGACGCGGGCCCCGCCGGGCCACTTCGCATCGGGAATGGTCCGGCCGTAGCCGACAAGGTCTCGGGCCTGGCTCATGCGTCCCAAGCCTCCATCGCAGCCGGCACGGCTTCGCCAAGCGCGACCGCATACCCCTGGGCGCGCAGGCAGGCCTCCAGCGCTCCAAGCGTGAGGAGGACCTTGTGCTTCATTGCATTGTAGCCCATCGTTCCAAGCCGCCAGATCCGGCCTTCGAGAGGACCGAAGGCGGTGCCGATCTCGATCTCGAAATTCTCGCGCATTGCCCGGCGCACGGCTTCGCCGTCGACGGTATCGGGAATATGGACGCCGGTCACATTGCTCATGCGATGGCTGTCGTCTCCGAAAAGGGTAAGACCCATCGCGCGCAGGCCCGCCGCCATCGCCCGGCCTGCGGCGCGGTGGCGCGCATAGCGTGGCTCCAGCCCTTCCCCCAGCGCTATGCGCGCGCATTCGCGGGCCGCATAGAGCATCGATGTCGCCTCGGTGTGGTGATTGAGGCGCTTGTCCGACCAGTAATCCATAATCATCGCGAGATCGAAGTAGTTGGAGCCGATGCGCGGCCCCTGACCATCCTCGATGTCCTCGCGCCGGATACCTCTCTCAACGTGACGGCGACGACCGATGTATTCGGCGGCGCGGTTGGAAATGGTGATCGGCGCCGAGCCGGACGGTCCGCCAAGGCACTTCTGCAAGCCGCCGCTCACGACATCCACGCCCCAACGGTCCGCGGCAATTTCCATACCGCCGATGGTGGCCGTGACATCGACGTAACTGAGAGCGCCCGCAGCCTCGCAAAGCGCGCCGAGCCCCTCGAGCGGCTGCACCATCGTCGTCGAGGTATCACCGTGGATCGTCGCGACAAGACGCGGCGACACCCGGTCGATCGCGGCCGCAACCGCTTCCATCGACACCACTTCGCCCCAGGGCACGTCAATCGTCTCGATGCGTGCGCCGATCCGGACAAGGATCTCGGTCAGCAACAGACCGAAGCGTCCGGCGTTGAGCACCAGCACCGTGTCGCCGGGAGCCACAAGGCTGACCAGCGCCGCCTCGATCCCGGCGCGAGCGGTACCGTCGATCAACATCGTCCAGCGGTTTTCGGTCCCGAAGATAGGCCGATACAGCGCCATGACCTGGTTCATGAATTCGGTCATCTCGGGATCGAACTGCCCGAGGAGATCGGCAGACATCGCGCGCAGCACCCGCGGATGGGCATTGATCGGACCGGGCCCCATCAGAAGCCGCTGGGGCGGGTCGATTTCGCCAAACAGCAGGGGATCAAGTTCAGGCAACCTGTTCAACTCCAAAAAATCAAATGATTCTGCAAAACCGCGGCATCAGAACGCTGCGACCAATCCGTCAGAACGGGGATCGCTGGCCCCTTCGAGACGCCCCCCAGGATGGCGCACGATGGCACCGGCATGTCCCATCAGCGCGTTGCACGATGGTACGATTTCGACTTCGTGACCGGCCCGGCGCAGAGCATCGATCGTCTCCGGCGCGAAGCCCTCTTCAAGCTTGAGCGAGGTGCTTTCTTCGCCCCAGGTCCTGCCCAGCAACCAGCGCGGCGCGGCAATCGCCTGCTCAAGCGCGACACCGAACCTCGCATAGCGCGTGAAGATCGCGGCCTGCGTCTGCGGCTGTCCTTCGCCGCCCATCGTGCCATAGGCCATGACCCGTCCGTCATCGAAGACGGCAAGCGCCGGATTGAGAGTATGGAAGGGCTTGCGACCTGGTTTGAGGGCATTCCAGCCATCGTCGGCAAGACGAAAACCGGAGCCGCGGTTTTGCCACGTGATGCCGGTCTGGGGCAGGACGAGGCCGGACCCGAACTCGAAATAGGTCGACTGGATGCATGAGACGACCTGTCCCCGCCCATCGGCGGCGCCGAACCAGCACGTGTCTCCCCAATGCGTCGGGTGCGGCCAGGGCATCGCCCGGTCCAGCCGGATCTCACTCAACATCGTACCGATGGCGGCGTTGCTCGACAGCAGGCCCTGCGGATCGAGCGACATCCATGCCGGGTCGCCAAGATGGGCATCGCGCACAAGGAACGCGTGCTTGGTCGCTTCAACCAGCCCATGCAGGTAATCGAATCCATCGGCCCGGGCAATGGTGAGGCGATCAAATAGCGCCAGGATGAGCAGTGATGCGAGGCCCTGCGTCGGCGGGGCAGTATTGTAGAGCATCGCCCCGTGGATCTCGGCCGACAGAGGCACGGTTTGCTGCGCCTCATGCGCGGCAAGGTCGATACCATCGACCGGGCTGCCCAATACCTGCAGGTCCTGCGCGATCAGCGCGGCAAGATCGCCGCGATAGAAGCTCCCGAGCCCTTCATCGACCAACTTGCGAAAGGTGCGCGCCAATTCGGGCTGGCGCAGCACTTCCCCTTCGCGCATGGGCCTATTCGCAGGTTCGAAGATCCGGGCATAGGCCCCCGGCTGTGATGCGAGTTCGTCACTCCTGGACCCGGCGATGGCGGCTCCCCCCCGGGTAACCGAAACGCCCGCTTCCGCGTGCGTGATCGCAGCGCCCAGCAGCCTGTCGAGGCTGAGACCCCCACCACCCTCGCCGAGAGCCATCTGCCAACCGGAAACCGTGCCGGCTACCGTGTTCGCGGCGAGCGGCCCACGCATCGGAATCGCGTCGAGCCCCGCGTAAAGTTCAAGGCTTACATTGCGCGAGGCCCTACCGCAGGCATCAATGGCCCAAAGCGCACCATCCGGTTCACGGATCAACCAAAATCCGTCGCCGCCGATGCCGGTCATGTGCGGGTAAACGACCGCAAGGCACGCTGCCATCGCCACACAGGCCTCCACTGCCGTACCGCCATCGCGCAGAACGTCGAGCCCGGCTTCGGAAGCGAGGTAGTGCGGCGCCGTCACGATGCCGCCGCGCGGATCATCCAGGCCGCCGCTCAAAGGCCCGCTTCCTGCTTCTGCACGGTGCCCGAGGCGACAACGCCTTGTCTCTCCAGCCATCGCGCAACCTGGAACAATCGCTTTTCCGCCCAATACGGCGCGATAAGCTGCACTCCGATGGGAAGCCCATCGGTTTTCAATGGTACGGACAGGGCTGGCAGTCCCGCGAAGCTGATCGGCTGCGTATAGAGGCCAAGATTCGCCCGCACCGGCAGCTCGACACCGTCGATTTCCACGCAGGCCTCGCCGATCCTGGGAGCAGAGCAAGGGGTTGTCGGAGATATCAGTATGTGGAAGCTGCCGAAAAGCTGCGCGACTTCGTCGATGAACTGACGGCGCATCCGCCTGGCCAGTTCAGAGACGCGCGCAGGAAGCAGCAGCCCGGCGAGCAGACGGTCGCGCACCGCCGGATCGTAATCCATGGGCCTTGTCGCCAACTGGCGTATGTGAAGACTTCCGCCCTCGATGCCGGTCATGCAAAACGCCGCCGAACGGGCAGCCTGGGCGCCTTGAAGCTCTACCCTGGAGGCCTGGGCAAAGACACCCGCAACAAGATCGAGCGCATCCTTCGCTTCCGCCGCAGCATGGCGAATGAACCACCCACCCAGAACACCGACGCGCAGATCGGAGGGCATGACGTCGAAATCGGCTGCGATCGGATCCGGGTCGGTATGGCTGCACGCAGGGTCCGCCCCGTCGGCGCCCTGCATCGCGTCATAGCTGAGGGCAAGATCGTCAAGTGTGCGCGCGAAAGGACCGACGTGATCCAGGCTCGACACGAAGGGGTAGGTGCCCGCCCGAGAGAGGCGCCCGAACGTAGGCTTCAGGCCATAAATGCCACAAAGCGAAGCGGGAACGCGGATCGAACCGTTGGTATCCGAGCCGAGGGCGACCGGAACTATGCCCGCCGCGACGGCGGCCGCGGAACCGCCGGAAGACCCGCCAGCCATGCGGGTTTCATCGCAGGGGTTGCGGGTCGCCCCGAAGTGCGCGTTCTCGGTAGCGAAGCCATAGGCGAACTCGTCCATGTTGGTCATGCCGACCAGCGTTGCCCCGGCATTTGCGAGCCGCGAGATAACCGTAGCGGTGCGCCGGGCCGGCGGGGCATCGCGATTGATCCTGGCCCCCGCTAGAGTCGGATGCCCAGCCACATCGAACAGGTTCTTGGCTGCGAAGGGCATACCCGCCAGCGGCCGATCAGCAGGCGAGGCATCGACGCACGCCGCTTGTGCCATCGCATCCTCCTCCAGGAGGCTGGTGAAGGCACAAAGCCGGGCCTTGGCGCGCGCTGATTCAAGCGATGCCCGGGCCCAGTCCTGCGCACGCGCCTTGCCGTTGCGCACCTCGCCGATGTGCGCGAGCGTATTCACAGCAGCTCCGCCGGATCGCGGAACGGATCGACGATCTCGTCCAGAACTGCTGCGTGATCCAGAAACAACCTGAGATTGGCGTGCACACCGTCCCGGCATTCTTCCGGAATGGTAAGGCCTGCCAAGCGGGACGCAGCATCCATATACGCCTGGCGGTCCGCGTCAGTCAGATGTCCGGCGAACTTCACTGCGTGCTCTCACCGGCCGGACCGGTCGGCTCGGGCCCTTCAAGTTGCGGGGCAAAGCGGTAATGGCACGAAACGCAGGCGTCGTTGACCGCGCCGCCGGCATCGAGGAACGCCGCTTCGTCCCTCTCCTCGGCCGCCTTGGCTACCTTGCCGGCGGCAACTTGAAGCGCTTTTGCCCTGTCGGACCAGGCCGGATCGTCGACGCGATAAGGAGCGTACTGAATGGCGCGGGCCAGCTCGGCAACGGTCAGGGCATCGCTTTCGGCGTCCTCCCATTCCTCGTCGGTCTTGGGGACCATGGAATGCGGACCCGTTTCATCACTGACGAAAGCCTGCCAATTCCACATCTGAATGGCATTGCGCTGCATGACGTGCGCCATGAGTTCCCGCAGGGAGAGGTCGCTGCTCACTTCATCGGCGGGGGCACTCGCAGCTTGCGCCTGACCAGCCTTGTCATCCGCTGCGCCGCAGCCACAGACGGCAAGCGCCATTGCCAGCACAAGGCCGGTCGCGCCGCTTCGCCGCAAACGCGCGCAGTTTCGCAATGCCATCATCGACCTAACTCCTTCCATGCGACGCAATCTCGCGACCGCGAGGCCGCAGCACCTTTCAGTTCGAGGATGAACCGGCGGACAGGTATCCGAGCCACCGAAACCGCCATTCACAGTGCCCCATCCCGGGATCAGACTTGCAGCCCTATCGTCATAGGCCCCGGGGCGAGGATCGGCATCGCCATAATTCCGGAAGCACTTTTCGACGCAATTGGAGAATGCTCCGAAACATCTCAGAAGAAGCCTGCGAACCGCAGCGGCTTGCAGGCACAACCAATTCAAGATCCGCTCATTCAGAAAAACTTTGCCGGCGTCAGGTTCCGAACCGGACCACTTTCCCCTGATCGTCGAAATGCTCCATGCAGGGAAGCAGCGAGCGTTGTTCCGCCATGAAATCGATGAAGACGCGCAGCTTCGCGGGCATCAGATTACGATGCGGGTACATCAGCATCAGCTTGACCGGTTCCGGTGGGTAATCGGCCAGCACAACCTGAAGTCGACCGCTGCGAATATATTCCGCCACTTCCCACAAGGGCTTCATGACGATCCCGCCGCCATGCAGGGCCCACTCGGTAAGAACGTCGCCCTCGTCGGCGTCGAAATCTCCCGTCGCTGGCACCGCGACGGGACCATCGGGTCCCTGCAGGCGCCAGCGCACTTGTGGGCTCCCGGGAAAACGCAGAACGAGGCAATTATGGTCGATCAACTCGCCCGGCTCGCGCGGTCTGCCTTTCTGATCGAGATAGGCGGGCGAAGCGCAGAGGACGCGTTCGCAGTCGTCCAGGTTGCGCGCGATGAAGCTGCTGTCGACGGGATTGGCCATGCGGATCGCGACGTCAACGGCCTCGTCCAGCAGATCGATAAGCCGGTCGGACAATCGCAAATTGACCCTGACCTTGGGATAGCGCTCATGAAACTGGACGATCAAAGGTGCCAGAATACGGCGACCGAAGCCGATGGGCGCTGTGACACGCAAGGCACCGATCGGCTCTCCGCCAGCTGTGGCGATACTGCTCTCGGCCCTTTCGATCGCCTCGAGGACATCAAGCGCATGCTCGTAGAAGACCAACCCCTCCTCGGTCGGATGCAGCGCCCGCGTCGTGCGGTTCAGCAACCGGGCCCCGATCCGGTTTTCCAGCTGCATTATCCGATGGCTCGCCGCAGCCGGAGTCAGATGCAGGCTTCTGGCCGCAGCAGAGATGTTCTTCATCTGCACTGCACGCACGAATATCTGTAGTTCACTACTCATTATTAGCGCCCCCGCAGCTAAAACTGTCGTCGAACGCCCCCTGCGATCATCTTGTTTTCTTTGACTATGTCACAGCACCTTCGCAGCTGCAACATAACTTCTCGAATCCGAACCCAATCACCCAAACGCTTGCAAGACCGTGCTATTTCTTCACTCTTACGCCAAACGCCACCGCTTCGTATGCACCGGAGAAACCGTCACGCGAACAGCGCCGCAGGTGAAAGATTTTCAAGGAAAATTTGATTATGCGGGCAATCGCTGAGTCGCACAGGAGATGCCGAAGCAATGTCGCCATGCGCCTCGTCGATCGGGGCATCGACGCCATCCGTCAAGCCAATGCGGGTGAGACCACCTCGCCTGCAAAACGCGCCTTTGCGAGGCACTCCTCCCATTCGAGGGCTGGCACGCTATCGGCAACAATGCCGCAACCCACATCCAGGCGTCCTGTATAAGCCTCGCCGGCGGGTGTCACGTCCATCGTCCTGATCGCGACGTTGAACATCGTCCGGTCCTTGCCGAGAACACCGATGACCCCTGTATAGAGACCGCGTGCAAAGGTTTCGACGCGCGCGATAACTTCGCTGGCCCTGATCTTCGGGGCCCCGACGATTGAACCGCAAGGGAAGAGGGCCCTGAGGATGTCGACAGGTCCGACGCCGGCCCTTACGCAGCTGCTCACTGTCGATGTCATCTGCCAAACCGATGGATACCCCTCGATATCGAAAATCGCCGGACAACGCACGCTGCCCGCCTCGCTTACACGCGACATGTCATTGCGCAGCAGGTCGAGGATCATCAGGTTCTCGGCACGATCCTTCCCGCTGCCAAGCAGCTCGTCATGCAATTGACGATCCCGCGTCGGATCGAGATGACGCGGCCGCGTGCCTTTCATGGGCCGGGCCTGCAGGCGACTTCCTTCAAGTCGGAAGAACAGCTCGGGCGAGAAGGACAGCACGTGACGCTCGCTAGTGGCGATCATGGCGCCCAGCGGCGCCTTTGCGCGCGAACGAACGCGGCGATAGTATGCCAGCGGATCGCGCAATATCGTTCGCGTCGGAAATGTCAGGTTGGCCTGATAGATCTCGCCAGATTCAATACTGTCGAGAACGGAGCGAACCCCGGTCTCGAAATCACGCTGCGAGACCAGGGATGTCAGCAGTGTCTCAGATGCGCAAAGACTATCGCTCAGGGATGCACACAGCGGCGACGGGCCGGAAGTCTGCCGGGCGAACACACCGAACCAGAGCAAAGGAGCCGGCCTGCCGCGAGGTTCGACACTGTCGGCGCGGACTGTGAAGCGATCAAAGGCAGGCGCTGCTGCGAAAGAGAGAAATCCAGAGAGCGTCTTGCCCCGGGCAATCAATGCGTCGATCCGCGAAAGCGCCCCTTCGACCTGATCGAGCCGATCGCAGCGCACTTCTTCCTCGAGGCCAGTGAAGATCGTCGCCATGTCCCGGGCCTGATCGTCGAGCAGTACAAAAGGACGGCCTAACGCGTATTCGGTCTGGACAGTGCGCTGAAGTATTGCGGCGGTTCCCGAGCCGATGAACCAGCCTTCGGGACAGTTTCGCCCGCTCAGGTCCACCGCACCACCCGCGTGGAGGCCAATCCGTTGAGGAGGGCCGCCGGCTTCTGAACGCAGACCTCGACCCGTAAGACGAGATCGCTTTCGAGACATCGGTCAGCCAATTTCGCCGCGAACGTCTCGATCAGCGAGATACGCTCGCGGGCCAGATCCTGCGCATGTTCGACTATGCGGTTGTAGTCGATAGTCTCTGTGAGGATGTCTTCGCGCGGAGTGACGATATCGGCGACCACGCCAATGATCAGCGTCTGCTTGCGGCCGATCTCATGCGAGTGCACGCCGATGTCGGCAGCGACGCGCAAGTCGTTGACAGCCACTTGTGAAACGCATTTGAGGGCTCCGATCTCCTCGATGCTTTCAAGATCCACTGGCAGGTTCATTTTCACCCCTTTCTCCGGCAACCTTGGCCCTCAGCCTGGGCGGCTTTGCCGCGCTTCGTCGAGGCTCAATTCGGCCGCCTTCGCCGTATTGGCCAACAGGCAGGCAATCGTCATCGGCCCGACACCGCCGGGAACCGGCGTGACCGCCCGGGCGTGCTGCACTTCGTCGAATGCGACATCGCCCTTGAGCGCGGTCGTGCCATCCGCCTGGGTCACGCGGGTAATACCGACATCGATGATCACCGCCCCTTCCTTGACCCAAAAGCCCCTGACAAGGCCGGGCGCACCGGCGGCCGCGACGATGATGTCCGCCTTGCGCACGATCTCGGACAGGCCCCGCGTTTCGATGTGCGTGACGGTAACGGTCGCCTCTCGCTCCAGCAGCAGCATGGCTACCGGCTTGCCGACAATATTGGACTTGCCGATCACCACCGCGTCGAGCCCGCGATAATCCCTGATCACGGTATCGAGCAGCATCATGATGCCAAGCGGCGTGCAGGGAACGAGACCCCCGGTACCGGTCGAAAGACGCCCGACATTAACCGGATGGAATCCGTCAACATCCTTGGCCGGCGAAATCGCGTCCAGGACGAGACCGGCATCGATATGCGCAGGCAACGGCAACTGCACGAGGATCCCGTGGATGCCGGGATCGGCATTGAGGTCCGCGATCAGGGCGAGCAGTTCAGCTTCACCGGTGGAAGCTGCCAGCCGGTGCTCGATTGAGCGCATGCCCACCTTGCGGCATTCACGAATCTTGCGGCCGACATAGACCTCGCTCGCCGGATCGTTACCGACCAGCACCACGGCCAGTCCCGGCGCCTGGCCAAGCCTGCCCGCCAAGGTTCGGACCGTCTCCGCAGTCTGTTCCGAAACGCGCTGGGCCAGCACCTTTCCGTCGATAAGAGCGCTCACTGACCCCCCGCCGGAATGGTCAGGCGACGGATCATTCGAAGGAGATTGCAAGCGCGCGAAACGCCAGCCCGACAGATCTTCATTGCTTCCTCTCGCCAATCGCGAAGCCGAGGCACAGCGCCTCGGGACAACTCAGTTTTTCCAATATACGAATTTTCACGTCTATGAAATAGAGATCTCAATATTTATCAGCGATGGCTTCATTTCGAGATCACGGGGCCTCAATCCGCTTGTCTTGACGCCGCGACGGGGAATGGCCATCGTTCGCCGCAATCGACGCCAAGCGTCGCAGGGTGGGGCTAGAGACTCGTTGCAAGTGGAAGACAATAACCGGCCGGACGATATGGACCTCGACAATTCGTTTGGTTACCAGCTCAAGATGCTCCAGTTCGACGTCGACGGCCGGGCACGTGAAGCGCTGGCCGAGTTCGACATATCGCCGGCACGCGTTACGGCAATGATCGTAATCAGCAGGAACGCGGGCTGCACGCAGACCGCTCTCGGCGAAGCGCTGTCGATCAACCGGGCCAGTGCGATGAAGCTGGTCAATATCCTCGAGGCACGCGGGTTCGTGACGCGCGCGGCAGCGGCCGACTCCCGAGCGAACGCCCTGTACCTGACCCGATTGGGGGACACCACCTTGCGCAGGATGACCGCTGCCCTTGAAGAAGCGGACCGCGACGTGCTCTCGCCGCTGAGCGATGCGGAGCAGGAAACCTTCCGTCACTATATCCAACGCATCCGCAACGGCCTCGCGAAAGGTCGGAACCAGTCGACCGATCAGTCGGAGTGAGAGGCTTCGGAGGCCAGATCTTCCAACAAACGCTTCATGCCGGTTTCCCCCGCGAAGATCAGCCTGCTTTCGCGTCCCTCTGCCCGGCACGACCCATAACTTCGCGCATTGCGGGAAGCCTTCATCGGACGGTGAGGCAACAGGCCGCCGGACATGCCGGCGGCCTGCGCTCTCCTCACTTCGTTTCGACCATCCGGCGCTCGGAAACGCCAAAGTGGTCGGCAAGGTCTTCACCGCTGAACCCGCTGGTCGACGCCTCGAAATCGAGTGGCAGCATCGCCGCGTCCCATTTGCGGTAGTCGTCCACCAGCTTCGCGTAGATCTGCGGATACCTGTCCTTGAGGTTCGCCCGCTCCTGCGGGTCGTCGACAAGGTTGAACAGGAAGGTCCGGTCGAGGATCTTGAGGTATTTCCAGTCCCCGGAGCGACAGGCTTCCTGCGAGAGGTTAAGGTATCGCCAGCACAAGGTGCGCGGCACCGGCGCCGCACCATCGAGCAGCGTCGCGCTCAGGTCCATGCCGTCCATGGGATAGCGCGGGTCGGGAGATGCCTGGATGAGTGAAAGGAAGGTCGGCATCCAGTCCATCGACATGATGACCTGTTCACTCTCCTGCCCTGCGGCAATGCGGCGCGGCCAGCGCATAACTGCCGGAACGCGCAGGCCACCTTCGAGCAGTTCGGTCTTCAGGCCGTTGTAGGGCCAGGTCTTGGAGTAGCGTTCGCCGCCATTGTCGCTGGTGAAGACGATAATCGTGTCTTCCGCCAGGCCCAACCGATCCAGTCTCTCGAGAATGCGCCCGATCTCCATGTCCATGCGGGTGACCATCTCGGCATAGGTCTTGCGCGACCCGCCATCGGTGTCGAACATCGAAAATGGCTTGTCGCTGGCCGCAAGACGCTGCGATTCCGTCTGGTCGTCGGGACCTTCCCAGGGCCAGTGCGGCGCGGTGAAGTGCAGGCTCATGAAGAACGGCTGCTGCCGGGCAGCATAATCGTCGATAGCCGTCATCGCCCGCTCGGCCAGCAGGTCTGTCATGTAGCCTGGCTGCTCGATCTCGCGGTCGTCCTCCCACAAGTCCGGCACGCCGTTGAAGTCGTGAGAGAAGTAATCGATCCCGCCGCCGCGCAGGCCCCAGAAGTGATCGTATCCACTTTGGAGCGGACCGTATTTGGGGAGCTGGCCAAGGTGCCACTTGCCGATCAGCGTCGTTTCATAGCCCTGGCTGCGCAGTAGCGAGGGCATCGTCGGATGAGATGGCGGCAGCCCCCGAACGCGCCGGCCCAGCGGCTCTTCCAGTCCCACCGGCAGGCGGTTCTGGTACCGGCCGGTAATCAGCGCCGTGCGCGATGCCGAACAGACCGCCGAATTGGCATAGGCCTGTCGAAACAACATGCCCTCTCTCGCGATCCGATCGATCGCCGGCGTGGCGTAATCGGTCCGCCCATAGCAACCGAGATCGGCATAGCCCATGTCGTCGGCAAGAATGAACAGGATGTTCGGAAGCTTGCCACGGCTCCGCTCGGCATTGCGGGCAAAAGCCGTGCCGGCGAGGGCGGACATCCCGGCCGCAGCGGCGCTACCGGTGAGGAGCCTCCGGCGCGAAATCTGGCGAGCGTTCATATGGTCACTCTTCCCTTGTAGCAGCGCGTCCCTTCAGCAGCGCGCGACTGGACCGTTCCGCAGCTCCGGCCCGGAGCTGCGGATGGCGATCTTCACTGACAAATGGTGTCAGAGGCTGGAGGGCGCTCCGTCGAGCAAGATGGTCTTGGTTTCGACGAAGGCGTTCAAACCTTCCGGCCCACCTTCGCGGCCGATACCGGACTGCTTGAAACCGCCGAATGGCAGGCCGAACTCCATCTTCATGCCATTCTGGCCGAAAGCCCCGCTGCGCATGCGCCGGGCGATGCGGTACGCCGCATCCACGTCGTGAGTCAGCACCGAACCGTTGAGGCCGTAATCGCTTTCGTTGGCAATCCGGATCGCGTCTTCCTCGTCGTCTGCCGGGATCAGGCACAAGACCGGCCCGAAGATTTCCTCTTGGGCGATGCGGCTGCGGTTGTCGACGTTGGCGAAGAGGGTCGGCTCCATGAAGAAGCCCTTGTTCATCGACACGGGACGGGTACCTCCCGTCACCAGGTCGGCCGTATCGCGACCCAGTTCGATGTAATGCTCGACGCGGTCGAGCTGGCGCTTCATTGCCAGCGGGCCAAGCTGGGTCTCCGGATCCTCGCTGTGGCCGATGCGGATCTCGCGCATGACCTTGGCGATCGCGTCCGCCAGCTCATCGTGACGGCGGCGCGGGACGATGGCGCGGCTCAACATCGCGCAGACCTGCCCGCTCATGATCGTGATCGTGTTGCCCAGCAGCGCGGCGGCGGCCTCGATCGGGAAGTCGTCGCGGATGATCGCCGCGGATTTGCCGCCCAGTTCCAGCGTGCAGCGCGCCACGCGGCCCGCGCAGACTTCGCCGATCCGCTTGCCCGCCAGCGTCGAGCCGGTAAAGGTCACCTTGTCGACCCCCGGATTGCGCACCAGGTGATCGGACGCCTCGCGACCGGCAGCGACGAGGTTGACGACTCCCGGCGGAAAGCCCGCTGCTTCGGCGGCCTCGGCCATGATGTAAGCTTCGAGCGGCGTTTCCGGAGACGGTTTCATGATCACCGTACAACCGGCCACCAGCGCATAGGCGACTTTCGAGGAGAGAATGCCGTAAGGCGCGTTCCAGGGCGCAATGGCGGCGCAAACGCCGGCCGGTTCGCGCACGATAACGGCCGTGTCGACTTGCTGGCCCTGGCGCTTCTCGACAAACTGGTACTCATCGCCGTAGCCGGCGATAGCCATGAAAGTGGCGGTCGCGCCGCCGGTCATGATGGGAGCGAAGCTGGCAAGCCCCCCCACCTGCGCGGTCCAGGCCGAAGCCAGTTCGGGTTCGCGCTTTTCCAGCTCGGCTCCCATCCTGCGCACGAGAGCGGAACGTTCTGCAGGCGGCATCGAGGACCACGGACCCTGATCGAAGGCCTTGCGCGCAGCCTCCACCGCGCGATCCATGTCCTGTTCGGTCCCCTCGACCACGCGCGCGATCACCGCCTCGCTGTCGGGTGAGACCAGTTCGAGCACACGATCACCGCTAGATTCGACCCATTCGCCGCCAATGTAGAGTTTGTCGGGGTGTGCGATCCGAATGTTTTCAGGGACCATCACTTCGTCCTTTTCCTGTTCATATGCAGCATCGCCCAGGCTGGCCGGACGTTGCCAGTTCGCGCCACCCGAAATCAGGCAGCCTTGTCCTGCTGACGGCTGCGCGCCTGCTCAAGCTTCGCGGCGGGAACCCAGGTGCCGTGGACCTGCGCCCGCATGGGCAGCGGCATCGGAACCCGTGCGACCGGCCCGGCATTGAGGTTGGCGGCGTCGACGACCCAGAGCTCGGATTCGAAGCGGTTCTCATCCACCCGCCGGTCGACAACCATGAGCAGCCAGCCTTCGTGATCGGGCCTTGTCGATTCGACATGGACCGGCTCGTTGATCGCCATTCCCGGTTCAAGCCCCATCATCTCGATCCGGCCATTGCCGGGTTCGATCCGGATCAGCGCGTTGAACGCAACCCCGACCGGCCCGCCAGGCAGCGGGGGACCGCCTTGCGGATTCATCGAGAGGTACCAGGCCGCCCGGTAGGGGCGCCCCTGATCGGCATCGCGCAATCGGGGCATGTCTCCCGGGGGTCCGACAACGCGTTCCTCGTAGCTGTCTGCATCCTTCGAAAGATCGAAGGTCCAGCGCGTGAGGCCGCCGCCGATCTCGCGCTGGTCGCGCATGACCCCTCCTGCCTCACGCATGAAGCCGAAGGCATTGGTATCGGAAAGGCACAAGTCGAGGTGGAGCCGCCCCCCGTCCTCGAAGGCATTGACTAGGTGAAATGCAGAGATGCCCGGCCCACCCTTGAACCAGCGCATTTCCTCTACCTTGCCGTAGCGCGGCATGATCCCGACCCAGCTTTCGAGTTCCTGCTGGTGGGCCCAATGGGCCCCGCCCTGCTTGAGTCGATCGAGGTCGGCAGTCGTCGGAAAGATCGGGAAGATCGCGTAGTTCTGGGTAATCGCAAAGTCGTGAATCGTCGAGCAATAGGGCTGATCGAACCACTGCTCCGAGACGAGATTGCCTTGCGCATCGGCAATGGCGTAGGCGATCTTCGTCGAACACAGGCCATCGGCCTCATACCCGAAGAAGAACATCTCACCTGTTTCGGGGTCGATGCGCGGATGTGCGGTGAATGTGCGAGAGCGAAGGGCGCCGAAATAATCCCAGCGGCCTATCGTCTCCAAGGTATCGGGATCGACTTCGTAGCCGAGGCCATCTTCCTTTGTCATGAACAGTCGCCCGGCATGCCAAACCGGCGTCGTATTGGCGACGGTGCGGTCCTTGCCGGCAACTGCGGGGTCATCGGTAAAGGGATTACGGTACCGCCCGAAGAGAGCGTGGCGCGCTTCGCGCTCGAGCATGTAGCGTTCTGTTTCGACGTAGCGGATCGCGTAGTCGACCTCGCCGCCGCTGATCGTGAACTTCGCCACCATACCGTCTGCGGACAGGGCGATATCGTCGTCATACCTGGGCGGATGCGCGGGATCGGGAACCGCGCGAAAAAACGCGCCTTCGATCTCTGCCGGAATTTCGCCGATCACGTCCAGATTACGGGCGGACCATTCGACCCCGATCGGGGTATTGAGGCCCGTGAAATGGATCGTCGGCGGATAGCTGCGTGGCATGGCCTGGGCTCCTTCTCCGGTGAACACGTTACGCGTCACCAGTGCAGTTTCAAGAAAAAATGTATGACTGGCATACTATTATTTGGTTCCGCACTTGCGGACCCTCATGGAAGATTGCCCCGAAGCCCCTGCAGGGGCCCCGAGCCACCACCTGGAAGCGCGGCACTCACGCCCGTGTGAGGCACGACAGCACATGATCAGCCCCCTTGTCGCCGATCATGATAGCCGTCGCATTCGTATTACCGGCCGGTACCGCTGGCATGACCGAGGCATCTGCGACCCACAGCCCCTCGACCCCGATCACTTTCAGGTCCGGATCGACGACGGCACACGGATCGTCCTTTCGGCCGATCCGGGCGGTTCCACAGGGGTGATACAGCGGCACCGAGGCGAGCTTGACGTATTCGCGCAAGGCCACGGCATCGCGCAGCGTCTCGCCCGGCCGGATCTCACAGCGCACGCTGCTGGCCATCGGCTCGCTTGCGAGGATGGAACGGGCGATGCCGATGCCTTCCACAAGCTGCTCGATATCGTCATCACTGCCAAGCAGGCGATGTGCGATCACGGGATGGTCCATCGGATCGGCGGAGCGAAGCGAAACCCGCCCGCGATGGCAGGGCCGCATCAGACCGATCAAGGTCGAAACGGAAGCATTGCGCCGAAGGGCAAGCCTGCCCTTGTCGTCGAAATCGAAAGCAAAGGCCGAAAAGGCGAGCTGTAGGTTGGGCGCGGGCAAGTCCTCCCGGCTTTTCACGAAAGCCTGGGCGTGGCCGATCGCCGTGGTCAATGCCCCCTTGCGCCCGGCGGCGAAGCGCAGAACCTGCCATGCACCGCGCAGGCCGCGGGCATCGTTGTTGAGTGTGTGACCCGCGACATCGCTGACGATGTGGGTACCGACATGCTCCTGCAGATTAGCGCCAACCCCCGGCAAATCGCGATTGACGGCGATGCCCGTGGCCCCGAGATGCTCTGCCGGGCCGAGCCCCGAATGCATCAGCAGCCGCGGCGTGCCGATGGCACCGGCGGCCACGACGACCCCGTACCGGGCACGAAGTTCGCGTTCCTGCCCGGCCTGACGATAGATGACCGCAGCCGCGCGGCCGTTTTCAAAGCATATCCGAAGCACCTGGGCATCGAGAACCATGTGCGGCGCCTGTCCGGCCGGCAGATTCTCCAGATAGCCGCGCGCAGACGAACACCGCGTGCCGCGCCGCTGCGAAACCTGGACGTAATCGACGCCTTCCGTCCGCTCACCGTTCAGGTCTTCGCTGCGCTCTATCCCGGCATTGGCGGCGGCTTTGATCCAGTCCTTGACGATGGGGTAGGTCGCGCGGCCTTCCGAGACGGAGATCGGCCCACCAGTTCCGCGCCATTCATCGGCACCGCGTTCGTTGTCTTCGATGCGGCGGAAATACGGAAGGACCGAATCGTAATCCCAACCCAGCGCGCCGAGCCGGGCCCAATTGTCATAGTCCCAGCGATGACCGCGAATGAACATCATGCCGTTGAGCGCACTGCCGCCGCCCAGCATCCGGCCAGCCGGCCAGATATCTGCGCGGCCACCCAGCGAGGGATCGGGCTCGGCGCCGTAACACCAATCGTATTGCGGGTTCTGGACCAGGGAGCTCGTCAACGCGGGAATACGCGAGCGCACATGGCGATCGGAGCATCCCGCCTCGATCACTGCGACCCGCAGTCCCGCCTCGCAAAGCCGACCGGCCATGGCCGACCCCGCCGAACCGCCACCCACCACGATGATATCCGGAATTCCGGCATTCATGATCGAGCCTCACCCTCCCGCAATATTGTATCGCACGTTATCGTTATGTCTGCCCGAAGTCGGATCGCTGCGCAAGGTATAGCTGCGAAATATTAGCCAAAAGCGCGGCGGAACGCGGGCCGAGAGCGCCGGATCTGGCTCGCACAATATGGAGTTTTTGTTATTGTATCTATAGCAAACTTAATGAGCCAATAGTATCCGCGCCGGGTGAGCCATTCCCACGGAGAGATTTGTGATGACTGATACGGCCTCCCGAGCCCCGCTTAAGCCCGATGCGCAAGTTACCAGGGGCAAAACCCCGCCCATGATCGCCGTCGATCACGAAGCGATGCTGCTTAGCGAAGACCCGAATATGAAGCGCCTCGACGACTGAACCCGAAGGCAATGCCGGACATGAAGAAGGGTGACCGCGCGGCGCCCCTTTTCTTTACTTTGCCGGGATCAGATCGGCTATGTCGAGGTGCTCGATTGCGGCTGCGTCAATCCAGTGGGTTCGGCCAACAATCCGGCTGACGGCGGCATCGCATCCAGCCGCCCCCCCCCCCCGCGTGTCGATGTGCCGTGCCAATCGGGCCTCTACGCCGCAGCGCGCAACGAGAACACCAACTACGTCCCGGCCCACACCCTGGTGAACGGTCGCCTGACCTGGCGTAACCCGGGCAGCGAGCTCGATGTCTCGCTGCAGGTCACCAACCTTATGGACAAGTACTAACTGCTGACCGTGTTCGACCAGACCTCCGGACAGGGGTCTGTTGCAGGACAGCCAGGTCGCCCGCGCGAATGGGCCTCGAACGTGACCAAATGCTTCTAAGTCCCTCGCCGGCTCCTCGAAAGCGGGGCCGAGACAATGGGAGAACTGCCGGCGGGACCTCTAGGGGTGTTCCGGCGGCCGACCCGTAACTGCGCTGAACGCTCGGGGTGGGATGAACCGACCGGGTGCTGGAGACATCGTCGGCGCCGGACTGCCAACAGAGTGCTGGCAAGCGGGCAAACGAGTTATATCCGTGCCCTTCAGGGCGAATTGCGGTCTGCGGCAATTATGCGTGAATTGCTGTGGATGCACACGCGCGAATCGAAACCCCTCGCGCCGACCCGCACCGCGCTGCGACGGTAACCATGCAATACCGCAAGGATATCGACGGACTTCGCGCGATAGCGGTAGGCGGCGTCGTCCTCTACCACGCCTTTCCGGGCTTCCTTCCCGGCGGCTACGTTGGCGTCGATGTCTTTTTCGTGATCTCCGGGTTCCTGATCACGTCGATCATCGCCTCTGAAGCGCAGGCCGGAACGTTCTCCATCGGTGGCTTCTACGAACGCCGCTTCCGCCGCATCCTGCCCGCGCTCGCCTTCATGCTGGCGCTGACCACCCTGGCGTCCACCCTGATTCTGCCGCCGGGCGAACTGGAGCAGTACGGCCAAAGTCTCGTCGCCGTTGCACTGTTCGGCTCCAATGTACTGTTCTGGCATGAGGGCGGCTATTTCGACGGCCCGGCAGGCGACAAGCCGCTTTTGCATACCTGGTCTCTGGCGGTTGAAGAGCAGTTCTACATCGCCTGGCCCCTCATCGCGGCCGGGCTCATCATGCTGGGCCACCGGCGCCTGCTGCGCCACTTCATCTGGTTTGCCATCCTCGTGTCGCTGGGAGCGGCCGAATTCGTCGTGCGACACTGGCCCTCGCAGGCCTTCTACCTGATCCCGTACCGCGCGTGGGAACTGGGCTTCGGCGCCCTTCTCGCGGTTGGCGCGGTACCCGCGCTCCGCCGTCGCTGGCAGCGCGAGATGGCGGGCTGGACCGGCCTTACGCTCATCAGTCTGCCAATGCTGCTCTACAACGAGGAAACGCGCTTCCCAGGGCTTTCGGCTGTTCTCCCATGCCTGGGCACATTACTGCTCATCCATGCTGGACAGGGCACCGAAACCACGGCAGGCAGGGCCCTGTCACGACCTGCCGCGGTATATATCGGACTGATATCCTACAGTTTCTACTTGTGGCACTGGCCGGTTCTGGTCCTGTCGCACATTGCCTTGAACCGGCCTCTCCAGGTACCGGAGGCAGGCCTTGCAGTGATGGCCGCCTTCGCGCTCGCAGCCATTTCGCTGCGCTTCGTGGAAAGACCGTTCCGAGGTCGCGGCACGCTGCTGCCGGGCCGCCGCCTTGCCCTTGCCGCCAGCGCCCTCATCCTTTCACTCTTCGCCGCCGCCGGTCTTGGCGCCTGGCGCACCAACGGGCTGGCTGCTTTCGCTTCCCCGGCGGTGACGGCCGCCATGGAAGCAACGGCCAGTATCAATCCCTACCGGTCACGATGTCACAGCGATGGGCACAATGCAGTCCTGTCCGCCGCGAACGACTGCACTGCGGGCCGCGGACCGGAAGCGAGTGGCTATCAGGTCCTACTCTGGGGAGATTCCCACAGTGACCACCTCATGCCCGGCCTCGCCAGACTGGCGGAGCAAAAGGGCTTTCGCGTGCGCCAGTCGACCGTCTCTGGCTGCTCCCCGCTGGTCATGCTCTCCAATGAGGTGGACCCCTTGCTCCCCACCTGCGCCGAACTTCATCGCGAAACCTTGCGTGAGGCTGCGCGCCAACCCGATTTGCGCGCCGTGATCCTCAGCGCACGCTGGTCGACGACGGTGCAGAGCCTTGCCCGCACGACCCTGCCTGACGGCAGCATGGTGCGAAGCGATCGCGTTGCGAGCGATGCCCTGCGCACGGAGTTGACTGCACTCGTGACGCAGATCCGTAAAACCCTTGGCGATGGGCCGGAGATCATTCTGATCGGCTCCACACCCGAATTCGGCTTCTGGCCTGCCAACTGCTTCGCTCGGGCAGTCAAGCTCGGAAGCGATGCAAGCCGCTGCCGCAAGGCCAGTGCCGAAGACGGGCACTGGGGGCCATTGGCGGACTCGATCCTTGCCCGCATCAAGGCGCAGCGGCTTACAGTCGTCCTGCCGCGCGCAACATTGTGCGCGAGGCACCAGCAGTGCTTGACGGCAATCGGTGATTCAATCCTGTTTCGCGACGATGACCACCTCAGCAACGAGGGGTCTCAATTCATAGCTGAGCAGATAGACCCGCAGCTTACGCAAGCGCTGCAATAGTCGGCAGAAAAGGCGCCCCGTTCAGGCTGCCGTTGGCGCCTGACTTATCCACCCGTTTACAGTTGCGTAAGTGGGTGCCCGGGCGCTTGGCACACACGAGCACGCCGGGCAGCGGCTGGGTCATTTTCGCACCAGTCGGGCGCATTGTGGGTCTTGCCGGCCCATGCCGCGTCATAGCCATTGTCATGCAGGACCGGAGCTGGCGGGAATGACCGAGATACAGCCCGGGTCGTCGACCGAAACGTTACTGACCGAGCCGGAACCGACTCCGCGATATGCCTGGTGTGCCGGGTGCTGGCTTGATCCGGCGCCTTCAGGCCGGGTCGTAGCGATCTCTAACGGTCGTGATCGTCTTGACACGACCGGCAAGCTATGCGCTAGGCTGGCATTCGGCGAGCAATCACGCAGCGGAGCGGCCATGACGCAAGACATTTCCGACAGGAGCCCGGATGACGGGACGGGATCCCATGCGGATACCTTGCACCGTCTGCTCAAGCTCTCGAACAAGCTCCTCGCGCCATTCTCGACGCATCTCGAACGGCAGTACAAGATCAGCATCAATGAGTTTCGGCTGCTCATGCTGATCGGTCGCTATCCCGGCTGCGCCAGCCACGAACTGGTGGACATGACCGGGGTAAGCGCAATGAGCGTTTCCCGCGCCGTCTTCGCGCTGGAGCGCAACGACCGCGTCCGCGTGGAGCGCGATCCGCAGAACAAGCGACGCAAGCGCCTGAACCTGACCGAAGAGGGGGAAAGGCTGTTCCGGATAATGGAACCGCAGACCGGACAGGTGGCGGACTATCTCATGTCCAAACTGCTGCCGCATGAAGTCGCTATGTTCGATCACATCCTCAGGATCCTGATCGACACGCTGGAGGCGACCGATGAGGAAGGCAATTCATTGTTCCTCGAACGCACCCGCCCGCAGAACGACCCCGAATAGGCGCCCTCGCCCCTGTCTGGACCGGCGCGATGCGGCCATTCTGCCTGGCTCCTGGGAAGGCGAGCCATGCTGGTTGGACTTCCTGCCCTGCCAGCACATGCCTGCGGTCTAGACCATCGGCATGACCCAGCCGTCACGGTGGTTGAGCATGGCATCCAGCAATTCGAGGGCGCGCTGGAGTCTTTCACGGTCCAGACTGCCTCCGATTGACAGCCTGATCGAACGATTGCCGCCTTCGCTCCCGGCGCAAAAGCTCCGGCTCGACACGACCGACACGCCGAGCGGCTGCATCGCAGCCACTAGGTCGAAGGCATTCGCATCGGAGGCAAGGGGAACCCAAAGATGGTACCCTTCAGGAGCGGCCCGGTAGCTACCTGCCCCCAATATCCCCGCGACAAGTTTCTGCCGCGCCGCGCATTCGCTGCGCACTTCGCCGACCAGTTCGGCCCAGGTCCCGTCGAGCAACCAGCGCGTGCTGACCGCCAGGTTCAATGGCGGGGCCATGATAGTGGTTTCATGCAGGTCGGTGGAAAGACGCAGAACATCACGGACATGTGGCGCGCGCAAGTAAGCTATGCGCAGGGCCGGCGAAATCATCTTTGACAGACTGGCGACGTGCCAGGTCCGTTCCGGCGCAAGGCTTGCGACTGGGGAAATCTCCGCAGATGCAAGACAGCTGTAGGGGTCGTCCTCGATGATTGCGACGCCGTGCCGCTGAGCGATAGCGGCGATTGCCTTGCGTCGCTCCAGTGGAAGCGTCGCCGTGGTCGGATTTTCGTTCGTGGGGACAAGATAGATCGCGCGGATCGTATCTTCGGCGCAGGCGCGCGCAAAGGAATCAGGATCAATGCCATCTGCATCGGCTATGAGCGGAACGATGCGGATGTCGCGCCGCATACAGACAGACAACCAGCCCGGGTAGACATACGAAGCAGTGCACACGGCATCGCCCGGAGAGAAAAGTGAATTGGCAATGGCGTGGAGCGCCGATTGTGCGCCACTCGTGACCAGGACATTGTCCTCGGTTGCCGGGATTGCGCGCTGTGCGAGCCAGGCTGCACCAGCCTGGCGATCGGGTGGCGCCCCGCCTGCAGGCTGGTACTGCATGCGGTTGGCGGCGCTTGGACCTCGCAGGACCTCCTCGATCGCAACCGTGTAACGGTCAGCGAAGGTGCTATTCGCCGGAATAGGAGGCAAATTCATCCCGGTATCGAATGCCTCGTCCCGTGCTTGCGGCGCAGAACCTGATCCAGCTTGTCTTGCCAGGACAAAGCTTCCCCGGCGTCCTTCTGCCGCAATGAAGCCTTGGCGCCGTGCTTCGGAATAAGCACGCGTTATCGTGCCCAGATCCACGTTCAAGGCGTCGGCAAGCTCGCGCTGGGGAGGGAGGCGATCTCCCGGTGCGAGCCGCCCTGTCTCTATGTCGCGGGCAAGGGCTGCACTGATGGCCAGATAAAGAGGGCCAACATCGCCTGAGATTGCGGGCAACCACTTTTGCGACGCCTTTTGCGCTGATATTGTATGCATACAAAACCCATATAATCGGTTAATACGAGTCGCGAAACGGGAAACTGAAAGTTCGAGTTCGCATCATGGAAACCGACAGCACCGATAACAACGCCGCCAATCGCCGGGAAGCCGTGCGCCAGGACAAGGCCCGCTGGATATTCCGCTGCGGGATGAAGGGCCTTTGCCCGCGCTGCGGCGATCCCAGCATGTTTCACAAGTGGCTGAAACTGAACGACCATTGCCCCAATTGCGGGCTGGACTACAGTTTTGCAGCGCCCGATGACGGACCGGCCTTCTTCTCACTTTGCATCGTCGCCTTTCCGCTCACGTTTTTTGCAGTCTGGCTGCAGGTTGCCTACTCACCCCCGTTCTGGGTGCATCTTCTGACCTCTTTCCCCCTGCTCGCAATCGGATGCGTGTGGCCCCTACAATACATCAAGGGATGGCTTGTCGCTTCACAGTTCGTCAACAAGGCGCAGGAGGCCGGCACCGAAACGCTATGGGCGCAGCTCAATGCGCGCGCGGCAAGGGCTCGCGAGAATGGCGATGACTAATCTCATCAAGCGCGCACGCGGCGTCGCAGCAGGATACTTCGACGAATTGAAACGTCATGACCTGTCTCGGGTTGTGCTCGATGGCAGCGGCGACGACCTGCCTGAAGTCCAGATGGTAGCAAACCTGCTCTCAGGAGAGGCCGAGCGACTACTTCGCTACGAAACCGCCCTGAAGCAATATGCCGACCCGGAGTTCTGGGATGACGCAATGCCCGGAGGAGCACTGGCCATGCACGATAGCGGCGAAATGGCACGAAACGTCCTTGCCGGCCGCACTGCATTTTTCCATCGGGACTAGATCGACAAATGACTGGCCCGGTAACTTGACGCCTTGATCGGACCGGTCATAGCCCGGCCATATCGACTTTCAATATCTTGCAAGTCTGCCCGACAAACGCCTGAGCGCAATCCATTCGGGCCCGGGAAAGTATTTTCGCAACGTCCTTCCCTTGAATTTGAACTTGCGAGCATCCGCCATTGGCGAAGCGGATTTTGATAGCAAAAGCCGCTTCGCCCTCATGCGCTGCAGTCAGGCGGACTGCTTCAAGCCGGCCCGTCACGACACGATCTTTCGAATTCGCACTCGTCAGGCTTCCACGCGTGGCGGCTCGCTGAACACGATATCCGGCGAAGTGATCGAGGCGCCTCCCGGACGGAGAATCGGAAAAAGGTTCCAGCTCTGCAATTGCTGGGCAGCCTCCTGAATCGGGACGTCCGGCAGGACCTGAGCCGCGATGGCTTCGCAGTCGTCGCCGTACCGCGTTTGGATGAAGGCGCGTGCGAGCTGAACACGTGATTCGGATTTCAGCATGTCAAATTCCTTCAGGCGACCATTTGCAGCCCTTGTATTGTCCGAAATTAAGCCGTACAGACGCAAATCGTACGAAAATGAATCGTACAAAAATTGCGCTGGACTGGAGGGGCAGAGGATGAGCAAAGGGCGCTTCAAGATTTGCAGATTCGGCTCCCTTGCCCTTGTTCTAGCCGGATCCGCGCCCGCTGCGGCTCAATCGGTGCTACCCGATCCGGAAGCCCCCTTTGCGGGCAAGATCGGCGAAACGTATGCCGACTCGGTTCCTGCATTTCCCAAGCGACCGGTTGCCCCGAAGGGTGCGCCCAACGTCCTGCTGATCATGACTGACGACGTCGGCTTTGGCGCAGCCTCGACGTTCGGAGGGCCGATCCCGACGCCCAATCTCGACCGGCTGGCCACACGCGGCCTCATCTATAATCGCTTTCACACCACGGCGATGTGTTCGCCGACTCGCGCAGCTCTGCTGACCGGGCGCAACCATCATGCCGTCGGTAACGGCATCGTTGCCAATCTCTCCACCGGATTTCCCGGCTATGACAACATCATGCCGAAAAGTGCGGCCACGATAGCCGAAGTCCTGCGCCAGAACGGCTACAACACCGCCATGTTCGGCAAGCATCACAATGCGCCGGAAGCCGACGTGTCTCCGGCGGGTCCTTTCGATCTTTGGCCGACGGGACTGGGCTTTGAATACTTCTACGGCTTCATGGCGGCCGAGACCAACCAGTTCACGCCTGCCCTCTATCGCGGCACGACCTCCATCCCAACGCTCAGCGAGGGTGTGCTGGACAAGTCGCTTGCAGACGAGGCGATCCACTGGATCCATAACCAGAAATCCGCTGCGCCGGACAAGCCGTTCTTCGTCTATTACGCCACCGGCTCCACCCATGCCCCGGTACAGGCGCCGGCAGACTGGATCGCGAAGTTCAGCGGAAAGTTCGACAAGGGATGGGATACAGTGCGCGCCGAAACCTACGCGCGGCAGCTCAAGATGGGAATCATTCCGCGCGGCACCGTCAATACGGCAAGGCCGGAAGGCATCACCGCCTGGCAAGATCTGAGCCCGGATGAGCGCAGGATCAATGCGCGGATGATGGAGGCCTATGCCGGGATGCTTGCCTATCAGGACGATCAGATCGGCCGGGTGCTCGACGAACTCGACCGCATGGGCGAGAGCCACAATACGCTGGTCATGTTCATCGAAGGAGACAACGGTGCTGCGGCCGAAGCCGGCCCGAACGGCAGTACGAACCCGATGGCTGCCTTCGCCAATGGCATGCCCGAAGACTTGCAGTCGCTGCTGGCCAATCTCGACCAGGTCGGCGGTCCGCAGACCATTTCGAATTACGGATATGGCTGGGCCTGGGCGACCAACGCGCCGTTTCGTCTTTTCAAGCAATACGCTTCGCACCTTGGCGGCACCCGTAACGGCCTTGTCGTCTCGTGGCCCGACCATATACGGGATCGCGGCATCCGGTCGCAGTTCACGCATGTCACCGACATCGTTCCCACGATCCTCGAGGCAACCGGTGTGTCGGCACCCCAACGGGTCAATGGCGTGGACCAGCAGCGCATGGACGGTATCAGCTTCACCTACAGCTTCGATGCCCCCTCCGCGCCCGAGCGCCATGAGCGCCAGTATTTCGAGATGATGGGCAACCGCGCCATCTATGAACATGGCTGGCTGGCGAGCACTACGCCCGTCAACAAGCCCTGGAAACGCGGAGACGGATCGAAGCTGCCGACCGACTATGCCTGGGAACTGTACGATTTGCAGCATGACTTCTCGCAGGCGTACGACCTTGCATCGCGCGAGCCGGGAAGACTGAAGGAAATGCAGGCTCTGTTCCGCAACGAGGCCGAGAAGAACTACGTCTATCCACTGGACGACAGGTTGACGCTAGCGCGCTTCGGTGCAGCGCAGGCCCAGCACCCGCAACACAGCGATTATACGTATTGGGGTGCCGGAACCAGCATCCCTTCGGTCAATACCGCCGGGCTGCTGGCGCGCAGTTTCCGCATAACCGCACAGATCGAATTGCCTGAAGCTGCCAATGGCGCCGTGCTGTCGCTCGGCAGCCGTTTCGGTGGCTGGAGCTTCTACCTCAAGGATGGCCGCCCTGTCGCCCTGATGGCGGCCTCGCAACTGGCCGGAGACCAATCGCGGGTAGCCGCGAAGCGTCCCCTGCAAGCAGGCATGACCAAACTCGTCTTCGACTTTGCCTATGACGGCGGCGCCAATGCAGGCGGCGAGATGATCATTCGCGCTGACGACCGCGAGATAGCTCGGGGACGGATTACGCGGACGATCTCCAAGCTTCCGGAAATGACCGACACGCTCGACATCGGATTCGATGCCGACACGCCCGTAACCGACGACTATGCGCCGGGCGGCAAGTTCACCGGCCGCATCATCCGGGTCGATGTCGAACCGGGCAAGCACGGCGTGCCGGGTCCAGTGGCAGCGCATTGACGCACGGGACAGTTTCGTTGCTAGGAACCGGCTCATGAATGAGAATCATGATCGCAAGTCCGACAGGCTGACGGCAAACCGCGCAAAGATCCTGAAGGCGGCAGGCGAAGTGTTCCTGGACACCGGCTTCGAGCGGACAAGCGTCGATCAGATCGCTGCCACCGCTCACATGAGCAAGCAGAGCATCTACGAGCTGTTCCCGAACAAGCAAGCGCTGTTCGAGGCTGCCGTGCGCGACGCGCTCGACAAGGGCCACTCCGGGCTTGCATTCGTCGAGCCCTCGATGAACCTCGAGCAGACATTGTCCGACTTCGGCGAAGGTCTCTTCAGGGGCTTTGCCGAACCCGTGAACTTCGGACTGTTCCGGGCCAACATCGTCGCCGCCACCCATTTTCCGGAACTGGCCGACGATCTTCACGAAGACCGTATCGCCAGGTCGCGAAAGTTGGCCGACTACCTCGAAGTGCAGATGAACAAGGGCGCCCTGCAGCCCGCCGATCCGATCCTGACCGCGAGCCGTTTCGGCGGCCTCGCGGTCGAGGGCAGCCGATACTTCCTGGGAACGCCGCTACCCGCAGACCAGGCGCGCAAGGCAATCGTCCGGTCCGCGATCGAGCTGTTCCTGCACGGCTATGCAGGCATGGCCAACACCGACGACCTGGACCCTGCGATCCTGGCGGATGCATCCCGCCCCCCTGCGATCGAAAGCAACGTTGCCGTCCGGCTCTCTTCCGAAAAGGTCCAGCGCCTGATGGACGCCGTACTGACCGAATTTCTCGAGCATGGCTTTCCGGCTGCGAAAATCAATCGGGCTGCTTCTGCCGCGCAGTCCAGTACGGCTACCGTCTACCGGCATTTCAGCAGCAAGGAAAATCTCCTGCGCCATGTCGTCGAACGCGAGATCCACGCGACGAGCCAGGTGGTATTGCAGTTGGACGTGGCGAGCGATGCGGAGACCGCCCTCACCGCGCTCGCCAGGCAGGTCCTCGATTGGCATCTCATGCCTGAAAATATCGGCCTGCATCGCCTCCTGATCCAGGAGAGCGACCTCGTCCCCGACCTTGCCGCCCGCTGGCATGACGTGCGTGTTGCCGTCTCGGGCAGGGCGCTGACGGAGCTCCTGGCAATACACGGCCTCCCTCGACCGAATTCGGCTGCAATCCGGGCCTTTTACGTCCTGGCGACATTCGCGGCGCGCTTCCTGACCTTCACCACAGTTCCAGAACCCGCGAAGCGCGACATCTATTCGAACGAATGCGCAAGACTGTTCCTCCACGGGCTCGCCTCGCCGCCCAGGGCAGTAAATCGCTGAACCGGGACAGGGCGCGACAGAAATAATCAGAGGAATCATCGAGGAGAGACATGGCGACGAAGATCCAAGGTGCCACGCGCCGCACGCTACCCTTCCTGCTGGCCGGCGCTTGCGGCCTCGCCCTGCCCATCGGTGCCTTCGCACAAGGTGTGCCGCCGACAGCGCCGCCCGAATTCGTGCGCCAGGTGCCCGCGGGAGCACCCAATGTCGTTGTAATCCTGTTGGATGACGTCGGCTGGGGATCGGCGAGCACTTTCGGAGGCCCCGTCGCAACGCCCGCGCTGGATGCCTTGGCGAAACGAGGCCTGAGTTACACACGCTTTCACACGACCGCGATCTGTTCGCCCACGCGCGCTTCGCTGCTGACCGGCCGCAATGCGCACGCCTCGGGCATAGGCGCAGTCATGAACTCGGCCGATGCGCGGCTCGGCTATTCGGGCTTCCATCGCAAGGACACGGCCACAATCGCCGAAGTCTTGCGCCAGCGCGGCTATGCAACCGGCGCCTTCGGCAAATGGCACCAGACCCCGGACTGGGAAGCCTCGCAGGCCGGCCCCTTCGACCGTTGGCCGACCGGCGAAGGCTTCGACACCTTTTACGGCTTCCTCGGCGGAGAAACCGACCAGTTCGCGCCCAC
Source organism: Novosphingobium sp. PP1Y (assembly GCF_000253255.1). Taxonomy (NCBI): domain Bacteria; kingdom Pseudomonadati; phylum Pseudomonadota; class Alphaproteobacteria; order Sphingomonadales; family Sphingomonadaceae; genus Novosphingobium; species Novosphingobium sp. PP1Y. The sequence continues at coordinate 624,250 of NC_015583.1, read as the reverse complement.
GCTCTATGAAGGAACCGCCCCGATCGACCAGCCCCGCCGCGAAGGCTACCACCTGAGCGAAGACCTGGCGGACCACTCGATCGCATGGATGCGCGAACAGAAGGCGCTGCGGCCCGACCATCCCTTTTTTCTCTACCTTGCAACCGGCGGCATTCACGCGCCGATCCAGGCACCGGACGCCTACATCGCGAAGTACAAGGGCCGCTTCGACATGGGCTGGGACCAGCTGCGCGAGCAGACTTTTGCCCGCCAGAAAGCGATGGGCCTGTTCCCGGCCGATGCCAGAATGCCGCCCCGGCCACCGGAAATTCCGGCATGGGATTCGCTCTCGCGCGAGCAACAGGCTTTTGCGGCGCGCACGATGGAGGCCTATGCCGGCTTTCTCGACCACACCGACGCGCAAGTGGGCCGCGTACTGCAGGCGCTCAAGAACGACGGCCAATTCGACAATACCTTGGTATTCTACGTGGTGGGCGACAATGGCGCGAGCCTCGAAGGCGGGCTGCTCGGCAGCCTGAACTATCTTGGCGCCCTCATCGGTCTGCCACAGGACGAAGCGGCCAAGCTCGCCCGTACCGGCGACGCCGGAACGGTGCGGTCCTATACCCACATCAATTCCGGCTGGGCCTGGGCCGCAGATACGCCGTTCCAGTGGGGCAAGGCCATGCCCGCATGGCTCGGGGCCATCCGCAATCCGCTCGTCATCTCGTGGCCGGAGAAGATCGGGCCGGATGAACAAGGACAGCGCAGGAGCCAGTTCGGCCACGTCAACGACATCGCCCCGACCATTCTCGAAGCTGCGGGCATTGCCGCGCCCAAAATGGTCAACGGAGTGGACCAGCGACCAATGGACGGCACCAGTCTGATTTACAGCTTCGACGAACCCCGCGCCATGGAGCTGCACACGCGGCAGTACTTCGAAGTTTTCGGCAGCCGCGCACTTTACGAAAATGGCTGGTTCGCCGCGGCCGATCATGGCCGTCTTCCCTGGAAAAGCTTCAATCCCATGGCGCCCTCGCCCGACAAGGATCAGTGGCGTCTCTATGACCTGCAAGCCGATCCGACCCAGGTAACTGACCTCGCCGACAGCGAGCCGGCCCGGCTGGCACAGATGCAGGCCGATTTCCTTGCCGAAGCTGCGCGCAACGACGTTCTTCCGATCGAAGGGCAGCACCTGCGATCCGGCCTCCCCGAACTGGCGGCGGGTCGCAAGAGCGTGACCTATCCCGGAACGGCGCGGGCCATACCGGAATCCGCACTCCCGAAAATGGCCAACCAGTCGTGGCGCATCGAGGCCAAGATTGAAGCCGGCAAGGCAGCGAAGGGCGTCATCGGTGCGCTGGGCGGTCATTCGGCGGGCTGGTCGCTCTGGCTGGATGAACAGTCACGTCCGGTCTTCACTTATCGCCTGTTCGACCTGCAGACGTTGAACGTTCAGGCCGACACACCGCTCAAGCCGGGATTGCGCACTATCGCGGTCGATTTCCACTATGACGGTGGTGGTTACGGCAAGGGCGGCGATGTCACGCTGACCGTGGATGGCAAACAGGTCGGGGCCGGACGCCTGCGCGCCAGCACGACCGGGGTCTATACAATCGACGAGACATTCGATGTCGGTCGGGATCGCGGATCAGCGGTGGCGGCCTATCCGCAAGCTGATCACCTCGGCTATCCCATGACCGGCGCGGCAGTAGACGGCATCACGATTTCGCTACCGGAGAGGAAATAGGTCGAAGCGGCGGGATTTCCTGCCAACAGCATCGCACAGGCCCGCGCGGTCATCGATCCCGCGACGGGCGAATGACTTCAGCACGGCCGTCAGCCTGCGCACGCTCATGGCGGGGGCTTCTATGGTACGGTTTGCGCCTCGGCTATCGCCTGCTCGGCGGCTTTCGTGCCGTTGGCAAGGGCCCGCGTCATGCAGTCCTGATCCGGATTGAACGGATAGATCCGGTCAAGCTCGTCGCACACGTCGCGGGCGACGCTGCGCACGCGAGTCATGAACCTGTCCTGATCGTGAGGCTGGCTCAGGTCCAGATCATTGTAGAGCACCGGAATGCGCACGGTCGTGGTGATGATCGGCGCGCCGGTCGAGCTGGAACGCTCGACCCGGGCTGGCACCGAGCGCGGGGCCTCGACGACGATTTCCTCGGGCGTGGCCGGCTCCTGCGCATCGCCGGGTGGCCGCTCCTGCGCGATAACCGCCGTTGCCGACAGAGCCAGGGTCATGCCGCAGAGCGCCGCCGTACCGATGATCCGTGTCCCATACACCATAATTTCACAAACCTCCGCCCCTGCTCTTGCGCGAGGAAGTATCGCAGATCATTGATCCGTCGCAATCCTTGCCCGATCGCTGCCTTGCCGGAAAGATCGAACAAGCGGCGATCAGGGCCTGCTGGCAGCCGCGATGTAGACGGGATCGACCTGCTCGGGCTTGGCTTCATGGAGCGGCACCCCGTTGTGCAGGTAGGCGGGCGCCTCGATCAGGACAAAGGCGATCCGGCAGACTTCGTCGGTCGTGTTGCGCCAGAGATGGTTGGTTCCGCGCTGGACGATTATCCCGCCCTCGCGAATTGTCTTCTTGCGGCCATCTTCCAATTCGAGCTCGATCTCGCCCTTCATCACGATGCCGTAGTCGATCGAATTGGTGCGGTGCATCGGACTCTGCTTGCCCGGGAGCATGTCGACCACCCGAATCACCGAGCCGCCCTCCAGCGTTGTCCCGGTCGCACGGGCGCGCCCCTCCGTCTCGTCGTTGTTGTCCGCTGGCACCGTGGCGGTCGTCCAGATCGTCAGGAAGGAGGCATCGCCGGAAGGCACCATTCGGGTGGGCTCGCAATCCTCGGAACGGAAAACTGCGCGGCCGTTCTCGTCATGACCGGTGACCACGCGCTGCACCGGCGGCAAACCGGAATCGGAAAGGACTTCGCTCATGTTCTCATCACCTTCTGTTCAAGAACGCCGAACGGCAGGAGAGCGAGCAGATCGGCGACATCGAGCTGACCGGGGAACACATCGGTCGCATGGGCGCGGCCTCCTTTCATTCTTGCCTGGAAATCCGGTTAGCCGGGTCCGCCCCAGGCAACAACGGCATAACATCAATAGTCGCCCATCGATAACTTGCGACGGTCATGCATATTTTCGCGTCGCCAGTGAGCTATGCAAGGGCCCGGTTCACGAGATTTCCCGGGAGATAACTGATGGCCATCTGGCTCAAGCGCGGTGCATCGGCGGAAGCGAAGGCAGATGCTGACCGCAAGGTTCGCGACATCGTCGAAGCGGCACTGGCGGACATCGAGAAGCGCGGCGACGAAGCCGTGCGTGAAATGTCGAACAGGTTCGACGGGTGGGACCGCGAAGACTACCGCCTCTCGCAGGCTGAGATCGACGCCTGCGTCGACAGCCTTACCGCGCAGGAGCGCAAGGACATCGAATTCGCCCAGGCTCAGGTGAAGAACTTCGCGCAGATCCAGCGCAATTCGATGAAGGACGTCGAAGTCGAGACGATGCCCGGCGTCGTGCTCGGTCACAAGAACATCCCGCTCAATTCCGCCGGCTGCTACGTGCCGGGTGGCAAGTATCCGCTCCTGGCTTCTGCGCACATGAGCGTGATCACCGCCAAGGTCGCGGGCGTGAAGCGTGTCATCACTTGCGCGCCGCCGTTCCAGGGTCGGCCCGCACGCGCGATCGTGGCCGCGCAGGCCATGGCCGGCGCCGATGCGATCTATGCGCTGGGCGGCATCCAGGCCGTGGGCGCAATGGCGCTGGGCACGCAGTCGATCGATCCGGTCGATATCCTGGTGGGCCCGGGCAACGCCTTCGTCGCCGAAGCCAAGCGCCAGCTCTACGGCCGTGTCGGCATCGACCTGTTCGCCGGCCCGACCGAGACGCTGGTCATTGCCGATGACGTGGGCTGCGATCCCGAGATCGCCGCAACCGACATCCTCGGCCAGGTCGAGCACGGCCCCGACAGCCCCGGCGTGCTCCTTACCAATTCCGAGAAGTTCGCCCGCGAGACGATGGCCGAGATCGAGCGCCTGCTGCAGATCCTTCCCACCGCCGACCATGCCCGCAAGGCCTGGGACAGCTTTGGCGAAGTGATAGTCGCCGACAGCTACGACGAGATGGTTCGGATCGCCGACGAGATCGCGTCAGAACACGTGCAGGTCATGACAGCCGAGCCGGATTACTTCCTCAAGCACATGACCAACTACGGGGCGTTGTTCCTGGGCAGCCGCACCAATGTCAGCTTCGGCGACAAGGTGATCGGCACCAACCATACGTTGCCGACGAAGAAGTCGGCGCGCTACACCGGCGGGCTGTGGGTCGGCAAGTTCCTGAAGACCTGTACCTACCAGCGCGTCACCACCGACGAGGCCTCGGCACTGATCGGCGAGTATTGCTCGCGCCTGTGCGCGCTGGAAGGCTTTGCCGGGCACGGCGAACAGGCCAATATCCGCGTGCGCCGCTTTGGCCAGCGCAACGTCCCCTATGCTGGGCAAGCCGAACCGACCGAACAGACGAAGGCCTGACTTTTCGGCCTCTCCCCGGCAGAGAAACGAATTGCGGTGGGCAGGCCGCTTCGTCCGCGAAACAACAACGCGAGCCAAGGACCGAAGGATAGAGACATGACCTTGCCTGTAACTCCCAGCTTCAGTCTCGAGGGGCGACGTGCACTCGTAACGGGCGCGGGCCGCGGCATCGGCCTTGCCGCGGCTGCCGCACTGGCCCAGGCCGGGGCTGAAGTCACGCTGGTTGCACGTACCGCATCGGAGATCGAGGCGGCGGAAGCCGAACTTGAGGCAGCCGGGCACAAGGCGCAGGCCGTCACGCTCGACGTCTCGGACCTCGCGGCAGTCAGTGCCTTCTTCGAGAGCCGCGATCCCTTCCATGTACTCGTCAACAATGCGGGCACCAATCGCCCCAAACCGATGTGGGATGCCAGCGAGGATGATTTCGATGCCGTCCTCGGGCTCAACGTGAAAAGTGCCTTCTTCGTGGCCCAGGCCTGCGTGAAGCGCATGATGGGCACGGGCACGCAAGGCTCGCTGATCCACATGGGATCGCAGATGGGCCATGTCGGCGGCCCCAACCGCTCGCTCTACTGCGCCAGCAAATGGGCGATGGAAGGCATGAACAAAGCCTTTGCGCTCGACCTTGCCCCGCACGGGATCCGCTCGAACACGATTGCACCTACCTTCATCGAGACGCCGCTAACCAGACCCTTCTTCGAGGACGAGGCCTTCAGGGCCAGCGTCCTGTCCAAGATCAAGCTGGGCCGGATCGGCCAGCCCGAAGACCTGATGGGCGCCGTGCTATTCCTTGCCTGCGATGCCTCCGCCCTGATGACCGGCACGAGCCTTGTCGTCGATGGCGGCTGGACCGCAGAATAGGACCTGGAGATACTCGGGTCCTTCCCCGGAAACTACGTCCGGAACCTCGCCAACAATTTCACCTTGGTGTGAGGCCGCCATGAAGTGGCGGCGGCGATGGGCTGGCGACGGCCACTGAACCCGGCACCTTCAGTTGGTCAAGACCCGGCCGAACCGCAGTTTTGCGAGCAACAAGGCTCCGCCAAGAAACAGCGCGGTGATCCCGACCGCCTGCATGCCAACGGGCTGAAGGACCGAAAAGCCGAGAAGCGAAGCCACGGTGGGAGAAAGGAAAACCGCCGAGAATACCCCGACCACCAGCCCCATGATGATTGCAAGTGGCAGGTTGTGTTCGACCTTGCCGCCCGGTGCCAGCGAGCGGAACGAGCGATTGGCCAGCACGAGTGCAAGTACCGCGACGATGAGACCGGCAAAGCTCGTCGTCCGCGCGGCATCTGCCGGAATGGCGCCATGATTTGCCCAGCCGGAAAGCAGCAGCAACGCGGCCAATACGAGGAAGCCCTGCATAAGCGACCAGCCCAGCAGGCTTCGCGAGATCAGCGGGCTCTCCGGCGCCCGGGGCGGCCGACGCATGACGTCGGGTTCCTCGGGCTCTGCCTCGAAGGCCAGCGAACAGACTGGATCGATGACCATTTCGAGCAGGGCGATATGCACCGGCCCCAGGATCAAGGGCCAGCCTGCCAGAAGCGGGAAAATGGCAAGGCCACCGATGGGAATGTGGACCGCAAAAATGAAGCCAACGGCCTTGCGCAAGTTGTCGTAGATGCGCCGGCCAAGCCGGACCGCGGTAACGATCGAGCCGAAATCGTCGTCGAGCAGGACGACCGATGAAGCTTCCCTGGCGACATCCGTTCCCCGCTGGCCCATCGCGATGCCGATGTGCGCAGCCTTGAGAGAAGGCGCGTCGTTCACGCCGTCCCCGGTCATTGCGACGACTTCGCCCATTGCCTTGAGCGCCCGCACGATCCGCAGTTTCTGGTCGGGCATCACCCGCGCAAAGACAGCGACGCTTCCGACACGGCGCACCAGCTCGGCATCATCCAGACGCGCAATCTCATCCCCGCTCAGGACATCGCCTTCGACGATGCCGGCCTGCCGGGCAATGGCGCGCGCTGTCGCAGGGTAGTCACCGGTGATCATCACAAGGCGGATGCCGGCCTCCTGCAACTGCGTGACTGCCGGCGGGACCGAGGCGCGGATCGGATCGGCAAGGCCGACGAGACCGCGAAAGGTGAATGCGAACCCGCTCTGGTGGTCCGGCAGGCTCCCACCTTGCCAACGGGCCTCGGCAATGCCCAGGACCCGCAGCCCCTTGCAAGCCATCTGCGCGGCGTCCGCTTCCAGGGTAGCGCGGTCGTCATCCGTCATGCCGCATAGCTGCGCAATAGCCTCGGGCGCACCCTTCGCGGCGACGATCCCGTCGGATGTCGTCCCGTTGGTCCACACATTCGCCATCGCCAGGAGCTGTGAGGAGAGCGGATATTGCCGGCGCAGGTGCCAGCCATTGCGCTTGCGAAGCTTGAGCTCACGCTCGGGAAATTCGTCGTCAAGCGCGTGGAACGCCTGTTCCATCGGATCGAACGGCTCTTCCAGGCACGCCGAGATCCCAAGGGCCGCCAGTTTGGCGAACGTAGGCCCGAGCGTGTCGTTTTCGCCATCGAGCCGCTGCACCGAACCGTCGGGCAGCCGCAACTCGGCAATCGCCATGCGGTTCTGGGTGAGCGTACCCGTCTTGTCGGTGCAAAGGACAGTGGCGGCGCCCAACGTCTCGATCGCACTGCCCCGGCGTGCCAGCACGCGCCTTTGCGCCATGCGAAAGGCGCCCATCGTCATGAACAGGGTGAGGACGACCGGAAGCTCCTCCGGCAGGAGCGACATGGCGATCGCGATGCCTGAAAGGAAGGCTTCCAGCCAGCCTCCCCGCAGCAGGCCGTAAAGCAGGATGGCAAGGACACTCACGCCAAGGCCGAGCACGGCCAGCCAGCGCACCAGCCGCTTCGTCTGAAGAGTAAGATGGGGCACTTCGGTTTCCAGCGAGACCAGAGACTGACCGATCCTTCCGATTTCGCTGTGCAGCCCGGTTGCAGCCACTTCGACCGTCCCTGCCCCGCGAACGGCGAGAGTGCCCGCAAAAAGATAAGGCAGGTCCTCACCTCCCGGACGGGGCGGCTGCGCGGCAGGCTCGCCCTCCAGAGGCGGCTTGGCGACCGGTACAGATTCACCGGTCAGCAAAGACTCGTCGGCCTGCAGTCCAGAGCCTTCGATGACCCAGCCGTCTGCAGCGACCCGTTCTCCTTCCCCGACAACCATCAGGTCACCGCGCACCACTTCGCGCGAGGGTATTCGCTGCCTGTGGCCATCGCGAATGACCAATGCCTGCGGCATGCTGAGGTCGCGCAGGGAATCGATTGCCCTTTCCGTCCTGGCTTCCTGAACGATGGCAATGACGACGGTGAGCCCGGCGAAGGCGAGCAGGATTAGCGCCTCGTGAAGATCGCCAAGCAGCAGGTAGATTCCGCCCGCCGCAAGCAGCAGCAGCAACATCGGCTCACGCAGCACGTCACGTACGATGCGCAAGGGAGAGCGGCTGCGCGCGCCCGGCAGGGCATTTGGGCCTTCTTCGCGAAGGCGCGCTGCTGCCACCTCGCTTGGCAGGCCCCTTCGCATCGAACCTGAGGCCTGGCCGTCCATGATCTCCTTTCGGGAACGTCTATTGCCCGGAACCCAATATACCGGCTTTGGCGGGAAATGTGACCCGCAGTATCATGTCAGACAAACCAGGATGGCCCCTTGATCGAGATCATCGAACGCATGCGCGTACGGTGAACAACCTCGGCCCGCTTCGAAAAGAGACGCAAGCGCCCCTCCCTACTCAGCCATTGCAGGCATTCCCTCCCGAGTTCGGATCGCCGGTGCGACGGTCGCGCTTGTAGAGATCGGGATAGAATCGGAGCCGGCCCTCTGCATCGGTGCCCGCTGTGAAGTACGTGATGTAGACCGGCAGCGCCTTTTCGAGAGTCAGGCGCGTCGTCTCTTGCTTGGCGACGATGGTATCGACCTTCTCTCGATCGTGTTCGCCGCCAAGCACCTTCGCTGCGAAGCCGAGGGCATCGCCTATACGAATGCAGCCGTGGCTGAATGCGCGCACGTCTTTTGCGAAAAGATCCTTGCTGGGCGTATCGTGAATATAGACGGAGAAGGAATTGGGCATGTCGAGCTTCATTTCCCCCAAGGCATTGCCCGGCCCCGGCTTCTGGCGGACCTGCCCGCCGCTTCGAACGTAGCCGAGGCGAGCAGGAAATACGCCATGCTTCTCGCGCACGATGCTGGCGGGCACCACCCACCAGGGATTGAGGATCACGCCGGTTATCCTGGCGGAGAACACCGGGGTTGGCGTCGAGCGCTTGCCGACGATCACCGGCCATGTGCCCTCCCGGCGGTCTTGACGCCACAACTCGGCTTCGAACGCGGCTGCATTGACAAGCACGTAATCGGACCCGAGCGACTGGGGCATCCAGCGCCAACGTTCCATGTTGCGCGCAAGGGTCAGGCGGCGTTCCGGATCGGCCTCGCTGGCATAGGCCCGGCGCAGGGCCGCGTATTGGTCGCTGTGCGGCTGCAGCCCCGAAAAAAAGGAATCCAGGACATCGAGCGACACCGCGCGAGCCAGCCGTTCATGCAAGTCGACGGCCCCGTCGGTATCGACGATGTGCCAGCCTGCACGCTGACCCGCGCCAGCCGCCCCGAGCAGCTGCATACGCGCCAGGTCCAGGGCGAGGGCCGTTGCAGCCTGCGACACGGCATGAGCGTCACCTCGGGCCTGCGCCTTCTGCAAGGGGCCGGTGTCGAGAACCGGCAGCGCATCTTCCCGAGCCCGCGCCACCCAAACCTCGAGCCTTGCCAGCGTGGCGGGCGTCCAATCGACCGGGTCCTGCGCGCGCGCGGCGCCTGGCGTCAAAAAGAATGCCGTGAATACAACCGGTATTGACCGAAGGAGAGCCGCAATCGCGATGAACGGTTTGAAATTGACGCCCGATGACCTTACGTCATGAACAACGGTATCGAGGATTTCCACATCATGACTCTCAGTCGGCGCCATATCATTGGCGGCGCTCTTGTGGGTACTGCGGGGCTGGTCGCGCCGCGCGCTTTCGCCGCGGTCCGATCTACGGAAGAACCAGACCTGCTGCCACAGGCAAAGGCCGCTCTTGATGCCCATGCATCCCGAATCCGCCACCGCGACGTGGTCGGACTCGTCGATTTTTCGCAGCCTTCGCGCAACCCGCGCTTCCAGATCGTCGACTTGTCCAGCGGTCGGATACTGCAGACGTACTTTGTCGCGCACGGGCGCGGCTCCGACCCGGGCAACAGCGGATTCCTCGAGCGGTTCTCCAATCGGCCGGGTTCCAATGCCTCGTCCCGCGGCAGCTTCCTGACGGCCTCCACCTATTACGGGAAGCACGGACGCTCGGGCCGTCTCGTCGGGCTCGACCCGGACAACAGCAATGCGGCCAGTCGCGCCATCGTGATGCACGGGGCCGACTATGTGAACCCGCATATGGCGCGCCTCAGCGGCAGGATCGGACGCAGCCTGGGATGCTTCTCGGTGCCGGTTCACGACATCAACGAAGTGCTCGGCCATCTGGGCGAGGGCCGCCTGCTCTTTGCCTGGAAGTAGGCGTCTTTTCACCGCTGCATCACCCTTGGCCGATCCGGTCCTTCTCGTGGCCGGCTTCACGCCGCGCGGCATTGATGGCGATCAAGAAGGGCTATGGGCGCATGCAGACCATGCGCCCGCATTCCCGGTCACGATCGCCAGAGCGTCTCGTAGAGCGCGAACTGGGATGTGGGGTGATGAATGAAGCGCTTTTCGTCTTCGATCGCCCCAACCGCCACATCCTCGCGGCTGAGAAGCGCGAGCGCGCCATCCAGTACGTCGAAGTACGACTCGGTGAGACCATCCATCGGCGGGAAGGACAAACCGACCCGCCCGGCCAGATCCGCCGTCGCTGTCGCATCGACATGGTTCTGGCGATAGCGCACGCCCTCCACCTTCTCGCCAAGTGCGGCATGGCGACCGAACCATTGGTCCATGAAGTCGTCATGGCTGAGCGAGGGAACACGGCGTAGCGGCATGACGACGAAAACAGGCCCGTCACCGGCCGTGATCGTGATTTCGGTTCCGGCGAAAACGGCGGCCGTCTGCCTGTCGATGCGATCGCCCAGAACGCGCGCCATACCTGCAATCGCGACCTGCAAGGGCTCTGCCGCCGCGTCGCCAGCGCCGCTGGCCTCGAAGACATAATCGAACGGGGCCGGACTGTCCGCCATCAGCACTTCGTGAGGAAGCGGATCGTAGCCGGTGAGCCTTCGCCCTATGCGCAAGTCGGTTCCGGGCGGCAGATCGGCCAGCAGCGCCGCCGCGGCCTCCTTCATTTCCGCCGGCAGGCCCTCTTCCCCACCGCGTGCGGCGCTGAAATAAAGACCCGCCTTAGCCAGTTGGTAACTCTGGCTCATTCCGCGGCCATCGCCGGAATGGCGCAGGCCGTATTGGTGGCGTCAAGCACCGCGAACATGCGACCGATCCCGATGAACTGGGCGACATCGAAGCAAAGCTCGACGATTTCTTCCTCACTAAAATGCTGGTGCAGCCTGATGAAATCGTCATCGCCGACGTCGAAGTGGTTGAAGGCCATCTTTTGCGCGAACACGATGGCCGCACGCTCCCGTTCGGAGAAGAGCGGCGAAGTCTCAACCCCGGGCAGCGCCGCGATCAGTTCCTCGGTCAGGCCTTCCTCGATCGAATCCTGATACCGCGACTGCAGGCAATTCGCGCACTGGTTGATCTGCGCGATCGCAAGCCGGACCAGTTCGACGAGCTTGCGGCTGAGCAGTCCCTGCATCTGCAATTGGGCATAGAAGGCACCGAAAGCCTTCACGATATCGGGGCGGTGGGCCACTGCTCGCATGGCCGTTCCATCGCCGACCATCTCTTGCATGTTGGTGGCGATCTCCGCCATTTCCGGATCCATCTCTGAAAGCTCAAGCAGCCGAATCCTCGACATCTTCATTCTCCCGGTATGTTCTATCCTGCAGACAATACTACCCGCGCAGGCTGCAGTCTCCAGTTCTCGACGCGACTCACACCTATCGAAAGTCCTAGTAGGATTGCGATCCCAGGGTATTGCGCCTCGGCATCCCTTTACTTCAGCAGACTGCAGCGACCGGGCCAAGCGACTGTAGGGTAGAGCAGAATTGCATTCCGCACCCACCGGGGCCAGAACGTGCAAAGGCAATGCAAGGTCGTCGTGGATGCTAAAGATAAAACGCCTGGCCATCGACACTCACCCCGAGAACACCGCTTTCCTGCTGCGTCACGGCAATGGCTACTCGGCTGAGCAGTTCCAGGCCCTGCGCAAGATCCGGATCAGCAGCGATACCTCGGAAATCCTCGCCACGCTCGCAGTCGTCGACGAAAGCGCCTGGATCACGGCGGGCGAGATCGGACTGGGAGAACAGGCCTTCCGCCGGCTCGGCCTGCCCGAAGGCGCCGAAGTCGTGATCGAACAGGCCCGCCCGCCGGTCAGCCTCGAATTCGTGCGCCGCAAGATCGACGGGGATACGCTGGAAGACAGCGAAATCGTTGCCATCGTGCGCGACATCGCCGCCCATCGCTATTCGCCCATGGAAATCGGCGCCTACCTCGTGGCCTGCGCCGGCTTCATGAGCACGCAGGAAACGCTGTCGATCACGCGCGCCATGGCCGACGTGGGGGAGAAGCTCGACTGGAAATCGCCGCTGGTGGTCGACAAGCATTGTATCGGCGGCATTCCCGGCAACCGCACTTCGATGATCGTCGTGCCGATCGTGGCCGCGCACGGCCTGATCATGCCCAAGACGTCTTCGCGCGCGATCACCTCGCCCTCGGGTACCGCCGACACGATGGAAGTGCTCGCCAATGTCAATTTGTGCGCGAGGGACATGCAGGCGATCGTGTCGAAGGAACATGCCGTCCTGGCCTGGGGCGGCCAGGTCAATCTTTCACCCGCCGACGACATCCTGATCTCCGTCGAGCGCCCGCTGCGCATCGATACCTTCGAACAGATGGTCGCCTCGATCCTCTCCAAGAAACTGGCGGCAGGATCGACCCATCTCGTGCTCGACATCCCGGTAGGGCCGACCGCCAAGGTCCGCTCGCAAAGCGAAGCCGTGCGCCTGCGCAAGCTTTTCGAATATGTCGCAGGCAAGTTGGGCATCGAGATCGACGTCGTCATCACCGACGGTTCCCAGCCGATCGGACGCGGGATCGGTCCGGTGCTGGAGGCACGCGACGTCATGGCGGTGCTGCGCAACGATTCCGATGCGCCCGAAGACCTGCGCGACCGGGCGCTGCTGCTGGCCGGGCACATTCTTGATTTCGATCCCGAACTCAAGGGCGGAAGAGGCTTTGCCAGGGCGATGGAAATGCTGGCGTCCGGCGCCGCTTTGCAGGCCATGGAACGGCTGATCGCTGCGCAGGGCCCGCAGACCGAGAAATTCGCGCCTGGGCAATTCACGCATGAAGTCTGCGCGCCGCTCGATGGTCGCATCAGCATGATCGATTGCCACGTGATCGCTCGCATCGCCCGCCTTGCCGGGGCGCCGATGGACAAGGGCGCAGGCATCGACCTGCTGCACAAGGTCGGCGAACAGGTCCGCAAGGGAGAAGCGCTCTATCGTATCCATGCCCAGTCCGAGACGGGCCTGGGCTTTGCCCGCGATCTGGCTGGCGAGGACAGCGGCTACGAGGTCCTGCGTTGAACGCCCTCGTCCTCGGCTTTGCGCATTCCCTGTCCAGCGCGCAAGCGCTGGCGGCGCAATTGGGACTGCCTTGCGACAAGGTCGGTGTGCACCGCTTCCCCGACCTCGAAAGCCTCGTGCAGGTGCCGCGAAGCGCGCCGACGGTCATTCTTCACCGCTCGCTGAACGACCCCAACGCCAAGCTCATCGAACTGATCCTTGCCGCATCGGCAGCGCGCGACGGCGGCGCGCGGCGCGTGGTACTGGTCGCGCCCTATCTCGCCTACATGCGCCAGGACATGGCCTTCAAACCGGGCGAAGCGGTAAGCCAGCGCGTCATCGGGCAGCTCATCGCCGCGCATTTCGACGGCATCGTCACCGTCGACCCGCACCTTCATCGCGTGGCCACCCTGGCCCAAGCCGTGCCGGGCATTCCCGCGATAGCCCTCTCGGCCGCCCCGGTTCTGGCCAGCGCGATAGAGGCCGGGCAAGACCCGGTCATCGTCGGACCCGACAGCGAAGCGCGTCAGTGGATCGAGAGCATCGCCCGGCCGCTCGGCCTCGACATGCTGCTCGGCAGCAAGGAGCGCTTCGGCGATCGCAAGGTCGCGCTTTCCATTGCCGGGATCGAGAAGGCGAAAGGGCGCAGTGCGATCCTGGTGGACGACGTCATTTCCAGCGGAGAGACGCTGATCGCCGCAGCAGGTGCCCTACGCAAAGCCGGCGCGCAGCGCATCGAGGCGCTGGCAACGCATTGCCTCGCCAGTAGCGAAGACCTTGCCCGCATGACAGCCAGCGGGATCGCGCGCATCGTCTCGACCGACAGCATTCCCGGCCCGACTTGCGGACCGACGCTGGCGCCGCTCCTCGCCGATGCCCTCAAGTCCTCGGGCCTGCTTCAGACCTGATCGTTATCGCCCGGCGCGTGGCGGCGCTTTTGCCGTTCGCGCGCCTCGTTGTAACTGTCGAGAACACGACGCATGTCGCCGAGCGCCTGCTTGCGCGCCTTTTCGTCGCGGATCTTGCCCAGATGCGCCTTGAGGTTCGATACGAAGTCCGCGTATTCGTTCTGCCAGTCGGTGCCGGCCATCTGCTCCAGATCGAGCCGGCCGGTCTGCGTACGCCGCGCCAGTTCGCCTGCGCCCAGCGCATAGACCTCGCCAATCTGCGGCTTGATCACGCGCAGCTTCGGGTCGTCCTTTTCCACCTGCGCCTTGAGCGACGCGATCGCCTCGCTCTCGCCATGGCTCAGGAACAGGCTGCCGACTATGGGCCGCCGCGCCGCGATCCAGGCCAGCAGCTCGTCGCGGTCGGCATGGGCAGAATAGGAATCGATGCGCCTGATCTGCGCGCGCACATTGATGTCCTCACCCGAAATGCGCACCCGCTTCGCTCCCTCCAGGATGACACGGCCCAACGTGCCCTGCGCCTGGAAGCCCACGAACAGGACCGTCGATTCGCGCCTGTGCAGGTTGTGCTTGAGATGATGGCGGATGCGGCCTGCCTCGCACATGCCCGAGGCGGCCATGATGATCGCCCCCGACAGCGTGTTGATCCGCATCGATTCCTTCACATCCTCGACGTAGTGGATCGCGGGATGATGGAAGATGTCGTCGCCGCAGATGTCTTCCAGTTCATCGGCATGGGCTGCAAAGACCTTGGTCGCCCGGCTTGCCAGCGGCGAATCGACGAAGACCGGCACATTGGGAATACGGTTGGCATCGGCAAGGCGCGCAATGTCGAGCAGCAGTTCCTGCGTGCGTTCCAGCGCGAAAGTCGGGATCACGAGGTTGCCGCCGCGTGCAATGGCATCCTTGATCTCGCGCTCGAGCTGGCTGCGGCGCTGCGCCATTGTCAGCTTCTGGCGCGCGCGGTCGCCGTAAGTGGATTCGCAAATGACGTAGTCGAACTGCGCCGGCGCTTCCGGATCGGGATGGAAGGCCTTGTGCTCGGGGCCGAGATCTCCCGAACACAGAATGTGTACGCCGCCGACCATCAGTTCGACCGAAGCAGAACCAAGGATATGGCCGGCATTCCACAGGCGGGCACGAAATCCGGGCACCGGCTCGAACCACTCTTCGCGCTCGACCGGCTCTGACATGCGCCAGGCCTTCAGGGCATCTTCCGCAGTATAGATCGGCACGAAGCGCTCCTCGCCCGCCCGGTCGCGCCTGCGGTTATGCCTCTCCGCCTCGCTTTCCTGGATGCGCCCGGCATCGCCCAGCATGTATTCCAGCAGATCGGAGGTTGCCTGTGTACACCAGATCTTTCCCTTCCAGCCCTGTGCGACAAGCTTGGGCAACAACCCGCAGTGATCGATATGCGCATGAGTGAGGACCACGGCATCGATCTTGTCGATGTCGAAATCGAAGGACCCGTGGTTGAGCGCTTCGAGACTGCGCGAGCCCTGAAACATGCCGCAGTCGACCAGCAGGTGCCGTCCGCCAAGCTGGAATTCCATGCACGATCCGGTGACGGTCCCGGCTGCACCATGGAAACGGAGCGATAGCGTGTCTTCGTCGGCCATGGGCTGGCTCTCCTCTCATACGGGCCTCTCCCATGCCTGCCACGTGCAATCGGCTGCGTAATTGCGCTGGATCATGGATCGCCCGCCCGGTCCCGGACATAGCCTTTACAGCAGATGGCGGAAAGGCTGTGCTTTTGGAGCAGTTTGCGCCATCCTGTGCCCAGCCTGTCGCGGCAGCGGCCTTTCGGTCTCGGGCCAAGCGGCGCCCTGACCAGTCTCGGAGGTGACCTTCGATGGCAGTACCGGATCGTACCGAGCACAGCGATGGCGCGGTCGTGGCGGTTCGCGGGGCTGTGGTCGATGTCCGTTTCCAGCCGGGCAAGCTCCCCGCGATCGAAGAGGCCGTGCTGATCGAAGAGACCGGCGGGACCAGCATCATCGCCGAAGTGCAGGCCCACCTCGATGTGCGCACGGTACGCTGCATTGCCCTGCAGGCGACTGCCGGCCTCAGGCGCGGAGAGCGCACAAAGTCCCTTGGCGGTCCGCTTACCGCTCCGGTCGGACAGGCCGTGCTGGGCCGGCTCATCGACGTGGTCGGAAACCCCGGCGATGACGGACCGGCGATACCGCCTGCCACGCCGCGCCGTCCGATCCACCGCCCCCCTCCGCCGATAGCGATCCAGGGCCCATCGACAGAGCTGTTCCTGACCGGGATCAAGGCGATCGACCTGCTGACCCCGCTTTCCCACGGCGGCAAGGCGGCGATGTTCGGCGGGGCCGGCGTGGGAAAGACCGTTCTGGTCATGGAACTGATCCACGCCATGGTCAGCGGCTATCAGGGCATCTCGGTCTTCGCAGGCGTCGGCGAGCGTTCGCGCGAAGGCCACGAGATGTTGCTCGACATGCGCGAGTCCGGCGTTCTGGAGCGCACCGTCCTCGTCTACGGGCAGATGAACGAGCCGTCCGGCGCACGCTGGCGCGTGCCGATGACCGCACTTACCATCGCCGAGCATTTCCGCGACGAGGAACACCGCAACGTCTTGCTGCTCATGGACAACGTGTTCCGCTTCGTCCAGGCGGGCGCAGAAGTGTCCGGCCTGCTGGGCCGCCTGCCCTCTCGCGTGGGCTACCAGCCGACGCTGGCCAGCGAAGTGGCCGCGCTGCAGGAACGCATCGCTTCGGTCGGCGAGGCCGCCGTCACGGCCATTCAGGCCGTCTATGTCCCTGCCGACGATTTCACCGACCCGGCCGTCACCACGATTGCCGCCCATGTCGATTCCATGGTCGTCCTGTCGCGCTCGATGGCTGCAGAGGGCATGTATCCGGCCATGGATCCCATCGCTTCGTCCTCGGTCCTCCTCGACCCTGCCATCGTCGGAAATGAACATGCCCGCGTCGCCATCGAGGTTCGCCGGGCGATCGAGCATTACCGCGAGCTGCAGGACGTCATCGCCCTGCTCGGAATGGAGGAACTGGGCAGCGAGGACCGCCGCATCGTCGGGCGAGCGCGCAAGCTGCAGCGGTTCCTGACGCAGCCCTTCACAGTGACGGAGGCATTCTCCGGCACCCCCGGCAAATCGGTGAAGCTGGAAGACACCATCGCCGGCTGCCGGGCGATCCTCGATGGCGAATGCGACGACTGGCCGGAAAGCGCCCTGTTCATGATCGGCGCGCTCGAGGAAGCCCGGGCGAAGGAATCCGCCGCAAGGGAGGCCGCCGCATGAACGACGGGCTCCACCTCTCCATCGCGACGCCTGAAGCCTCGGTGGTTTCGGTCGAGGGTGTGCGCTCGGTGCGGGCAATGGACGAGAGCGGCAGCTTCGGATTGCGGCCGGGCCATGCCGATCTCCTGACGGCGCTGCCCGCCTCGGTCGTGCGCTGGTGCGAGGCCGATGGAACCATGCGTTATTGCGCGGTACGCGGCGGCGTCCTCACGCTGAGCGGCGGCAGGCACCTTGCCATTGCCTGCCGCGAAGCCTTTTGCAGCGAGCGGCTCGACAGATTGGAAGCGCAAGTTGCCGCCATGCGCGAAAGCCAAAGCGAGGCGGAGCGCAAGGCGCGGGTCGCACAGACGCAGCTTCATGCACGCGCGGTTCGCCAGCTCATGCGCTATCTGCGCCCGGGTAGCTGCGATCCGCTGCGCGCCATCCTCGAAGGAGAGGTGCCATGACCGCGGACCCGCCCGACGACCGCCTGGCCGAAGCCGCGCGCACGGAGGAACGACGCGCCCGCCTTGGCAAGGATGTGCCCGAACCCTCGCTCGGCGCGCGACTGGGCCAGATTGGCGTGCTGGGTTGGATGATCGTCCTGCCCATGCTTTTCGCCCTGTTCGTCGGCCGCTGGATCGACCGGCACCTGGCCACCGGGATCGTCTTTTCCGCCGCTTTCCTGATGCTGGGCGCAGCCCTTGGCTTCTGGTCTGCCTGGCGCTGGATGCATGGACGCATCGGATGATGCAGCTGGCCCCGATCGCTCTTGAGGCTCTGGCCGGTTTCGCAGTGGGATTGCTGCTCGGCCTGATCCATTTCCGCTCGCTGCTGCAGGTCAGCGGCGATTACCTGCAAGGCAGGGCCATTCGCACCGCCCTGCTCCAGCTTGCCCGGATGACCGTGCTGGCCGCCGCGCTCTACGTCATGGCGCGGGTCGGCGCGGGCTGCCTGCTGGGCGGCGCGGCCGGAGTTCTCGTCGGACGCAGGTTGGTCATGCGAAGGGTTGGCAAGGAGGAAACGCCGTGAACGCCTCTCCACTTGCCATCGAGCCGGTCTTCCACATCGGGCCCGTGCCGATCACCCAGCCGGTCATCGCGACCTGGGCGATCATGGCGGTCATGACGCTCGGCTCGGTCCTGCTGACCCGCCGCCTTGCACTGCGCCCCGGAAAGCTGCAGGCGGCCGCAGAACTGGTAACCGGTGCCATCGACCATCAGGTTCGCGAAGTCATGCAGTCCGATCCGGCGCCCTACCGCGCCCTGATCGGCACGATCGCACTGTTCATCCTGATTGCCAACTGGTCCGGCCTGCTCCCCGGCGTCGAACCGGCGACAGCCCATCTGGAGACCGACGCCGCGCTGGCACTGATCGTGCTGGCCGCCACGCTCTTTCACGGCGTGCGGGTCAACGGCCCTGGCGGCTATCTCAGGACGTTCGCGCAGCCCAGCTGGATCATGATACCGCTCAACATCATCGAGCAACTGACGCGCACGTTTTCCCTGATCATCCGCCTGTTCGGCAATGTCATGAGCGGGGTCTTCGTGATCGGCATCATCCTTTCGCTTGCCGGCCTCTTCGTGCCTATCCCACTCATGGCGCTCGATCTGCTGACGGGCGCCGTGCAGGCCTACATCTTCGCCATTCTCGCCGCAGTCTTCATCGGCGCCGCGATCAGCGAGGGCTCCCCATCCAGAAATCCAACGACCAGCCAGGGAGATGTGCATGACGATTGAGGAAATCAGCATCCTTTCAGCCACCATCGCCGTATCGTTCGGAGCGATTGGTCCGGGGCTTGGCGAAGGCCGCGCAGTCGCGGCGGCCATGGACGCCATAGCGCGCCAGCCCGATGCAGCGGGCACCATTTCCCGCACGCTTTTCGTCGGCCTCGCCATGATCGAGACGATGGCGATCTATTGTCTCGTGGTCGCCTTGCTCGTACTCTTCGCCAATCCCTTCGTGAAGTGAACTGATGCACCTCGACTGGTGGACACTGGGCCTGCAGACCGTCAATCTGCTGGTGCTCCTGTGGCTGCTGGGACGCTTCCTGTTCCGGCCGATGGCGCGCATTGTGGCCCAGCGCCAGCAAGCGGCGGCAAAGCTGCTAGGCGACGCCGAAGCAAAACGTGCGAAGGCGGCAGAGGACCTTGCAGGGACGCAGCGCGAGCGCGGCGCGCTGGAAAGCCAGAAGCAGCAACTGATCAAGGACGCACAGGCCGAGGCGGAGGCCACCCGCACCGCAATTGTCGAGGCCGCCCGCAAGGATGCCCACCGCATCGAAGAGGACGCGAAGAACGCGAGCACGCACTTGCGCGCGCAAGCAGCCGAGCAGGTAGAACGCGATGCCAGCCGGCTGGCGACGGAAATCGCCGCAAGGCTGCTGCAAGGCCCGGCAAAGCAGATCCCCCTCACCGGGTTTCTCGGCGGCTTCGAACATGCCCTCGCCTCGCTGCCTGCCGAAGTGCGCGAGCGGATCGGGCCGCAAGGCAAGCCGATCACCGTCAGCCTCTCGCGCACGCCTTCGCCGGATGACCGCGAAGCGCTGCACGCGGCCCTAACGCGCGCATTGGGCCGGGAGGTCGAATTCGACACGGTGGTGGACCCCGAACTTATTGGCGGCCTTGCCCTGGAAACGGACATGGCCGCTATCGAGAATTCGCTGCGGTCAGACCTGAGCCATGTGCTGGACGGACTGGATGACCATGACCGGCACTAGGCCATCCCGACCCGGCGGCGCGGCAGCCGACGATCCGCTTGCGCACGACTGGCTAGCGCGCCAGCGCGAACGACTTGCCGGGATTGCCTTGTCCGCAAAGGCCGAAACCTTCGGCCGGGTCACCCATGTCGCCGACGGCATTGCCCGGATCCAGGGCCTGCCTGAAGTCCGCCTCAACGAACTGCTTCATTTCGAGGGCGGGCAGACCGGGCTCGCCCTTGCCCTCGACGAAGACGCGATCAGCGCCGTCCTGTTCGATGACCTGACAGGCATAGAGGCAGGCACGCGCGTGTCGGGAACGGGCGATGTCGTCCGGGTGCCGGTGGGGCCGGATCTGCTTGGCCGGATCGTCGACCCGCTCGGCCGCCCGCTGGACGAAGGCGATGCCATCGCCCCGGCCGATCATTGGCCGGTCGAGCGCCCGGCCCCGGCGATCATCGAGCGCGACCTTGTGTCGCAGCCCGTCGAGACCGGCGTCCTGGTGGTCGACTCCCTCTTCGCATTGGGCCGCGGGCAGCGCGAATTGATCATCGGCGACCGGGCGACGGGAAAAACCTCCATCGCCGTCGACGCCATCGTCAACCAGAAGAATTCCGGCGTGGTGTGCGTCTATGTCGCGGTCGGCCAGCGCGCGACGGCGATCGAGCGGGTGATCGAGGCGGTGAAAGTCCACGGCGCGCAGGAACGCTGCATCTTCGTGCTCGCCTCTGCCGCGGCCAGTCCCGGCATGCAGTGGATCGCGCCCTTCGCCGGTATGACCATGGCCGAATATTTCCGCGACCGGGGACAGGACGCGCTGATCGTCATCGACGACCTGACCAAGCACGCCGCTACGCACCGCGAACTGGCCCTGCTGACGCGTGAGCCTCCCGGCCGCGAGGCTTATCCCGGCGACGTCTTCTACCTGCACGCTCGGCTGCTGGAACGCGCGGCGCATCTCTCGCCTGCGCTTCGCGGCGGCTCGCTCACGGCCCTGCCGATTGCGGAGACCGATGCAGGCAATCTTTCAGCCTATATCCCGACCAACCTCATTTCGATCACCGACGGGCAGATCGTCCTCAGCACGAACCTGTTCGCGGCCAATCAGCGCCCCGCCGTCGACGTTGGCCTGAGCGTCAGCCGCGTGGGCGGCAAGGCACAGCGCCGCGCGCTGCGACAGGTCTCGGGACGGATCAGGCTCGACTATGCCCAGTTCCTTGAACTGGAGATGTTTACCCGCTTCGGCGGAATGTCGGACCAGCGCTTCAAGCCGATTCTCATACGCGGCGAGCGCATTCGCGCGGTTCTCACACAGGACCGCTTCGCGGGCCTGTCGGGCGCAGCGCAAGTGGCGCTGCTTGCCGCTCTCAATGCCGGAAAACTCGATACAGCGGCGCCCGAGACGATCCCCGCCTTGCAGAGCCGGGTGGATCGTGCACTGGCCTGCGGCGCCCGCGATCTGGTCGACAGGATCAACGCCAATTCCGAGATCGATGATGCCGACCTGACCCGCCTTGCGGACATCGTCGGTGCATTGGCCGACAAGGCACAGGACCATGGCTGAGCGGCTTGCCGAAGTCGAAGCGCGGATCGAAAGCGTTCACCAGCTCTCATCCGTCATCGGCGCCGTGCGCGCCATTGCCGCGGCTCGCTTGCGCGAAGCCAAGGCAAGGCTTCCCGGTATCCAGACTTATGCCCGGACAATCGGCGAGGCGATTGCCCAGGCGCTTGCGCTTGTCCCCCAGGCGCCGGCCAATGCCGCGAAAGGAGGGAACCGGAAATCCATCGTTCTGGCAATCGGCGCGGAGCAGGGGTTCGTCGGCAATTTCAACGGCCGACTTCTCGATGCCCTTACCCCGCTGACAAGGTCGAGCCGAACTCCGAGCTGCGAACTTCTCCTCGTCGGCAGTCACGCTGCTTCGGCCGCGTCGGAACGCGTGCTTACCGTCAACTGGTCCGCCCCGATGGCGACCCATGCGCAGGAGATCGCTGGACTCGCCAACCGCATCGCCGATGCCCTGTTCGATCGTATTGCGAACGGCGAGGTCAGCGAGGTGCTGCTCGTTCACGCCGCGACCGACGCGCAGCAGCCCGAGAGCCCGGTGCAAGTCCGCCCGCTCCTGCCCTTCGACTTTTCGCGCTTCGCCCCTCTCGCCAGGGCCCAGCCGCCGATAATTCAGCTGCCACCGGAAAGGCTGCTTGCACAGCTGGCCGACGAATACGTTTTTGCCGAGATCTGTGAAGCGCTTGTCCTTTCTTTCGCAGCAGAGAACGAGGCGCGCATGCAGGCCATGGTCGCGGCGCGCGAAAACGTGGCCCGCCGCAGCGACGAACTTGCCGCCAGGGCGCGACTCATGCGGCAGGAACAGATTACCGAAGAAGTCATTGAACTTGCCTCCGGTGGGGCGTCAATGCGCTGATAAGCGCCAGCGCCGCCAACCCATTTTGCAGCCGGATTGCTCTGGATCAATGCAAGAGACAGGCGCATGATCCTATCCAGACCGTACGCTTGCTGGGAGTCTCACCATGACGATCCAGAACCGAATAACGGTGAACGAGGCCGACTTTCTGGACGGCCTGCGCGGCGCGGCCCGGATACTGCCGAGCCCCGACGCGCCGCACTTCGCCGATGCGTTCGAAAGTTTCGGCGATGCGCGGATTGTGCTGCTGGGCGAAGCGACGCATGGCACTCATGAATTCTATGCCGCGCGCGCCGCGATTACCCGGCGCCTGATCGAAAAGCATGGCTTCAACATCGTGGCGGTCGAAGGCGACTGGCCGGACGTGGCCCGGATCGATGCCTATGCCCGGCACCGCGCCGCCCGCCCGCGCAAGGGCGAGCCCTTCGTGCGCTTCCCGACGTGGATGTGGCGCAATGAGGAAGTCTTGTCTTTCGCCGACTGGTTGCGCGGCCATAATGAAGCTCTTCCCGATAAGGAGCGGGCGGGCCTCTATGGTCTCGACGTCTATTCGCTGGGCGAGTCGATCCATGCCGTGATTGCCTATCTCGATGCGCATAACGAGGCCGCGGCGGCCGAGGCGCGCCGGCGATATGCCTGCCTCATGCCCTGGCAGGATGAACCGCAGCACTATGGCCGGGCGGTAGAGCATGGGACCCTGCACGGCTGCGAGGACGCGGTGGTCGCGCAGCTCGAAGGCCTGCTTGCCGAGCGGATGGACTATATCCGACAGGACGGCGAGGCCTTTCTCGATGCAGAACAGAACGCGCGCATCGTGCGCGCCGCCGAGCAATACTACCGCGCGATGTATCGCGGTTCCGCGGCAAGCTGGAACCAACGCGATCGGCACATGTTCGATACGCTGCTCAGGCTGATGGCCCATCGCAAGGACGCCCGTGCCGTGATCTGGGCGCACAATTCGCATGTCGGCAATGCTTCGGCGACGGCGATGGGCTGGCACGGCGAATTCAACATCGGGGAACTGTGCCGGGCGGCCTTTGGCAACGAGGCAGTGCTGATCGGTTTCGGCACGGATCGCGGCACCGTCGCGGCGGCTTCGGACTGGGGTGCGGACATGCGTGTGATGCAGGTTCGCCCGGCGCGCGACGATAGCTGGGAAGCCGCGTTCCGCCGGACGGGTCATGCCCGCAGTCTGACCGATTGGCGCAGACGCAAGGATCCGCGGCTTGTCGAGATGCTGTCCCAGACCCTGCTCGAGCGGGCAATCGGGGTCGTCTATCGTCCCGAGACCGAGCGCGCGAGCCACTATTTCGAAGCCATCCTGGCCGACCAGTTCGACGCTTTCGTCTGGTTCGAACAGACCAGGGCGGTCACGCCCCTGGGGCATGAACGCCCGCACGGCGCGCCGGAAACCTGGCCCTTCGGACTATGATCGCGCCGCTCCCTTCAACCGGGCTCAAGGAAGTTCAGATCGGCCCGCATGCGCTAGCCGCTATCCTGGGCGTACCGGCAGGGGCGCGAGGTCTCGTCATCTTCGCGCACGGCAGCGGCAGCGGCCGGCTCAGCCCGCGCAACAATTACGTCGCGGCCCGACTGCGCGATGATGGACTGGCAACGATACTGCTCGACCTGCTGACGCCGGAGGAGGAACACGATCGCCGCAACGTCTTCGACATCGCGCTGCTGGCCGAGCGCCTGAGCGGCGCTGCCGACTGGACCCGCGATCATCCCGAAACAAGCGACCTGCGTCCCTGCTACTTTGGCGCCAGCACCGGTGGCGGCGCGGCGCT